>JBDHVB010000131.1:0-15924 GCA_039809465.1 Myxococcota bacterium
CGCGGGCCTTCGGGGCGTCGAACAACGTCGGCGTGCCGACCGAGCCGTCGGCGATGGGCATGAGGACCACGCTCAGCTCGTCGATGAGGCCGGCGTCGAGGAAGGTGCCGTTGATGGCGCCGCCGCCCTCGAGGAGCAGGCGCTCGACGCCGAAGAGGGCGCGTAGCTTGCGTAGCGCGAGCTTCAGGTCGATGTCCTTCTTGCCCGCGAAAACGTACGAGACGCCGCGTGCCTGCAGGAACGCCAAGTAGTCGTCCGACACTTTCTCGGTGAGCACCGTGATGAAGTGCTCGCCGTCGACCTCGCTCTTGCGCCAGGTGAGCTTGCCGGACGGGTCGACCGCGATAGCGAACGAGGTGGCGTGCGGGTCGGCCACGAAGTCGGCGCGCGGGATTTTCTTGGCGCCGCGCGGCCGCTTGGGCACCTTCGACTTGCCGGCATACGGCTCCATCGAGACGCGCCCGATGATCCACGCATCGCCACCGATCTTCTCCGCCGCGCTCTCGTAGGCGCTGGTGAGCTCGCTGAAGCGGATCTTCCACTTGTCGACGACGATGCGGCCATCGACCGAGGGAGCCATGTGGCAGATGACGTAAGGGCGGTCGTTGGAAGGCATGCGGTCCTAAAACACGAAAGCCCGCGTCACTGCCAATGCTCGTGACGCGGGCTCCGTAAAACGCGAGCTGAAAAAGCTTAGCGCTTGCTGAACTGGAAGCGCTTGCGGGCGCCGGGGCGGCCGTACTTCTTGCGCTCGACCGCGCGGGGATCGCGGGTCACGAAACCGGCCTTCTTCAAGGTGAGGCGCAGGTCCGGGTTCATCTCCATCAGCGCGCGGGTGATGCCGTGGCGGATGGCGCCAGCTTGGCCGGCGAGACCGCCGCCCTTCACGTTGACGATGATGTCGAGCTTGCCGCGCTGCTCGGTGATGTCGAGCGGCTGCTGGAGGATCATCTTGAGCGTCTCACGGCCGAAGTAGTCGTCCATGGTGCGCTTGTTGATGGTGATCGTGCCCTCGCCGTTCTTGATGTAAACGCGAGCGGTCGATTCTTTACGACGACCGGTACCGTAGAAACGTTGTGCCTGAGCCATTGCAGTCTACCTTGGGAATTAAACGGGGAGCGGTTCGGGCTTCTGGGCGGCGTGCGGGTGCTCGCCAGCAGCGTAAACGCGGAGCTTGCCGATGACGGCGTTGCCGAGGTTGCCACGCGGGATCATGCCGGCGACGGCGCGCTCGACCATCGCGGTCGGCTCGCGCTCGCGGAGCTTGGCGGCGTTGCGCTCGACGATGCCACCGGCCCAACCGGTGTGATCGTAGTACATCTTGTCGTCTTCTTTGTTACCCGTCAGCTTGACCTTGTCGGCGTTGATGACGATGACGAAGTCGCCGGTGTCGGTGTGCGGGGTGTAGATCGGCTTGTGCTTGCCACGGAGGACAGTGGCGATGCGGGTCGCCATACGGCCCAGGACTTGGTCCTTGGCGTCGACGATGTACCACTTACGCGCCACTTCTTCTTTTTTGGCGCTGACAGTCTTCATTGCAGAACCTCTCAAAGAGCGCGCGTTTCTAGAGAAGGGGACCAGAGTTGTCAAGCGATCAAAGGCGCTGGCCCTCGAGAATATCGAGCGGGCTCCAGCCGAAGTTTTCGTCGGTCGTCGCATAGCCGTCCACGCCGGCCAGGCGGGCCGGGTCGATCGGCGTCAGACCGCCCGGTCTAGGGCTTCTAGCGCGTCGGGCCAGCACCTCGGGGGTCTGGTACGGGCGGTCGACCGCCACCCCGTAAACCTGGGAGGCGACATAGGTGAAGGTGTAGTCGGCCCCCTCGGCGTCCTCCGCGTCGACCTCTTTCACGGTCGGCTCGGGCACCCAACCGGTCAAACGCCAGCGCCGGCGCCGCTTCGGGAGGACCACCTCGAAGTCGAGGGTGGCCCGGCGGCTCTTCAAGGTGCGCAGCGGCCCACCGGTGGCTCCCGCGAGGAGCTCGGCGGCGCGCTTCGGCCACACCCGGGTGATGATGTGCTCGAGGCCGCGCTCGAGCTCGCGGTCCGGGAAGCGCGTCGGGTTCTCGTCGACGAGCTCGGGCATGGGCGTGTCGGGCGCGAAGTGCGTGAGGCAGGTGTCGTCCGCGAGGGTCGTGGCGTAGGGCTGAATGATGCGCACCGGCTCCTTACCGCGCGCCACCTCGATGCCCTCCCCCGGATTCAGGATCCACGCGGCGCGCTCTGGCGCGAGC
Source organism: Myxococcota bacterium (assembly GCA_039809465.1). Taxonomy (GTDB): domain Bacteria; phylum Myxococcota; class XYA12-FULL-58-9; order XYA12-FULL-58-9; family JALHOP01; genus JALHOP01. Next base: position 2,232 of record JBDHVB010000131.1, read on the forward strand.
TTCACGAAGTCGGCGGCGAAGCGCTCGCGGCTCACCGGGTAACAGCGCTGATTGAAGTGCGCGTATTTGCCGACCATGCGCAGGCCGAACGAGCCCGGCACCACGACGCGCGCCTCGCTGCACAGCGCCATCTCCAGCAGGCGCTCGTAGCGGGCTTGCGGGAAGTCCGTTTCAGCGTACCACATGGTGGCGTGCTCGAGCAGCGGGTTGTAGGCGCAGAAGGCGGCCTCGAGCCCACCTGTCCGCGAAAGCACACGCAGGCACGTCGCCTGATCGACCACCGTGTCGACCTGGTTCCACACGGCGCCCGTGGAGGTCATGAAGACCATCCCCATCTCGCTCACGTCGGTGCGGTGCGACGGCGTCACCATGAGTGTGATGGCGCCCAGCGTGACCTCTTCCCACGGCGAGAGCTCACGCACACTCACGAAGCCCAAGCCGCGCGCCTTGGCCGCGAGCTCCGCGTCCTGCGGCATGAACATCGGGAGGCGCCGGTCGAGCCGCTGCAGCGACTCCATATCGAAGTGGTCGAGGTGGCGGTGCGAGATGACGATGGCGTCGAGCGCGCCCAATTGGTCGACGTGCACGACGCGCTTGGGACAGGGGTCGAGCGTGCGCTCGCCGGGGCCGAAGAAGAGCGGGTCGGTGATGAGCCGGGTCCCTCCGGCTTCGACGATCAGGCTGGCATGGCCAAGCAAGCTCGCCCGCATGGGGTCACTGACCGACCCAGGCACGCATGCGCGCGAACACGTCCGAGCGCTCGGCCTCCGGCAGGTCACTGATGGCCGACAAATGATTGCCGAGCGCCACCGTGTGCCTGCTCGTGTCGTTCGCGCCCGAGACCGTGAAGGCGCCGGCGGTCCAAGGATCGCGGCCGCCGTAGATCAGCACGAGCTGACTCGCCTGGGTCGCGACCCAATCGTCGATGGCCTGCATCGGTGCTGGATCGTACGCGGGGACCGGGTTGACGGCGGTGACCATCTGCGGCGGCACCGGCTGGTCGTCGTAGCGCAGCAGACCGGCGAGGTGCGTGACGGTATCGCCCGGGTAGCCCTGCTCCTGGACCACCGCGAGCCAGTACGCCTGGTCCTCGGCGATGCCCTCGTCGCTCCACAAGACGAAGCGGTTGGTCGCGTCGATGAACGCCAGCACGTCGTTGTCGCTGTCATCGTCGACGTCCGGGATGAAGTCGCAGTTGCCTTCGCCGGTGTACTGCCAGAACGTGAACGGCGTCTCGACGGTGGTGAGCTCGAGGATGCGGTCGGCGCCGAGCTGGGTGATCGCATAGCCACGCTGCGCCATCGCGGTGGTGAGGCGGGCGGTGAGCTGGCCACGGCGCGGCTCCGTGAGGACGTCCTTCTGGAAAGCGCGCAGCTCGGCGCCGCAGGTGGCGGCGCCCAGCTCGTCCACGTAGGTGGCGAAGCGCGGGTCGGCGAGGCCCTCGGAGCGCGGGGCGACATAGGCGACGGTGCCGCTCACGTCGCTGGGATAGAGGCTGCGGTGCGCGAGCGCGGCGACGCCACCCTTGCTCGAGCCGGCGGAGATCCACGCTCCGCTATAATAGACGCGCAATGCCTCGATGACGGCGTGATGGTCGGCGGCCGCCTGGGCCATGGTGAGCTTCGACCAATCGATGGTCTCGGGCTTCGACGAGCCGAAGAAGCGGTGCTCGACCTGCACTTCGTTCCCGTTCACGACCGCGGTGGGCTCCGAGATGCCCCCGCCGCCGCCACCGTAGCCCTGCGTGATGAGCACGGTCGGGGCCGCGGCATCGGCGTGATAAATGAAGAGGCGCTGCGCGAAGGTCGCGCTCGCGGGGTCGGCGTGATCGGTGAGCTGCGTGAAGTCCGCGACGACGCGGCTGCGGCCATCCGCCAGGTTCACCTGCTCGAGGACCGTGAGGCCAGGCACCACCGCGAGCTCTTTCGCGAGGTCTGGTCCGTCGAAGTCGTCGTCACCACCACAAGCGCTCGCGAGGAGCGCAAAACCCAGGAGCAATCGCTTCATGCGAGGCGGGGACCTACCACGACTTGCACGAGCTTCGCAGGGTCAAGATAGCGCCGCGCCACTTCGAGCACCCGCGCCGCCGAGACCGCCCGGATGTTGTCGGGGTACTTGGCCTGCGCCGCATAGCCCAGCCCGAAGCGCTCCGAGAGCGCCATGCTGGTGGCGCGCGAGCCGGTGCGCTGCAGCTCGATGGCGTGCGTGCCGATGAGGTAGCGCTTGGCGCGCATCAGCTCGGTGTCGCTCACCGGCTCCGTGGCGATGCGCTGCAAGTGCTCGTAGAGGCCCTTCACCGCCTGCTCGACCTTCTCGGGGCTCGTGCCCATGTGCACCAGCACGTGGCCCGGCTGCAGGCCTTCGACCGCGGTGCTGCTCACCGAGTAGGCGAGGCTCTGGCGGTCGCGTAGATCCATGAACAGGCGGCCGCTCTGACCCGACAGCACCGTGGTCAGCACCTCGAGCGCGAAGCGGTCCGGATCGTCGATGGTGGTGCCGCGTCCGCCAATGAGGACGTGCGATTGCTTCTTGTCGAGCGTGTGTGTCTTCTCGCGCGGACCATCCGGCATGGGCGGCATCTTCGGCGCGGGTGGGAGACTCGGGCCGCGCGGGATGGCCTCGAGGCGCGTCGCCAAGGTGTCGAGCACGCGGTCGACCTCGATGCCGCCGGTCACGCTGATGACCAGCTTGTCGGGCGAGACCAGGCGCGACAGGTGCTGCATGAGCGCCGTCTGATCGATGCCGGCGATGCTCTCCTCGGTGCCGGTCATGCGGAAGCCGTACGGGTGGCCCGGGAAGATCATCGACGAGAAGATGTCGAAGCCGTAGCCCGCCGGGTTGTCCTCGCGGTTCTTGATGCGCTCGATGATGACCTGGCGCTCGCGCTCGATGTCTTCGCGCGACAGCTCGGGCGTGAGCAGCGCGTCGCAGAACAGGGTGAGGCCCTCCACTGCGTTTTCGCGGATGACGTCGGTGCGCAGACCGATGCTGTTGCGGCCGCTGAAGGAGGCGAGCGAGCCTCCGAGCCCCGCGATCTTCCCGGCGAGCTCTTCGGCGTCGTAGCGGGTCGTCGCCGTGCCCCACACCGAGGCGAGCAGGTTACCGATGCCGCTGTTCGACGCGTCCTCCCAAAGCACGCCGCCGAGCGCGACGGCGCGGGCCGCGATGACCGGCGAGTCTTCCTCACGCAGGAGCAACGTGCAGCCGTTGGTGAGCGTGACGCGCGTGACGTCGAGCTCGCCGCGGGTGCCACGGTGCAAGCGCTCACCGGCGCGACTCCACGCGCGCTCGACCAGCGCGCGCACCTGCTCGAGGCCAGGCACGGGCGCTTCGGGGGGCTGTTGCATGACGATGCTCGGGGCGCGCGTCAGGTACTTGCGGGCGGCCTCGCGGATGTCCTCGGCGGTGAGCTTGCGCAGCGCCGCGTCGTACGACTTCTCGAAGGCGTAGTCGCCCGCGACGGTCTCGAAGAAGCCGAGCTTGCGCGCCTCGCCTTGCACGGTCTCGCGCTGATAGGCCGACTCCGAGAGCACGATGACCTTCGCCTTCTCGAGCTCGTCGGCGCCGACCAAGCGGTGCCGCATGTCGTAGACCGTGGACAGAGCGGACTCGAGGGCGCGATCCATCATCTCGGCCTTGAGCCCAGCGCCGACGATGAACAAGCCAGGGTCGCGCGGGGTGTACGCATAAGCATACACGTCGTTCACCAGCTCCTCGGCACGCCGCGTCTTCACGTAGAGGCGCGAGCTGTCGCCGTGGCCCAGGAGCACCGAGAGGACGTCGATGGCGGCGATGTCCTGGTGGACGAGCCCGGGGATGTGCCAGGCCACCGAGACGCGCGACTCCTTCACCTGCTCGCTCATCACGCGCAAGCGCAGATCTTGCTGCTCGGACTCGGTGGCGCGGGCGACGACCTTCTTGTGGCCGCTGACCCGCCAGTCGCCGAAGTAGCGGCGGGCGAGCTGCACCATCTGCTGGGTCTCGAAGGCGCCGGTGATGACGACGGTGATGTTGTCGGGGCGATACCACTCCTTGAAGAACTGCAAGATGCGCTCACGGGTGAGGGCGCGCACCGTGGCTTCGCTGCCGATGACCGGGCGGTGGTAGGTGTGCTGCTCGTACGCCAAAGCGAACAACGCCTTGGCGATGCGGCGCGACGGCGCGTCCTCGGCCCGGCGGATCTCCTCGATGATGACCTCGATCTCGCGCCCCAGCTCCTCGGCGTCGAAGGCGCTATTGCGGATGGCGTCACTCAAGATGTCGAGGCCAGTCGCGGCTTCGTCGGAGGCGAGCACCACGTGGTAGACGGTCTGATCGTACGAGGTCCAGGCGTTGATCTCGCCGCCCGCCCCTTCCACGGCGCGCGCGATCTCGCCCAAGCCGCGCTTCTCGGTGCCCTTGAAGAGCATGTGCTCGTGCACGTGGGCGATGCCGGCGATGTCGTCGGTCTCGTCGGCCGAGCCGACATTGACCCAGACTTGGATGGCGACGACCGGCGCGGCGTTCTGTTCTTGCGTGAGGAGGGTGATGCCGTTGTCGAAGCGGGTACGGGTAACCGTCACGATGAGGGGTCCTTCGCGGCCGCTTTACGGCCGAGTCCTACGAGGAAAATCTCGGTCGAGCGCTGCCGCGTGGCTTGCGGACGCAGGCGCTCGACCTTGTCGAAGATGCGGCGCATGAGCGCCACCAGGTTGTTGATCTCGCCACCCTCGAGCACCTTCACGACCATGGAGCCACCCGGCTTGACGTATGCGTCCGCGATAGCGATCGCCTGTTCGGCGAGCGCCGCCGAGCGCAAGGCGTCGGTGGTGTGGTCCCCCATGGTGGAGGGCGCCATGTCGGAGAGCACTACGTCGTAGGCGTCGCCGATCGAGGCTTGGTCGATCTTGTAGATGTCGCCGACCCGGGACTCGGCGTGCGGCGGGAAGGTCGCGTTCACCGGTTTCAAGTCGATGCCCAGGACGCGGCCGGCGGGGCCGACCTTGGCGGCGGCGTACTGCATCCAGGAGCCGGGGCTGCAGCCCAGATCGAGGACGCGTTGGCCTTTCTTGAGGAGCTTCCAGCGCTGGTCGATCTCCTCGAGCTTGTAGATCGAGCGGGCAGCGTGGCCCTCTTTCTGGGCTTTACGGCTGAAATGGTCGGGTTCACGGCCTCGGGTCATGCAGACCGCCGATTGTGTGGGACGAAAATCGGTCTGGCAATGATCCGGCCATTTACCGGGTGTGGCTCGGGGCGATTTGCGAACCAAACCCCTCGCCCGATCGATACTATCGACCTCCACCGTTGTTCAGTGAGCCCCCACTGATGAACAACGTCGGTCGAACCCCGTGCCCCGTCGTTCCGGCGCATCCACGCTACATCTTCAGTTGCCGGACTCGGACGTATGCGCTGCGCCTGGCTTCGTGTGCCCCTAGCCAGGCGCAGCGTGCCTCTTTTTCGCTCGGCAGGGCCTCGCTAGAGGTCAGGTTCCACAAAGGCAAGGTGGAACCTGACGGCTGCTTGGCATCACTTCGAAACTATCGTGTTGCGCCGTGTCGGGCGGCTCCACGCGGGGGTTTGCGGACCTCTGTCGTGAGACGACGGATGGGCCGCTGAATGAAGTGCCGGCTTTCTCGGAGGCACAGGCCCGCGTCTCCGCTTGCTATCAATCGGTGACAGTTAACTGATTACTGGGTGGCGTTGGCGGTGGTGGTCGGGACGAGTGGGGGCTGGGGGCGGGCTACCATGATGCCTTGGCGGTCTTCGCGCGCGTTCACGTAGCCTGCGAGATCGGTGCGCGTGATGATGACCTTCTGGTGGTAGCTCGAGGCGTGCATCACGTGGAGGGCGCCGCTCGCGCCGCGCACCACGAAGCCGGTGTGCGAGATCATGAGGCCGGGCTTTTGGCTGGTGACGAAGGCGATGACATCGCCCGTCTGCAGCTCTCTCTCGGCGGCGGCGACGTGCTCCTTGGGCACGATGCGGTACTCGGTGGCGGTGAGGCGGGTCTCGGCGGCGCTGATGGCCTCCAGGATGTCGGCGTGCGTGAGCTGCGGGTAACGCTTGTGGTGCTTCGACATGTAGTCGAAGCGCTGGGTCCAGGCCTTGGTGTTCAGCTTGTCGGCGAGCAAGACGATGCTGCCGCGGCGCGCGTTGTCCGTGAGCCAGTCGTTGAAATAGTGCAGCCGTGAGGCGAAGCCGTTCACCTGGCCATCGCGATAGCGGAAATTGCGGATCTCCTCGGCGACGCACTCGGCGGTCGGCGTCTCGTTCCAAACGCAGCGCGCGACGGCCATGCTGCTCTCGACGAACGACTGACATTGCAGAGTCGACAGCTCGATGTGCAGCTCCTCGGGCGCGTCGAGCTGGGGCGCATCGAGGTACGGCGTGCCGAGCCGGAGCTTGCCGGCCCGCACCGCGAGCTCGCCCAGGGTCTCCTTGGGCTTCTTCTTGCCGACGGCCTCGAGCCAGTCCTCGACGATCGTGCGTTGCTCGGGATCCCAAACATAGTCGTCGGCCGCGGCCGCGGTGGCCGTGAGCGTCAGAAAAGCCAGCAGGGAGAGGACGAAGCGCACCTCTTGGGTGTGCGGCATGGCGGCCGAACTTACAAGTTTGTGGCGCGCCTTGCGGGGGTGACGAGGAAGGCCGCCTTGAGGTACTGCGTCGCCCCATGTTGCGAGCCCTCTCCCTTTGTTTGCTGCTCGTCGCCGGCTGCCGCGGCGCCCTGAACGGCGATCCGACCGAGTTCAACGTCCGCGTCGTCGACGGAGAAGGCGCGCCGGTGCCCGACGCCGTGGTCGTCCTCGAGATGGAAGACGGCCGCGACAACGAGGTCTGCGACACCACGGGCGAGGACGGCACCGTCGACGTCGAGTGGGACGCCTGCCAGTTCGGCGCCTTCGATTGCGACGAGAACCCCTATGCCGTGCGCGCCAGCAAAGAGGGCTACAAGTCGGCGCGCGGGTCGGTTGGCTTTTCGAGCGCGCGCACCATCACGCTCACGCTCCGGGCCTGTGACGGCGACTGCGACACCCCGGAGACCTGCAAGTAGTGCGGGTCTTGGGCATCGAGACGAGCTGCGACGAGACCGCGGCGGCGGTGGTGGATGACGGTCCGAAGCTCGTGACCAACGTCATCCACTCGCAGACGGTCGCGCATGCCCGCTTTGGCGGAGTGGTGCCCGAGGTGGCGTCACGCGAGCACGTGGCGCGCCTGGTGGACGTCGTCGATCAGGCGGTCGCGCCGGTGGGTGGCATCGCGACGGTCGACGCGGTCGCGGTAACACGCGGCCCGGGTCTCGTGGGGGCGTTGCTCGTGGGCGTGCAGATGGCCAAGGGCATCGCGCTGGCGCGCGGCATCCCGTGGATTGGCGTGAACCACCTCGAAGGTCACGTCGCCGCGGCGCTGCTCGCCGATGAGCCGCCGACCTACCCGCACGTCGCGCTGGTCGTGAGCGGTGGCCACACGCATCTCTATGCGGTGCGCGCCTTCGGCGACTACGCGCTGCTCGGTGGCACGCGTGATGACGCGGCCGGTGAGGCGTTCGACAAGGTCGCGAAGCTCTTGGGTCTCGGTTATCCCGGTGGCCCCGCGCTGGAGAAGGCGGCCATGGGGGGAGACCCCGGCGCGTTGAAGTTTCCGCGCGCCCTGCCCCAGCACGCCTCGATGGAGTTCTCGTTCTCCGGCCTGAAGACGGCGGTCGCGACGTACCTGCGCGAGCATCCGGGGCTCGATGCCAAGCAGATGGCGGATCTGTGCGCGTCCGTGCAAGAAGCCATCGTCGACGTTCTGTCCGCCAAAGCGGTGCGCGCCGCGAAGCGCATCGGCGCCGGTGGTGTCGCGGTCGCGGGTGGCGTCGCCGCGAACGGCCGCTTGCGCGCGTTACTGAGCGAGCGCTGCGCCTTGGCAGGCTTGTGGTGCTTCGTGCCACCGAAGGTGTTGTGCACGGACAACGCGGCGATGATCGCCGCCGCCGGCTGGATGCGCTTGGCGCGCGGCGAGCACGACGACTTCGCGACGTCCGTGACCTCGCGCTGGCCCCTGGGGAACGCGATCGATACGCGGACGAAGATCAAGAATCGTAAAAGCGAGCGGGCGCGATGACGTCACCCACCGATGCCAAGGCGCTGTTGTCGCGCGCGGGTCTCAAGGCCAAGAAGAGCTGGGGCCAGAACTTCTTGAAGGACGCCACCGTCTCCGCGCGCATCGCCGCGGCCACCAAGGTCGGAACGGGCGATACGATCCTCGAGCTCGGCGCCGGCATGGGGGCGCTGACGGCGCATCTGCTGGGCCGTGGCGCGAAGGTGATCGCCGTCGAGCGTGATCGCGACATGGTGCCGATCCTGCGCGAGAACATGGCGGGCCTCGGCGACCTGACCATCCTCGAGGCAAACGCCGCCGACCTCGACTACGAAGCGCTCGCCCGCGAAAACGGTGGCCCTCTCACCGTCGCCGGCAACCTCCCCTATCAGCTCTCGAGCCGCATCATCGTGTCGCTCGCGGACGCGCAGCCCAACGTGGCGCGGGCGGTGATCATGATCCAGCGCGAGGTCGCCGATCGCTTGGTGGCGCCCCCGGGTGACCGGACCTACGGCTTGCTGTCGGTGCTGGTGCAGCGCGCCTTCGACGCGAGCCTCGTGTTCGAGGTGCCGCCCGGCGCGTTCCATCCGCCGCCGAAGGTGCACTCCGCCGTCGTGGCGCTGCAGCTCAAGAAGGAGCGCTTCACGCCAGAGCTGGATGCCCGTGTGGTCGAGGTGGCACGCGCCGGCTTCAGCGCGCGGCGCAAGACCCTGAAGAATGCGCTGAGCGGGGCGTTGAAGCTCTCGTCTGCTGAAGCGGATGATTTGCTGGCGCGGGCGCGCGTGGAAGGTACGCGGCGCGCCGAGACGCTGTCGTTGAGTGAGTTTGCGCGGATCGCGGAAGCCTACTCACCCACGTAAAAGCTCAACGCCCCGTCACCGGCCGGCGCGGAGGCTGCTCGGCACTCGAGCCCTCGCTGCTCGCGAGCTTCGCGCGCGGCTGCGGCGCCGTCAGCGCTAGGATCCACCGCTCGAGCTCATACGTGTCGCTCATCTCGCCACGGAAGAAATGCTTCGGCACGTAGGTCTGATTCGAGCCCCGCTTGCGGCGGCGGAACACTTCCGTCGGCAGCATCAGCGATGCGTGCTTCGATTCGAGCTTTTGCTTGCGCACGCCGGTGTACAAGGTGTCCGCGTTGGTGGCTTGGCCGACGTGCATGACGTCGCCGAGCTCGAACAGCAGGTCCGCGAACATCAGGCAGGCGCTCGTGCACCAGCTGTCCGTCAACAAGACGACCTTCGCCTTCACGGGGCTGTCGGAGAGGCGCGCCTTCGGCTTGAGCGTCGGATAAATGGGGAAGCTCACCCACTGCTTGTTCTGGTCGTACGCGGCGCGCAGCTCATCGCCGAGGATACGCGTCGAGCCTTCGAGCTTCGCCAGCGCCGCCGTCTCCTTCTTGGCTTCCGGCGTCGCGAGGAACGAGGCGTTCGCCGCCGACACGCGCGCGTCGAGCACGGCGTCGGGAGCCCGACGCTTCACGTAATTCTCACCCCAGATGGCGTACGCGATAGCGGTGCCCCAGGGATGGTAGCCACCAGCGTTCGAGCGCACGTCGATCACCAATACATCGCTATCGCGGATGGCCTGCGCGTTCTTGCGGATGTCCGCCATCAGGTCCGCGAACTGCGGGCTGTCCGACGAGGCGAGGAGCGTCGGTACGGTGATCCAGTAACCGCGGTTGGCGAGCTTGCGGACACCGAGGTTCGGGTTCCAGTCGAGGATGCCGCCGATGGCGTTGTCGATCGCGACGCCAGAGACCTCGCTCCACTGCAGCGTGAATTCCTGGTTGCCTTGGGTGGGCGTCTGGAAGAGGCAGCGCTCCGGGCGCGTCACGAACGGGTTGCCGTCGTCCACGAAGAGATACGGCGCCGCCATCCAGCGGTGGGCGTTGAGCTGCGTGACGGTGAAGTAAGGGTCGAGGTTGTCGTGCGCGAGCATCATCGCGGACTTGCCGTCGCACGAGAGCAGCTTGCTACCGATCGGCGGGACCTTGGCCTCGAGGTTCATGCGGTTCGCGACGACGTACTCGCCGCCCTTGTCGAGCTTCACCAGGAAGCCCGGCGAGCGGAGCTTGCCGACCCCCGAGAGCTTCACCGAGAGGTGCACGTCCTTGAAGCCGTTGACGTAGTAGCGGAGCACCGCGGCATAGCCGGCGCCGTCCTCGACGCGGACCAGCATCTGACGGGCCTTGATGTACCCCTCGTTCAACCAAACCCGGAATTGCGGGTTCTCGGTGTCAATCGAGCCTGGGTGACTGTCCTCGATGGCGACCTTCAACGCCGCGAGGTCGCGCTCGGCCTTTTCCTTCCAGGTAAGGTCCGCCGCCAAGGCGTGTGGAGCCGCCCCCAGGACACATGCCACGGCCAAAAACCCAAGCCATTGCAGCGTTTTCACCAACCGAGCTCCCATCACCCAGCGCGCTTGGGAGTCGTGACGAGCTCCCAATTCTCTCGGTGATACCCTTCTCTGGCCACTGGAACGATGCGGGCTTGATAGCGCTCTTCCAGCTCTTCAATCTGCAGGTTTTCAGTGGCGTAGAGATAATCGGCAATCGACGGCTGCATGTTCACTAACACGGTGCCGGCAGGCTCCCGGGCCAGGTGACGGGCTATCGCTCGCAGGATCTCGTTGGCCACGGTCCGGTCGCTCTTCACGGCGCCGCGGCCCTTACAATACGAGCAAGTCTCGGTGAGTAGGTGGCCGATGCTCTCCCGGGTGCGCTTGCGGGTCATCTCGACCAGGCCGATCTCGCTCATGCGGACGATGGTCGTCTTGGCCTTGTCGCGCTTCAGGGCCTCCTGGAGGGCCGCCAGGACCTTTTCGCGGTTCTCGGCCCGGGCCATGTCGATGAAGTCGATGATGATGATGCCGCCGATGTTGCGCAGGCGGATCTGGAAGACGACCTCTTTGACGGCCTCGAGGTTGATCTGGGTGATGGTCTCCTCGAGCGACGACTTGCCGACGAAGCGCCCCGAGTTCACGTCGACCACGGTCAGGGCCTCGGCCTGGTCGATGACGATGTAGCCGCCCGACTTGAGCCAGACGCGGCGCTCCAGGGCGCGCTCGATCTCGACCTCGATGCCGTAGTGGTCGAAGATCGGCTCCATGGCGCGGTAGAGCTCGATCTTGCTCTCGCGCTCGGGCGCGAAGCCGGCGACGAACTGCCGCACGCGCTCGTAGTCTTCCTCGCGGTCGACGATGACGCGGTCGATGCTCTCGATGAACAAGTCGCGCGTGGTGCGCAAGACGAGATCGAGGTCCTCGTAGACCAACCGCGGCGTGGGGCCGCTGGCGCCGCGTTTCTCGATGTCGCGCCACAGCTGGCGCAGCATCTTCGCCTCACGCTCGATGTCCGCGTCCTCGACGCCCTCGGTGGCGGTGCGCACGATGAAGCCGCCTCCGCCTTCGCGGTGCTTGGTGACCGCGGCCTTCAGGCGCTCGCGCTCCATCGGATCGGTGATGCGGCGCGAGACCCCGATGTGCGTCGAGAACGGCATGTAGACGAGGTGACGGCCGGGGATGCTGACGTGCCGGGTGAGGCGCGCGCCCTTGGTGCCGAGCGGCTCCTTCTGCACCTGGACCAAGATCTCTTGGCCCTGCTTGAGCACGTCCGAGATGTTGGCCGCGGGCTGGATGCGATTCGGCCGGCGCTCGCGCGGCGACTCCTCGGAGTCGTCCTCACCGTGCTGGCGGCGGTGCTCGTCGACATCCTCGTCGACGTCCGCGTCAGCGGTCAACGCCATCGGCAACGCGTCGTTCACGTAGAGGAAGCCGGTGCGGTCGAGGCCGATCTCCACGAAGGCGGCCTGCATGCCGGGGAGCACGCGCACCACCTTGCCGCGATAGACGTTGCCGACGACCCCACGGTCGCCCAAGCGCTCGATGTACACCTCGCATGGCACGTCGTTCTCGAGGAGAGCGACGCGGACCTCGGAGGGCGAGCTGTTGATGACCAGGGAGTTCGACATGCCCGGCGGACTTTAGAGCAGAGCACCCCGGGGAACAACGCATCACTGAACAGCCCGCGAGGGCCCTAGTCGAACATCCAAGTGACCCCGCCGCCCGCGTAGAAGGTGCGCGGGCTCGCGGGCTCGAAGTAGCGGCCGCCTGCGGCGTTGATGCGGACGTTGTCGTCGTAGCGGTCGAGCAGCACGTTGCGCAGGCCGGCGAATACCTCGGCGCCCAAGGGGCCGAAGGAGTGACGCTGGCCCAGGCGCAGGTCGACGAGCATCGCCGAGCGGTTGGTGATCGTGTTGGCGTCGTCGACGAAGGTGTGGCCGACGTATGCGAGGTCGGTGCCCGCGAAGGTGCCCCAGGGCGTCACGTAGGCGACGGTGCCGCCCAAGCGGAGCGGCTCGATGCCCGGGACCTTGTTGCCGCCGCGGTCGACGCCGTTGCTCGCGTAGTCGACGAAGCGCGCATCGAGGATGGTCGCGGCGACGTTGACGGTCATGCCGCGCACGGGCTTTGCGCCGAGCGATGCTTCCGCGCCCCAGCGGCGTGACTTGCCGGCGTTGCGGTAGAAGGTGCGCTGGTCGGCGTCCTGGAACGGGATGAGCTCGTCGGTGAGGCGAATGTAGTAGGCCGCTACGTCATAGCGGATGCCGTACAGGCGGCCGCGCGCGCCGACCTCGCTGCTCAACGCCCGCTCGGGGTCGACGTCGCGATTCAGCCCCCCGCCGGGTTGAGCGAGCTCGACCGTGGTCGGCGTCTGGAAGGCCTGCGAGACGTTGGCGTAGAGGTTGTGCTGCGACGTGAGCGCGAAGCTCGCGCCGCCCAAGAACGTCGTCGCCTGCATGGTGCGCGCGCCGGAGCCGGTGCCCAGATGGTCGTCGACGCTAAAGCGGACGTTGTCGTGGCGGGCGCTCGCGAGGAGCGTGAGCTGCTCGGTGAGGCGCGCGAGCCCGTGCACGTAGGCGCCAATCGAGCGCACCGTCTCGCGCTGGTCGAGCAAGCGCGGCTCGACGCCGTTGCCGCCCGCGTTGGTGTCGTTGACGCGGTCATCGGCTTGCTGACGCACGTCGAGGCCGACGCCCAGCGTATGGGTGCGGCCCGCGACCTCGGGATTCCAGGTGTAGTGCGCGCCGCCGCCGAAGAAGTTGCGGTCGAAGTCGACGGTGCGCGTCGGTACGTTGCTGGTGAAGTCGCGGCGCAGATAGAACGCGTTGACGCTCAGGTTCTGCGTATCCGTCAAAGCAGTCTTCAAGGTGGCGCCGAACTGCGCCTCTTCCATCTCCTCGCCGGTGTCGAAGGTGAGTGCCGTCGGTGCTGCGAGTCTGGGGCGGAAATGCCGCTCGGTGCCGGTGAGACCACCCGGGTCGTCGCCCTTGGGGGAGTTGCTGTACGCGGCGGTGAAGGTGACGTTCGTCGCCGTCCACAGATCCTGGCGGAGCTTCAGGCGCGCGTTGGTCGTCGCGGAGCCCGAGTGGTTACGATAACCATCCGCCGCGTAGTGCGCGACGCTCGCATGGATCCCTGTCTCGGCAGCGGTGCCCTGGAGCACACCGACGAGCTTGCGCTGGCCATAGGCACCAAAGGTCGCGTGCGCATTGGCGGACAGGGTATCCTTGTCCATGCTGCTGTCGATGATGAGCACGCCCCCCGCGGCGTTGCCGTAGAGAGCGCCAGCGGGACC
>JBDHVB010000132.1:0-15611 GCA_039809465.1 Myxococcota bacterium
TGCGGCCAGTGATGCGCATGGTCGGCCACAGTGGCTTCCTCGTGAAGGCCCGCCGCCGCGGACCCAAGCCCGAGCAGAGCACCCTCCCGCCTGCTTGAGCGCCTTACGCTCCTGCCCAACTGCCTTAAATAAAGAATAAATTCAGGTGGTTAGGCTGATTGCGCGAAAACTCACGCAACCGGCGAAGGTGCGTCGCCGATAACAACAGAGAACCAGATAACCGGAGATTCTGCACCCATGGCGCTCTCTCTCATCACCCAGACCACGCCGAGTCCTCCCGCCACGCCTGCACCGACGCCGTCGCCCGTGCCCTCCGCGCCGGGCCAAGAGCCGCCTCACTCGGCAGCGCCGAGCGTCGACCGTTTCGTCAGCGGCTCTGAAGTATTGCGCCTCGCGGCCCAAGGCAGCCCCGGCATGTCTCGGCCGAGCGCGGACGATCTTCGCGGCGTCCTCAGCCCGGCGCAGCTCGCGAAGCTCGGGCTCCGAACCTAGTCGTCGCTCTCGTCGGCCGCCCCGGCTTCAGTGATGATCTCGCCCAGCACCACGGTTGCGTAGGCGCCGGCTGGGAGCTCGAGCTTCACCACGAAGCCGTCGTCGGCCGGCGTGAAGGCGACGTCCTCCAGCCATAGCCGATACGGCCGGCGCGTGCCGGGCAGCTCACGCTTGCGCGCGAAGGCCGCGCGATCGAGCCCCGACGCTTGGAGCACCGCCGCCTCGCGCGCCGCGACCTCGTGGCGTGCCTCGCGCATCTTCGGACCGAACATCGGGCCCATGGTGACGACGCGGCCCGCGCGGGCGCGCTCCTCCTCGACCGCTGAGTCGATGGCGACGCTGACGATGCCGAGCTTGCGGTCCGCGATGACGTCCCCACGCAGCACGCGCGAGAACAAGCCGTCCGAGACGCGCGCCGCGAGACACGCGTTGAACAGCGCCGACTGCACGCTCGAGAGGGCCAAGCGCGAGAGCATGGCGTTGAGCTTGAGCATCTCTCCGCCGATGAGCTGGCGGCCCATCGCCAAGGTGTTGCCGTCGCGGCCAAAGCGCTGCGGTCCAAAGTAATTGGGCACGCCCGTGACACGCAGGCCCTCCACGAGCTCCCGCGCCCGCCCGATGTCCGCTGGAGCGACACCACGCACACGGATCTCGAAGCGGTTCCCCTGCAAGTGGCCCGTCCGCAACCGCGTACTGTCGCGCGACACCTTCAGCACCTTCAAGCCGTCGCCCTCGATGGAGCTCAAGCGACTCTCGACGCGCTCCGGCATCGACACCCACTGACGCGTCACGGCGCGCGCATCCTTGAGGCCGGCGGTGCCGATCTCGCGGCTGTCCAAGTTCAGCCCGCGCGTCAGGCGCTGCATGAGCTGGTGCACCGGCAGGTTGGTCTTCTCGATCCACACGTAGAGGTGCTCGCCGCTGCCGCTGGGCTCGGCGTCCGGGATCTCCTCGACCACGAAGTCCTGGGGCTCGGTCTTCAGGCGGCCGCTCACGGCGGCGCCAGCGCTCACCCGTGGCATTGCGTCCCAAGGCGCGGCGCTCCAGCGGGCCAAATCTTCCAATGTGCTCACGTCAGCTCACGACTCCCCAGCGCTTCAGCTGCGAGTAGGCGGCGTTGATCTCTTTGGTCTTCTTCTCGGCGACCTCGCGGAACTCGACCGGCATCGTGGCCACGAGGTCGGGGTGATACTTGCGGACCAGCGACTGGTAGGCGGCACGAATTTCGTCGGGCGGGGAAGCCGAGCTCACGCCGAGGACAGTATAAGGAGAGTCGGGTTCGGGCGACGGCGGGGAAGAAGACGACGCGTTCTGGCCCTGGCCGGGATGAAAACGCGGACCCGGACTCCCCTGACGCAGCACTGCCCGGACCCGTTTCCACAGGAAGTAAATGACGAGCGCCCAGAACAAGAAGCGCAAGACCTGCATCGACATCGGGACAGGCTTATCGCACGTTCGACACCCACCTTCCCACTGCTTGAACCCCTTCTCCAACTTGTGTAGCGTCATCGCGGACTTAATGCGCTCTCCCACGGCGATTACCGGCCTTCTGGCTCTCAGCATCCTGCTCTCGGCGGCCTCGGCGCGCGCTCAGGTCGACGACCTCGCGCCCAAGAAGGCACGCATCGTCTCGATCGTGCGTGGCACCGGCGCTGGCTCCGACAAGGCAGCCGGCTTCGTGGGCCACTTCATGCGCGAGGCGCTCTATACCGACGAGCGCTACGAGCTGGTCACCATCGACAGCGCCCTCGGCTCCACCGACGATCCGCAGCAGGTCCTCACCCGCGCGCAGAACCTGCTCACCCAGGGCCGCGACGCCTATGACTCGCTCGACCTCGATCAAGCCGTCGAGTACCTGAACGGCGCCCTGCGTGAGCTCGAGCGCCGGGCCTACGTGGTGCGCGACATCCGCCGCGTCTCCGAGATCCTCATGCTGCTCGGGGCGACGCACATCCTGCGCGGCGAGGACCAAAAAGGGCGCGAGCGTCTGGCGCAGGCCATCACCCTCGACTCGACCGTCGAGCCCGACCCGACCATCTTCAACCCGAGCATGCGCACCATCTTCAAGTCGGCGCAGGCCGCGGTGAACAAGGCGCGCAAGGGCTCCATCGCGGTCGCCTCGAACCCGAGCTACGGCGAGGTCTACGTCGACGGTAAGTTCGTGGGCATTGCGCCGGTCACGGTCGACAGCACCCTCGAGGGCCGCCACTACGTGCGCGTCATCAAGGACGGCTACCGTGAATACGGCACGGTCATCGGCGTCAAAGGCAATGCCGAGGCCAGCGAAGTGGCCGAGCTCGCCCCTTCGCCGAAGCTCGACGAGTACGAGCACCTGGTGAACCTCACCATCGACTCACGTAACGAGGTCATGGCGAAGCCCAACCCGAAGCCCAGCGAAGATCTGCTGACCTTGGCGTCGCAGTTGGGCGTGCTCCTGGGCGTCGAGCAGGTCTTCCTCACCGACGTGCGCCTCGACGGCGAGCGTGTGCTATTGCGGACGACGCAGTTCGACCTGACCGCCGACGAGAAGATGAAGAGCGCCTCGCATAGCTTCACCTACGACACGGTGGCGGCGAGCTATCAGCGCGAGATCACGTTGATGATGGAGCGCCACTTCGCGCCCGAGACGCTCACCAAGAAGACCGAAGGCTCGATCTTCTACGGCCGCTGGGAGACCGGTGGTGGCTTGGTGCACGCCGGCTCGAACAACTGCATGGGCGAGAGCTGCCAGGAGTTCCGCCGCCAGGTGCTCTTCTACGGTGGCATCACGGCGGGCGCCTTGCTGGTCGGCGGCGGCGTGCTCGCTTACCTGGGCAAGCGCAACAACGACAAGTTCCGCGAGTCGCCGCAGGGCAGCGCCGAAGCCGACAGCGCGCGCAGCGCCGGCAAGGTGCAGGCGCTCACGGGCGACATCCTCTTGGGGTTGGGTGTCGCGACCGTGGTCACCGGCACGCTCGTCTACTTCTTCTATCATCCATCGCCATCGTCCGATGATGTGATGTCGCGGCGGGCGTCCCTCGTGCCTCGGCTCGACATCGCGCCCATGGTGCATGGTGGCGCAATGGTGGGCACATGGACTTTCTGACGTTGCCACGATTGGCTGTCGTGCTCGGCTTTGCCACCGCGATCGGTTGCTCCCTCACTTACGACTGGGACCAGGACGGCTTGCCTTGCCGTGTGACCGGGAGCGGCGCTGCCGCTGCTTACGAGTGCAATCAGGGCTTCAGCTGCTATCAGCGCGCTGGCGTCGCCGGCACGGAGTGTGTCCGCGATCGCAGCCGCCGCCGCGGCGAAGAGTGCTCCGTCGACGACATGTGCGAAGAGGGCCTGCAGTGCGTCGAGGGCGCCTGCCGCGAGGGTTGTGGCGCGTCGTACTTCTCGGGCACCCAGTGCCGCCCCGACGAGTTCTGCAAGCCGTATCCCGGCGAGGCCACGGGCTTCTGCACGACCAGCGAGTGCTTGAGCAACAGCTGCCCGACCGGCCGCGTCTGTGCCCAGCTCAAGGCCGACGCCGGCGCCTGTCTCATCGAGTGCACGCCGCGCTTCACCGATCTTTCGTACAGCGACAACTGTGGCAGCACGAGCGGGGAGAACTACTGCCAAGCGGTCGGCAGTCAGGGACAGCGCCGCCTCGTGTGCCTCGGCACCACCCGCACCGGCCAACCCGTCGGCACCTTCTGCAACGCCATCGACCAACCCTGCGCCGGCGGCCAGAGCTACCTCGACGGCACCAATCAGACGCGCACCTTCGGCCTCACGTGCTTGTTCAGCCAGTGCGTCGAGCTCTGCGATCCCACCATCGCCAATCCCTCGACCAACGAGACCGATTGCGGCGCGAGCGTCGCCCGCGGCGCGACCTATTGCTGCGAGCAGCGTGGCGCGCTGGACGCGGCTGGCGAGCCGGTCCGCTGGGGCATCTGCATGCCGTTCAGCAACAGCAGTCAGTGTAATCCGCAGCTCAACTGAGCTGTTTTAGCGGACGTCAGCGCGAGCTCAGGAAGCTCGCCAAGCGCTCGCGGTCGTCCTCGGCCATGTCGACGAACTCGATGCCCATGCCGGCGTTGCCTTTGATGCGCGGGTCACGGGTCACCCAGACGACGCGGCCGAGGGCGCGCACCGCCGCCTGCGCGGGCAGAGGGATCTCCACCTCGAGCTGATCGCCGAGCTCGAGCAGCAGATCGGAGCGCAGGAAGGCGCCGCCGATGCTGACGTCGATGCTCTCGAAGACGAGCTGGCCGGCGCGGTCACCCGTGGGCGCGGCGCGGACATCGACGGAGATGGGGCGGCGGGCATGCTTGCGCTTGCTCGAGAGGTTCTTGTCGCTGCTCATCGGAGTGCACAAAGCGTAGCATGACGGCGACTTACGGCAACTTTCACGGCGCGGTCGCGCGGCTCAAACGCGGTGATACTTCTCGCCCCGCAAGACCGTGTGTGCCCGGTAGAGCTGCTCGAGCAGGAGCATCTGCGCCATGCGGTGCGGCAAGGTGAGCCGCGACAGCGCGAGCGTCAGAGAGGCGCGCGCCTTGACGTCTGGATGCAGCCCGTCGGCGCCACCCAACACGAGGGCGATGGGCTGGGCACGCTCCATCCACTGCTTGGCGTAGCCCGCGAGATCCATGGTCGTCGGCTCCTTGCCACGCTCGTCCAAGGCCACGACGACGTCGCCAGGCTTGAGCAGCTTGAGCAAGCCGTCACGCTCGGTCGCCATGTCGCTTTCGCGGACCATCAGGCGCTCGAGCGGCGCATAGTGAGTGAGCCGCTCGGCGTAGTCGTCCGCCGCTTCGAGGAGCGGATCGTTCGCTTTCCGCCCAACCCAGAGGATGCGGTAGCCGAAGCTCAGGAGAGCTTGGCCTTCGCTTTCGACGCCGCCGCCGGCACGTCGGAGACGCGGGTGCGGGGCGCCTTGTCGTAGAGCGACTCGAGGTCGTACTGGTCACGGGCGAACTGATGGAAGACGTGAACGACCACGCCGCCCAGGTCGATGAGCGCCCATTGGCCTTCGCGGGCACCCTCGGCGCCCACGATGGTGATCTGCTCTCGCTTCAACGTGACCTCGACCGCCTCGGCGATCGATTGGACGTGGCGGTCACTGGTGCCCGAGGCGATGACCAAGAAGTCGGTGTAGGTGGAGCGGCTGCGCAGGTCGACGACGACCACGTTCTGCGCTTTCATGTCGAGGGCGATCTCGGAGGCCCGCCGGGCAAGAGCTTCAGTATCCAGGACTATCTCCTAAGGCCACGAAGATACGCCTCTGGACACGATCTGTAAACGTCAGTCCTTGGGCGGCAGCGGCGGCAAATGCTCGCGGAAGAAGCTGACCGGATCGGCCGGCGGGGTGGCGATGCGGTACTCGGGGATGGCCTTGGGGGCGGTGACCGCCATCACCTTGCCGACGTTCTTCACGGTCCCTTCGTAGGCGAGGCGCATCTCCGTGGTGCGCCCTTCCTTCTCGTCGACGGTGAGGCGGCCGTTCAGTGACAGCTTTAGCGGAGTGCCGGTGGCCTTGTCGATGTACAGGGTGCCGGTGAGCTCGCGGGCCTTGGCGCGCTCACGCCAGCTGGCAGGCGGAGTCACCGCGAGGGTCGTGGGCTCGAGGTTGTCGATCTTGGGTTTGCCCTCGAGCTCGCTCTGGCCGAGGCTCAAGTCGTAGCGCATGGCCTCGCGCTCGCCGACGCGCGCCTGCCGGCCCTGCGAGAAGCGCAGCGACGGGCGGAACGGCTCCAAGGCCTGGGCCATGCTCGACCAGGCGATGTCGCTCCAGCTCGGCGCCTGGAAGTCGTGGTTGTCGGCGACGCGCATCTGGCCCTTGTCCTGGCGGATGTACGTCTTGCGGTCGACGATGCTCACCTCGATCTGATTTCCCGGCGTGTCGAGGCGGACGTAGAGGTTGTCTTTCGCGTCCTGGCGGACCAGGTAGCTGTCGGTCTGCTCGCTCTCGCGGGTGCCCGAGGTCAGCTTGATGGTCGACTGGGCCTCGAGCTCGAGCGAGCCAAGGCGGGCCGCGGCCTCGCCGAACGGCATGTAGAGGCAGCGCCGCTGCACCTTGGCGGACTTCTCGAAGTCATCGACGTCGATCGCCGAGGTGTCGAAGGTGACAGGCTTGTGCGGATCGAGATTCGCCGCGGCTTTGTCGCCTTTGCAGGCCGCAAGGAGCAGGAGGGCCGCCAAAGGACCCAAGAATCCCCGTTTCATGTGGGTCTGGATATAGCGAGCATTCGCCCGGGACGCCAACCGGTGATTCGCTTGCAGAGGCTTACGCCCCATACTACCCTTCATTAGTGACGGCCGGCCAACGCACCACCCGTTTCATCGTGGCTGTCGCGGTAACTGTAGCGCTTCTGACGCTTGGCGCCGTGACGCTGACGACCCAAGGCTTCGGGCTCTTCGCCCGAGGTCACACCGACTTACCCGAAACCGACCTGGGGAGCGCCGCGGATTACCACGCCGATGCGTATCCGGCGGGCACGGAGAGCGCCGCGACGCTCGGTGGGGCGGCGCTCGACAGCGCGCCGACGCCGGTCGCGACCTCGAGCTACGATCTGTCGGCCCATCAGACGCTCAGCCGCGTCATCATCCTGCTCAAGGAAAACTACGTCGAGCCCGAGCGCATCAAGCCGTACGACATGTTCATCGCGGCGCTCGACTACATCCAGAAGACCATCCCCGAGGTCATCGTCGACGACAGCGAAGCCCCGCGCCGCATCAAGGTCGCGGTCATGAACAACGAGCACGTCTTCGATCTCGAGCGCCTGGGGGGCTTGGACCAGCTCTGGGAAGTGACGCTCGCGCTGCGTGACATCTTCCGCTTCATCCAGACCTACATCACCGATCCGGAGCAGCGTCACGACATCGAGTACGCGGCCATCAACGGCATGCTCTCGACCCTCGACCCGCACAGCGTCCTCTTGAAGCCCGAGAGCTTCAACGAGATGCGCCTGTCGACGCGCGGTGAGTTCGGCGGCTTGGGCATCGTCATCAGCATCCGCGATGGCGGACTCACGGTGGTGTCGCCCATCGAGGACACTCCGGCGGCGCGCGCCGGCATCAAGGCGCAGGATCAGATCGTCAAGATCGGCGAGGAGTCGACCGTCAACATGGGCCTCGAGGAGGCCGTCGAGCGTCTGCGCGGCAAGCCCGGCTCGAAGATCAACATCTGGGTGAAGCGTAAGAAGTGGACCGAGGCCAAGCGCTTCGTGCTCACGCGCGCCGTCATCAAGATCCAGAGCGTCGCCTCGCGCCTGCTCGACCGCGGCGTCGGCTACGTGCGCATCAAGAACTTCCAGGCGAACACCTTCGACGATCTGCACGCGCACCTGGAAGGGCTGCGCAAGAAGAACAAGGGCGAGCTCAAGGGGCTCGTCTTGGATCTCCGCAACAACCCTGGCGGTCTGCTCGATCAGGCGATCCTGGTGAGTGACCGCTTCATCGACCGCGGACCGCTGGTCATCACGGTCGGCGAGGGCAACCGCAAGCGCGACGTGAAGTCGGCGCACGCTCAAGGTACCGAGCCGCCGTACCCGATGGCCGTCCTGGTCAACAGCGGCAGCGCCTCCGCCAGCGAGATCGTCGCCGGCGCCTTGAAGAACCACGACCGCGCGGTGATCGTCGGCCAGCAGACCTTCGGCAAGGGCTCGGTGCAGGTGCTCTACGACTTCAAGGACAAGTCGGCGCTCAAGCTCACCATCGCCCAGTACCTCACGCCGGGTGACGTCTCGATCCAGGGCCTGGGCATCTCGCCCGACGTGGCCGTGCAGCAGGCGTCGATCGAGGGCCACGACATCCACGTCTTCGTGAGCGACGACGCGACCCGCGAGAAGGATCTCGAGCATCACCTCGAGGTGCCGCAGGTCGTCCGCGAAAGCGATGAGGCGGTGCAGGCGCCCAAGCCCGCGACCGCGACGCAGCCGTCGGTGAACATCGTCCACTTGGCCGAGGCGAATACGGGCAACGACGAGCCGCGCACCCAGGGCGACGACGAGCAAGAGGGCCCGAACGAGTTCACCTACGACTTCGAGACCCAGCTCGCGCACGATCTGGTGAGCAACGCCAAGAGCGCCGACCGCAAGAAGATCATCGCGGAGAGCCGGCCCGTGTTCCTGGCGCGCGCCGACGAGCAGGAGCAGCGGGTCGCCAAGCGCCTCGAGAGCCTGGGCGTCGATTGGACCGCCGCCAACAAGGACGCCGAGAAGACCGGCCGCGCCGAGGCCTCCGTCGATCTGGCGGTGACGCCGCAGACCACCGCGCGTCCCATCACCGCGGGCGACACGGTCACCATGACCGCTACTGTCCGCAATACCGGAACGACCCCGCTCTACCGCGTCTACGGCATCACTCAGTCGGAGAACCCACTCTTCAAGAACCTCGAGTTCGCCTTTGGCCGCTTGGCGCCGGGGGCCTCGAAGAGCTGGACCACCGAGGTCAAGCTGCCGCGCGAGATGTCGGCACGCGCGGATGACGTGACCATCACCATCGGTGACCAGCAGCGCCGCCTCGACGGCGTGAAGACCGGCCTCGTGCTCTCGATCGACGAGCAGAAGAAGCCGCGCTTCGCCTACAGCATGTGGCTCGATGACCGCGCCGGCGGCAACGGTGACGGCGTGCTGCAGGTCGGCGAGAAGGTCACGCTCATCGTCGACGTGAAGAACATCGGCACCGGTCAGTCGGACGAAGCGGTGGTGAGCTTGAAGAACCTCTCGGGGGACGCGCTCTTCCTCGAGCGTGGCCGCGACAAAGTCGAGGCGCTCAGGCCCGGTAAGAACAAGACCGTCGAGCTCAAGTTCTCGCTGCGGGCCGACCCGAGCAGCCTCAAGAAGGGAGAGCTTCGCGCCCATCAAGAGCTCGCCGCGGCAAACGACGACGAGGGCGACGTGGACGACGCGCCCAAGGCGGGCGACGCCATCGATCTCAAGGTCTCGGTTTGGGACTCGACCTACGGCGAATCGGTGTCCGAGCATCTGCACGTCCCGGTGCGTGACGCCCGCAAGGCGCATCCCGAGAACCGCCCGCTGCTGCTCGCCGGAAACGACGAGGTGCCGATCTTCTCGGGCGCCGATGCCACGATGCCCATCGTCGCGTACGCCAAGAGCGGCGCGGCGATCCGGAGCGACGCGAGCTTCGATGGTTGGTATCGCGTCGAGGTCGCCAACGGCGCGCCGGGCTATGTCCGCGATAGCGACATCAAGCATGGCGTCAAGGCAACCACGGCCCGCAAGGCGGCGGTGCGGGCGATCATGGCGCACTCGGTGCCGTCGATCGAGCTCGAGATGCCCGCGCTGATCACGCCGCAAGCGACCATCCGCCTCGCCGGCTTCGTGCGCGACGAGCAGGCGCTCAAGGACGTCTTCGTGTTCGTCAACGACAAGAAGGTGTTCTACGGCGGCTTGAAGGACATGCAGGCCGACAAGGGCGTGTACCGCGCGCCGTTCGACGTGACCGTGCCGCTCAAGACGGGCTCGAACACCGTCGCGGTGGTGGCGCGCGAGAGCAACGATCTGGTGACCCGCAAGATCTTCGGCGTCTACCGGTCCGACCCGGCGCTCGCTTCGGTTCGCGAGCCCACCACCAACACCAAGCGCTAGGGTGTCCGTGACGTGAAAGGTTTCGTTCTCGCCGCGGGCTTCGGCACGCGCCTCGCTCCGCTGACGCAGACAGTTCCCAAGCCGCTCTTCCCGGTCGGGCACTTGCCGCTCATTGGCTACGCGCTGCGGCTGCTCGCGCATCACGGCATCACCGACGTCATCGTGAACCTGCACCATCTCGGTAAGCAGCTCCGCGAAGCCGTGGGGGACGGCTCGGCCTACGGCGTGTCGATCACCTACAGCGAGGAGCCCGAGATCCTGGGCACCGGCGGTGGCCTCAAGAAGATGCATCAGGCGCTCGACGACACCTTCGTGGTCGTCAACAGCGACACCATCCTCGACGTCGACCTGGGCGCGGTGATCGCCAAGCACAAGGAGCGCAACGCGCTCGCCACGATGATCCTGCGCCGTGATCCGGAGCAGGCAAACTACGGTCAGATCGAGATCGACGGCGAGGGCAGGGTGCGCCGCATCCTCGGGCACATGAGCCCGACCGACGAGCGCAGCGCCAAGGACATCGAGGCGCGCATCACGCCGTACATGTTCACCGGCGTGCACGTGCTCGAGCCTGGCTTGCTCGAGTATCTCCCCGACGGCGTCGAGACCTGCGTCATGCGCTACGGCTACATGAAGGCGATGAACAACGACGAGCTCATCCAGGGCGTCGTGACCAACGACTACTGGGTCGACGCGGGCACGCCGAAGCGCTACTTCGAAGCCAACCGCGACGTGCTGACCGGCCGCGCCCGCATCCGCTATGCCGGACAAATGCCTCCGGAGCGCTCACCCGGTGTGTGGGTCGCGCCCACCGCCGAGGTCGCCGAGAGCGCCAAGCTCCAGGCCCCTGTTTTGGTGGGCGATGGCGCCCGCGTCGCCGAAGGCGCCCAGGTGGGCCCCAACACGGTCCTCGCCAAGGGCGCGAGCGTCGGCCGCGAAGCGGTGGTCGAAAACAGCGTCCTCCTCGACGACGCCCGCGCCGACGAGCAAACCATCGGCCAGATCGTCGGCAAGAAAGCCCGCGTCCCGATCACCAAAGACAGCTGACGCGGCCGCACCCCATGTCGGTCTTTCGCGACACCTACGGCCACCCGCATGACTTAATTGTCCGAGCTTGCTGACATTATTTGTCATGTCACGCTGCGTAGGGACCGCGGCTCGTAGAAAATTCGTCAACGTTCACAATGGTCTCCGCGACTCGGGACTCTCGCTGTGAGGGTGGCATATGGCTTGCTCAAAAGGGGACGCCGCCGCGTGGCGACCACTGCGCGGCGGTAATAGGATACGTCACCGCTGCCGTACTCGAAGCGGTTCGTTCTTCTCCTTGCGTGCCGGCTGTGGGGTTCTCCCGCCCCACAGCCTTGCGCGAGACCGTTGCGATGCTTCAACCGCGAAATCGCATCGCCGTGTACGAACCCAGGTGATGTCGAGCACCAACGACAGCAGTGGACGTGAGCGCCGCAGGGCCGAGCGTCACCCGGTCATCCTCGATATCACCATGAACCTCGGCGGCGCCGCGCCGGTCATCACGGGCCGCTCGGTGGACGTGTCGCGCAGCGGCATTTTCATCATGACCGAAGCCGTCATCTCGACCGGCCGCCGTGTCGATCTGATCATCAAGGGCGAGCCCAGCGAACCGCCGGTCCTCACCAGCGGCACCGTGGTCCACGTCGTCCCATCACTCGGCGTCGGTATCCGCTTTAGCAGTCAGACGGCAATGACCCGTCAGCGCATCGAGCGCTTCATCGAGGACTTCTACGACCGCAAGGCCGACCGCGAAGATGCCACGGATCAGACCGAGCCTTCCGTGCGCATGATGGCCGAGCTCAGCCGTGAACCGGGAAAATCAGGTCGCGCACCGACACGAAGATGATGAGCCCGAAGATCAGCACGAAGCCGACCGTGTGAATCATCCCTTCGACGCGCTCGTTCACGGGCTTGCCGCGTAGCGCCTCGACGACCAGGAACACCAAGCGGCCACCGTCGAGCGTCGGGAAGGGCACGACGTTGAAGATGCACAGGCCGAGCGACACGGCCGCCAAGATGAGCATGAAGCTCTCGAAGCCGCGGCTCGCCGCGCCCGACATGACCCGCACCATGCCTGGCAGACCCGAGAGGGTGGCGTCGTTGGTGCGCATCACCAGGCCGGCGATGAGCTTTACTTGGTCGACGGTGCGGCGCCAGGTCTCGTGGATGGCGAAGCCGACGCCACCGAGCAGGCTCTCGCGCTCGCGCACCGTGCCCTGCTGCACCCCCAGGATGCCGTGACCCTTGCCGTCGTTCTTCGGCGTCACCTGCAGCACGAAGCGCTGGCCTTCGCGCTCGACCTCGACGGGCACGGCTTCGTCGGGATGAGCGCGCACCGAGCGCACCACGTCGGCCCAGGTGCCGGGGACATCGCCCGCGAACTTGAGGATGGTGTCGCCGCTCTGGAGGCCCGCGTCCTGCGCGGCGCTGCCGTCCATGACCACGCCCAAGCGCGGCGCGTCGTCGGGGCGCTCGTAGCCCACGCTCATCACGAGGATACCAATGAGCGCGGCGGCGATGACCCAGTTCATCACGGGGCCGGCGGCGATGACCGCGGCGCGCATCCAGACCGGACGGTTGCGGTAGTTGCGCTCGTCGTTCGCGTAGACGTCGGTCTCCCTGGGCCCCATGCCGTCGACCTGCACGAAGCCACCGAGCGGCACCGCGGCGAGCTGCCACTGCGTTTCACCGAAGGTGCGCTTGGCGATGACCGGCCCGAAGCCTAGCGAGAACTTGAGCACGCGCATGTTGCACCACTTGGCGACCAGGTAGTGACCAAGCTCGTGCAAGATGATGAGGAGCGAAATGCCGAGGATGCTGGTGGCGACGGACATGAGACGTCGCTGTAGCGCAAACGCCCCCCAATGCGGAAGCGTTCACGGCATCATCGGCTTTGGGCCCCTGGCGGCAATGGCGGCGCTCATCGTCGCGCCGCTATTGCGGATCGACTTGCTTACCCGCCGTTCGGGCGCATGTCTTGGAGCATGCGCTCGAGGCTGTTCGCCGGCGCGGAGCCAAAGGAGCGCAAGTTGTCCTGTGGCCGGGCGGCGCAGTACATATCGTGTCTGTCGCTGGCCGCGGTCGGCGGCCCGAAGCGTCCCCGGGCGCTCCTGACGGCACTCTCCACATCGCGGAGCGTCAGACGGTTGGCACGCGCGAAATCGACGAGCTCTTTCATGGCATCTTGGCGCGTGGCTGGCGAAGGGCTCATGAGCGCGGAGCGGCGCGCGTCGGCCTCGCAGGCGAGGTTTTGTAGACGCTGCTCACGCGTCAGCGGCTGCTGGAGCTGCTGATGAAGAACGTTGCTGCCGCCGCTGCTACGATTCTGACCGACTTGTGCCGCGCTGCTGTCACCCATGATGAGCCTCCGTTGTCGTGACGGACGGATGCGGCGAGAAGGCAAAAAACCTCCCCTTATCGCATCTTCGTTTTTGTTATCGGCAGAGGCGCGCGCGTGTTGCGTGAGATTTGCGAAAAGAGATCTGCCGTGATGTCGGGCTCCGCCGTTAGAAGCGCTCGATCTCGAGCTCATCCGGCTTGGATTTCGCTTGCTGCGCTTGAGGTTGCGCCTGCATCTGCGGTTGCGGACCGGTCGTACGGCGTGGCGGCACCGGCGGCTGCGAATGGGAGGTTGGCTTCCCCGCGGGGCCCGATGGGCGCTGCTGGATCGTCGGGTTCGGGCCCTCGAAGCCGTCCCAGCTGCTGTCGCTGGTGCCGCTGATGCCCGAGACGCGCAGCGCGAAGTCGTCTGGGTTCGACGACTGACGGAGCGCCTCCTGATAGGTGATGGTGCCGGCCTGCAGGTGCTGCATGAGCGATTGGTCGAACGACTGCATGCCGTAGGTGATGTGGCCGCTCTGGATGGCCTCGGGGATCTCCTTGGTGTGACTCTCCTGCTCGACGAGCTCGCGGACGCGGGCGGTGGCGCGCAAGATCTCCATGGCGGCGACACGGCCGCGGCCATCGGCGCGCGGCACCAAGCGCTGACTGATGACGCCGCGCAAGACCGAGGCGAGCTGCATGCGGATCTGCTTCTGATGGTGCGGCGGGAAGACGCTGACGATGCGCGTGATCGACTCGGTGGCGTCGACGGTGTGCAGGGTCGACATCACCAAGTGGCCGGTCTCCGCCGCGGTGAGCGCGATCTCGATGGTCTCGAGGTCACGCATCTCGCCGACGAGGATGACGTCCGGGTCCTGGCGCAGCGAGCTGCGCAGCGCCGAGGAGAAGCTGGGCGTGTCGACGCCGACCTCGCGCTGATTGACGATGGAGCGCTTGTCGCGAATCAAGAACTCGATGGGGTCTTCGATGGTGAGCAGGTGCGCGGTGCGGTTCGTGTTGATGTGATCGATCATCGCCGCGAGCGTCGTCGACTTACCGGAGCCGGTCGCGCCGGTGACGAGCACGAGGCCGCGCTGCTCCATGGCGATCTGCTCGATGACCTTGGGCAGGCCGAGCTGCGCGAGCGTCTGGATCTGCAGGGGGATGACGCGGAACACGGCGCCGATGCTGCCGCGCTGCTGGAAGACGTTGACGCGAAAGCGGCCGAGCCCCGGCACGCCGTGCGCCATGTCGAGCTCGTTGTTGACGCGGAAGCGCTCCTTCTGGAAGTTGTTCATGATGCTGAACACCAGCCGCTGCACTTCCTCCGGCGTCAGGCGTTGCGCATCCTTGAGCGGCACCAAGCCACCGTCGATGCGGAACATCGGCGGCAAGCCTGCTTTGATGTGGATGTCGGAAGCATTCCCCTTGTGGGCAATCGCGAGGATGTCGTTCAGCTCCATCGATCAGGAGTGTACGCGCTAACGTCCGCTTCGACGGAAAATGTGTTTGCGGGGCGTAGGGGGACGTACCAAAAACTCGCCAGACGCCCACATATGGATAAAAGTATCGCGTTTTCGATGGTTTGAGGCGTAGAACAGCTCTTCGCTAGCGCCCAGCGGCGTCGCGTGCGACACTGAAGGCGTCTTCCGAGCGGCCCCCTATTTAGCGCCTTCGCGAGGTGAAGTTAGAGCCCATGTCCACGGTCGGATCCGGACGCGATAGCCGCATGAACTACCCGATTACGTTCGGCAAGTATCTTTTGCTCGAACGGATCAACGTGGGTGGCATGGCCGAGGTGTTCAAGGCCAAGGCCTTCGGCGTCGAGGGCTTCGAGCGCGTCCTCGCCATCAAGCGCATCCTGCCTTCGATGGCGGACGACGACGAATTCATCAACATGTTCGTCGACGAGGCGCGCATCGCCGTTCAGCTCTCGCACGCCAACATCGTGCAGATCTACGAGCTCGGCAAATACGAGAATCAGTACTACATCGCGATGGAGTACGTGTCCGGCAAGGATCTCCGGCAGATCCTCGACCGTTTCCGCAAGCGCAAACAGATTCTGCCGGTGCCCGCCGCGGCGTACCTGACCGGCAAGATCTGCGAAGGTCTCGACTACGCGCACCACAAGAACGACGCGTCCGGCAAGCCGCTCAACCTCATTCACCGCGACGTCTCGCCGCAGAACATCCTGGT
>JBDHVB010000133.1:0-15535 GCA_039809465.1 Myxococcota bacterium
GGGCGTGGGTTTGCGAATGAAGGGGCCGCGCGGGTTTTTTGCTGGTCTCGCGTCGGATCTGTAGGGTCGCGCAATGCTGCGCTTCATCTTCACCATGCTGCTCTTGGTCTTCGGGGCCTACTTCGCGTTCGTCAAAGACTTTGGCGGCAAGTCGCTCGCCGGGCACGTGATGGAGGTCTTCGACTCGGACATGGTGCAGAAGAAGATCGCTGGCTTGAAGAGCGACATGCGAGAGGACCTCGAGGTCCGGCTCGCCAAGGCTCAGGCCGAGCGTCTCCAGAAGTCCGGTAAAGCGGACGACAGTAAAAAACACGCTGGCTACGACATCATCAACGAAGCCGACCGAGAGTCTCTCTCGCAGCTCATCGAGAAGAAGACCGCGCCCAAGAAGTGAGTCGTAAGCGCGAGCCTTGGCGCGAGGTCATCCTCGTGACGGTGCTGCTCATCGTGGGCATCATCTTCGGCGTCTACGCGTTCACGCGCAATCAAGACGACGCTGGCGCGACCGCTATCGCGGTGGCTCGGCAGTTCAACGTCCGCGGCTTTCGCCTCGAGGAGCTGGTGAAGCGCGACAACCCAGGCGCGTCGTTCGATTGGATCTCGCTCGCCCAGGAGCCGGGCGAGATGGTGCGCGTCGCCGTCAAAGCCATCCGTGAAAGTGGAACGACCGAGTATCGCTTCGACGTCGACATCCCGGGCGGCCGCGTCCATGCCGCCAATCCGCACGCGCGCGAGCTGCTCGAAGAAGGCAGCGATCGGCGGGAATAGCTCCGCCAGTCCTGGGGGTTGCATGAGCGGCCAGCCGGCGTAAGCTTGGCCCCCAAAGGACAAAGACCCACCATGCGCATGCTCCTGCTGCCCTTGGCAGCTGCTCTCGTTGCTTCACCGGCGTTCGCTCAATCGTCGAAGCTCTTCATGGAGCGCCCAGCAGGCGCCGCTCCCCTCGCGCAGATCCCGAACTTCTCGGCGCTCGCCGAGCAGGTCACGCCCGCGGTCGTCAGCATCTCGGTCGAGGCGCGCGCCAAGGTGAGCCGCGCGCGGGGCGGCCAGGACTTCCATTGGTTCTTCGGGCCCGACGGCGGTGGCCAAGGTCAACGTGGCCCCGACTACGCCAAGGGCTTGGGCAGCGGCTTCGTCATTCGCCCCGAGGGCCTCATCCTCACCAACAATCACGTGGTCGAGGACGCCGAGCGCATCGAGGTCACCATCGAGTACGCGAACGGCACCGACCGCAAGCTGTCCGCTAAAGTGTTGGGCACCGCGCCCGAGTACGACGTCGCGCTCATCCAGACCGACGAGGACGCCAAGGCACCGGTCGCGTATCTGGGTGACTCGGACAGCGTGAAGATCGGTGACTGGGTCATGGCCGTCGGCAATCCGTTCGGCCTCTCGCACTCGGTGTCGACCGGCATCATCTCGGCGAAAGAGCGCCGCGACATCGCGCCCTCGGGCCGCAGTGGTCTGTATGATTTTTTGCAGACCGACGCGTCCATCAACCCAGGTAACTCGGGTGGTCCGCTCATCAACATGAAGGGCGAGGTCATCGGCATCAACTCGGCGATCAACGCCCAAGGCTCGGGCATCGGCTTCGCCATTCCGATCAACATGGTGAAGGCGATGCTCCCCGATCTGAAGAACAAGGGGCGCTACACCCGCAGCTGGATCGGCATCCGTATTCAGGGCCTCACCCCCGAGCTCGCGCAGAGCTACGGCCTGAGCGGCACCTCGGGCGCGCTGGTCTCGGAGGTCGTGCCCAAGGGGCCGGCCGCGAACGCTGGCCTGAAGGAGGGCGACGTCATCCTCTCGTTCGACAACAAGGAGCTGCGCCGCTCGACCGACCTGCCGCTCTTCGCGAGCATGGCGGGCATCGGCAAGGAGGTCCCCCTCAAGGTCTGGCGTGACCGCAAGGAGCAGACCATGAAGGTGAAGCTCAGCGAGTTCCCCGACGGGGTCGCGAAGCTCGACGACGGCTCCCCGGCTGGTGAGGCGAGCCCAGCGCAGCTCGGCATGACCGTGGGGGACATCACCCCGCAGGTCATGAAGGAGCTCGAGCTGTCGACCGACAAGGGGATCGTGGTCCGGGGCGTCGAGCCGTCGGGCCTGGCGGCGCGCGCGGGGCTGCGGCCGGGCGATGTCGTGATCAGCCTGAATGGCCAAGAAGTGCGAAATGCCAAGGCTTTTTCGGCGGCTGCCAAGGCGATCAAGAGCGGCGGCGTTATGCGGCTGCAAATTCAGCGCGGCGACGCTAAGGTGTACGTCGCCTTGAAGCAGCCCTGAAAAAAGGGCCTGATTTCAAGGCTAGTTAGCTGCTGACACACGCGCCTCAAGCAATTCAGCCGAGTTGGCGAGAGGGCGTGTACAAGTTAGGGCACCGACTCCCAGCCCTGTTGTGGAGTTTGGGTTTGCACGAAAGGTCGAACAGTCGCCATGGCCATTAATCGCATCGAACAACTCCAGCGCACCACGGCCCTCCCAACCGGCGAAGCCGAGCAGCAGCAGCGCCAGGCGCGCCTCGAGCTCAACACCCAATCGAGCTTCGAGCGCGGCAGCGACTCCGACTTCGACCCCGCGAACTTCCAGCCGGCGTTCAGCGACGACCAGCGCCGCCTCGCGACCGAGCGCTTCGTCGCCCTCGCCATCGAAGATCAGAAGGCCCTCGACCTGCAGGTGGGGCGCATCGCCAACGGCATCTCCCGCGTGCGTGACGGCTCGTCGACCGCGGCCGAGGTCGGCGCCGACTTCACCAGCGCGCTCACCACTTACAACAGCGCGCTCAGCTCCTCGAACCAGGCCAAGCTGCACACGCAGACGAGCAACCTCACCCCGCGCGGCAACGGCACCAACGGCGAGGTGACCGACATCATGATCCGCGTCATGGGCCGCGTCGAGGACAAGGTCCGCGACTTCGCGATGGACCTCCAAGGCAAGCTCAACATGAAGGGCGAGCTGCGCACCGAGCTCACCGAGGTGCGCGACATGGTCGCCAACTGGCCCGAAGGCGTCGAGACCCAGGCGCTCAGCTGGACCGAGTACAAGGTCGACAGCAAGACCGGCGAAGTGACCGCTGAAACGCACACCGAAGAGCTCACCAAGGACCAAGCCTTGGCGCTGCAGGGCCGCCTCGAAGCGCAGCTCGAGACCCTCTCGGACGTCACCCAGATGCAGCAGTTCGAGCTGCAACAGAAGTACCAGGACCAGCAAGAAGCCATGCAGACCCTGAGCGAAATCCTCCGCTCGATGCATGACACCATGAAGAATACGATCGCGAACGTTAAGGCTTCGTAAGAAGCTCTCGCGTTCGGCACGCTCGAAGAGCCCGCTTACCAGTGATGGTTGGCGGGCTTTTTTGCGTTTGGGGCGTGTCGCGTTGATGGGGGCTGGTGGTTTGCGTGAGGGGTGTGGCTTGCTTGGTACGTGGGGTGGGCGTGGTTTGTTGAACGGGCCCTCGCCGCACCGATGCGGCGTCGGTGGCTCGCACGCGTTGTCGCGGTTGCATTGATGAGGGGCGTGGCACGCTGAACCGATCCCTACCGCATCGATGCGGCGTCGGTGGGTTTGTGCGGCGTTGTCGCGGTTACATCGAGGAGGGCCTGGTTCGCTGAACCGATCCTCACCGCGTCGGTGCGGCGTTGGTGCTTTGCGCGGGCGCATTGTCGTTGCACCAAAGGGGTGTGATTCGCTGAACCGTGCTTCACCGCATCGGTGCGGCGTTTCGTTCCTGGCGCCAAGCTCAGGGCGGAAGCGCCGCACGTAGAGCTCACATGATCGCTGGCTCACCGTCGGCGTGCTTGAGTGACGCGCCGGGCTTCATCACGCATTTCACGCAGCCCTCATGTTTGCTCATGAACGTCTTGTAGAGCTGCGGGGCGTCGTCGAGGGAGCCGCGGTGGGTGATGATGAAGGATGGGTCGATGTCGCCAGCTTCGATGCGTTGGAGCAGGGGCTCCATGTAGCGATGCATGTCGGTTTGGCCGGTTTTGATGGTCAGGCCTTTGTTCATCAGCGCGCCGAACGGCATCTTGTCGAGGAAGCCGCCGTAGACGCCTGGGATCGACACCGTGCCGCCGCCCTTGCAGTAGATGATCGCCTGGCGCAGCGCGTATGGGCGATCGGTCTCCATGCGGAGCTGCTGCTTCACCTTGTCGTACGCGAAAGCGGCGCCGTGGCCGTGGGCTTCGAGGCCGACGGCGTCGATGCACGAGTCGGGGCCGCGGCCGTCGGTGAGCGAGAGCAGCGCGTCTTGCAGCACGTGCTCCTCGTAGTTCACCGTGACCGCGCCGCTGCGCGCGGCCAGCGCCAACCGTGCCGGCAGACGGTCGATGGCGATGACCTTCTCCGCGCCGAGCATGAACGCCGACTTGATGACGAACTGGCCGACGGGCCCGCAGCCCCAGACCGCCACGACGTCGCCCTGCTTGATCTGCGCGTTCTCGGCGGCCATGTAGCCGGTCGGGAAGATGTCGGAGAGGAAGAGCACCTGCTCGTCGCTCAAGCTGTCCGGCACCTTGCAGCACCCGATGTCCGCGTGCGGGACGCGCACGTACTCGGCCTGGCCGCCCGCGTAGCCGCCAGTCATGTGCGAGTATCCGAAGAGCCCGGAGCCCGAGTGGCCGAAGAGCTTCTCGGCCATCCACGCATTGGGGTTGGTGTTCTCGCAGAGCGAGGTGCGGCCGTCCGTGCAGTGCTCGCATTTGCCGCAGGCAATCGTGAACGGTACGACGACGCGGTCGCCGACCTTCACGCGCGTCACCCGCGAGCCGACCTCGACGATCTCACCCATGAACTCGTGGCCCATGATGTCGCCGGCCTGCATGGTCGGGATGTAACCGTTCACCAGGTGCAGGTCGGAGCCGCAGATGGCCGTCGCCGTGACCTGCACGATGGCGTCGCGCGGGTTCACGATGCGTGGCTCGGGGACGTCTTCGACGCGAATGTCCTTCGTGCCAAACCAGCAGACGGCTCTCATGGCAGGCTCCGTTCGGCGGGCCGGCGGCTTGCGCGCTGCGTGACTTGCTTGCCCGTGACCTCCTTGCCGCTGGCCTTCACCGCCGCCCTCACGTCGAGCGCCTTCTTGACGGTGCTCCCAGGCTCCGCCTTCTTCTTGCGGCGCGCCGACGGGCTCTCGTTGGTCGCGACCTCGCCCGCTTCGGCGAGCTGCTTGAAGCGACGCAGATGCTCCGCGAGCCGCGAGGTGGGCTCGACGCCAGCGAGTCCCGCCACGGCGGCACCGAGCAAGCCCACCGGCGCGTTGTACGCTAAAACGACACGCACGGCGGTGCCGCGCTTGGTCGCGTCGAAGTGGACCTCACCGTAGGCCTTGATGGGCGCGTCGGCCGTGGTCATCCAGGCGAAGCTCTTGCCTTCGTTCTTCTCGAGGACCTGGGCGTCGTAGGTGAGCGTGCCGCCGCCGGGAGCGTCGACCACCCAGCGGGTGATGCCGTGCCCGAGCTTTTCGACCGACCGCACGCCGTGCATCCAGGTGGGGACGCGGCCCCAGTCGGTCCACAGCCGGTAGAGCTCGGGCGCCGGGCTCTTGATGGTCACGACGTGCTCGGCTTCGATGATGGCCGGGCGCAGAGACTTGACGATGCGGCGAAGGCTATAGGCCGCGATGGCGGACCCTGCTACACCAGCGACGATGCGCCAATCGATCTTGCCAATCCGATTCATTGCATGTCCCCGTAGTTAGTTGATGGTGCGTTCCAAGCCGCCGTCCGTGTCGACGAGCTCGTTGTTCGCTTCTTCCGCGGCGTGGAGCGGCGTGCTTACCCAGCTCGGCAGCTCGACCGCTTGGCTCTCGCTGCCCTTGGCTTCGGCGCTGCCAATGCCGCCGGGCTTGGGGAGCGCGCGGTCGACGAGCGAGAGGAGCGCGGCGGTGATCGTGGGGCTCACTGCCTGCGCGATGACGCCGAGCTTGGCGGGAGCGCCGAGCACCAGCTCCGCCTTGCCACGCTCGAGCCCGTTGATGATGCGCTTCGCCGCCCGCGTGACCGCCATCGAGATCACCGGCAACGTCGAGGCGGTGGCGAACCAGGCGTACTCGAGATCGTTGCGGCCCTTGAAGGTCGCGTGTCGGGCGCTGCCGGTGCGCATGAGACCCGGGCAGACCGTGGTCACCATGATGTCGTCCTTGCGCAGCTCGACCCGCAGCCCGCGTGACAGACCCACGAGCGCGAACTTGCTGGTGGAGTAGGGCAGCAAGTGCGGCACCGCGATGCGGCCGCCGACCGACGCGATGTTGACGATGCGGCCCGATCCGCGATTGCGCATCGCCGGCAGCACGCCGTCGATGAGCCGCAGCGGCGCCCAGAAATGGATCTTCATGGCGTGCTCGTAGTTGCCCGCCGTCATGGTCTCCATGGGGCCGACCTGGATGATGCCGGCGTTGTTGATGAGCACGTCGACGGCGCCAAGCTCGGCCTCGACCTCGTGCAGCATGTCGTCGATCTGCGGTGGATCGGCGAGGTCGCAAGGCACCGCGAGAACGTCACCCAGCTCATTGGCGACGCGGCCCAGCTCCTCGGTGTCGCGGGCGGTGATCGCGACCTGGGCGCGGCGCTTGACGAGCTCACGGGCAAGCGCCAAGCCGAGACCGCGCGAGCCACCCGTCACCAACACGACTTTGCCTTCGACGCTGAAACGTCGACGCCCAAAGAGCGGCATGTCGCACCCCCAAGAATTAGAGAAGTGCCGCTCACCGCGGTCGGCAAGGGCCAGATCTCCCCGCTTGGGGCCGGAGCGCTAAAGGACGCCGCGCTGTCGGAGCTCTAGAGGACGCCGAGCCGCTGCAGCTCGGCGCGCAATTCCCCCGTGGAAACGAAGCGATGCGCGTGCATGCCGACATCGCGGGCGGCCTGGCAGTTCACCTCGCGGTCGTCGATGAACAGGTAGCTGTCCGCTGGAGCGCCGAGCTTGTCCACCACCTGGGTGTACGCCTTGGGGTCGGGTTTGCGGACGCGCGTCTCGAACGACACGAAGGTCCACGGCATGTACTTCGACACGCCCAGGCGCTCGTCGATGAGCTTGTACCAGCTCGAGTAGTTCGACAACGCGTGCATCTCAACCTTTTTAGCGGACAGATCCTCGAGCAGCGCCTGCATGCCGTCGACATAGCGGTAGGCATCACGCACGCAAGCCCTGAAGGCGTCGTGATCGAAGGGCGGCGCCGACGCAAAGAGGCGGTTCAAGCACTCGGCCTCCGTGATGGCGTTCACCTCGAAGGAGCGCCAGGCCGTGGGGTCACGCTTGGCGAACAGCTCCGCGGTGGTCATGCCGAAGAAGCCGGGGATCTCTCTTGCCACCGGGTCGACGACCACGGTGTCCATCATGTCGAAGAGCAAGATCACATGACCACCAAGATGCTGCCGATGAAGCCCAGGACCACCGCGAGGATCTTCATGGGAGTCAGCTTCTCACCCAGGAAGATGGCAGCGAGCACGACGATGAAGAGCGTGCTCGTCTGATTCAAGATCGCGGCGATGCTCGCTTTAGCGTACTTGAAACCCGCCACCCAGAGCTGCATCGACAAGAACATGCCGAAGAACGCGGCGGGCAGCGCGAACCTCCAGGCGGGCTGTGGCTTGAAGGCGGCGATGGTGGCGCGCAGCCACGCCGGCCGCGCGAGAGCAATGGCCACCGTGGCGATGAGCCCACCGCCCATGCGGACCAGCGCGACCCAGCTCACGTCGTGCTCGGGGAGCTGCGCCTTGATGGCGATGATGGCGATGGCGAAGAACAAGCAGGCGCCTAAACCCGCGGCGACGCCACGCAAGGCGCGCAGCTTCGACACCGGCGCGGCGTCCTGCGCGCGCGCTTCGAAGCCCACCAGGAAGATGCCCGAGACCACGAGCAAGGCACCGACGACGTCGCGCGCCGTCATGCGCTCGCCGAGATAGAGATAGGCGCCGAGCACGGTGAGTGGGCCGTATGCCGTCTCGATGATCGCCGCGCGGCCGGCGCCGACGTCGTTCAAGCACAGAAAGTAGAGGCTGTCCGCGATGCCGATGCCCATGGCGCCGCTGACCGCGAAGAGCACCGTCGTTGGCCACGGCACCTCTGGCGTGAGCTCGACGCCGGTGACCAGTCCCAGGAGCAGCATGCACGCAAGGCCCACCGCGCAGTTGATGATGCTGAGCGGAATGGGGTGCATCGCCTCGCCGGCGCGCTTGAAGAACATCGACGCGACGGACCAGGTGAGGGCGGTGAGCAGCGCGTAGGTCGCGCCCAACAAGGCAGGCGACACGTCAGGTTCCGCTAAAGAAGAGGTCGAGGATGCGGGCGTAGATGCGTGTCAGCGTCTCCAAGTCGGCGACGCTCACGTGCTCGTTCACCTTGTGCATCGACTCGCCCGCGAGCCCAAGCTCGACGACGGGCGCGACCATGCGGATGAAGCGCGCGTCGGAGGTGCCGCCGCTGGTGCTGAGCTCGGGCTCACGTCCGGTGACCTCGCGGACCGCGCGCCGCGCCACCTCGAGCAAGGGCCCACCGGTGGTCACGAAGGCGCCGCCGCCACTGACGCTCGCTTGCAAGTCGTAGCGCGTGTCGACGGCATCGAGCGTCTCGCGCACGCGTGCCTCGAGCGACTCGGGCGTGAAGGTGTCGTTGAAGCGGATGTTGAAGCGGGCGGTGGCGCGCGCCGGGATGACGTTGCTCGCGGGGTTGCCGACGTCGACGCTGGTGAGCTGCAAGCTCGAGGGGGCGAAGTGGGCCGTGCCCTGATCGAGCGGCGTGGTGACCAAGGCGTTGGTGAGGCGCGCCAAGCGGTGCACGGGGTTGTCGGCGAGCTCGGGATAGGCGACGTGGCCTTGAACCCCGTCGACCGTGAGCACGGCGTTGAAGCTGCCGCGGCGGCCGACCTTGATGGCGCTGCCGACCCAGCCTCGGCTCGTGGGCTCTCCCACCAGGCAAGCGTCGATGCGCTCACCGCGAGCCTCGAGGGTTTGCAGGACGGCGCGCGTGCCGTGGATGGCGCGGCCCTCTTCGTCGCCCGTGATGAGCAAGCTCACCGAGCCTTTGACCGGGGTCTGGGCGACAGCCGCGATGAACGCCGCGACGCCACCTTTCATGTCGACCGCGCCGCGGCCGATCACCTGCCCGTCCACGAGCTCGCCGGCAAAGGGCGCGTGCGACCAGGCGCGGTCATCACCGGGCGGGACGACGTCGGTGTGGCCAGCGAAGCAAAAGTTCGGGCCCTCGGTGCCGCGGCGCGCATAGAGATTCTCGACGCGCTCCTCACCGTCGCCGTAGGTCAGGCGCTCGCAGGTGAAACCGAGAGGTCCGAGGGCCTGCTCGATGACCTCGAGGGCCCCGGCGTTCCGAGGCGTAACGCTCGGGCAGCGCAGCAGGGCGCGGGTGAGCTCGACGACATTCACGACCGCCTCCTAGCACGAAGGTCTATGTGGTCGCGACTGTCCGAAAGCGCGGACTCGCCTCCCCAAACTGGGCTGTGGGCGGAACGCAACGGCGTGGTGGCCAATCCTCAGGAGCGCATGTGTGCCGTGCGTGATCTCGCGTAAGTACGCCCATGGCACACGCGTTGCTTTTCAAACGCGTATGATGAACAGCTACTCCCCCTTGGTTGTGGGCGCCGACGCGGTAGTGGGCGGGGGCGCTTGGCTGCTGGATGATGTTCTCGAGATCGAGATCGACCACTGGGTGGATGCGATCGAGACCGAGGTCACCGCCGGCTCAATGAGTGTGGACGAGGCCTATGAGCTCTTACGGCAACGCGACCCCGGTTGGTGACCTGAGGCCGGTTGGTGACTTGAGGATCGTCAAGCGAAGTGGATGGACGCGTCAGCCTTGGCGTAACGGCAAGGGCATGACGAACGAAGTCCTGCGTGACGGCGATGGCGAGAGCTTCGTGTGGCGCATCTCGGTGGCCGAGGTCTCCGAGAGCGCGCACTTCTCGCAGTTCAACGGCATCGACCGCATCCTCACCCAGCTCGAAGGTGGTCCGCTATTGCTGACGATCGCCGACGCCACGGTCCGCACCGCGGCGCTGGGCGAGCCCTGCATCTTCGCGGGTGAGGCGCCGGTGTACTGCCACGTGACCGGCAGCAAGGCGCGCGATCTGAACGTCATGACCAGGCGCGATCAGGTGCGCTCGTCGATGGCGCGCTACACCGAAGACTTCGAGCTCACCGCGATTCCTGGCGGCTGCTCGTTTGCCTACGTGGGTGGTGGCTGCGTGACCTGTGCTGACGAGCCCGTCGACGCCGACGATCTCATCGAGGCCATCCCCGGCGAGTCCTTGGCGTTGCGGCTGTCGCCGGGGTCGGTCGTCTATCGTATCGACATCGTGGGGCTATAGCGGCATCTCGGGGGCCGGTCGTTACTGATGTACGCGTTCGCGGAATCGTTGCCGGCGCGTCACACGCCTGTCGGTCCGCTGTCGCGTTGCCCGCGTAATCACCCGGCATGCGCATCCAGACGCTGGCCCATGTCTCCGACCTGCACCTGGGCGCCGGCGTTCATAGCGCCGAGATGGCCCGGGCGATCGCCGACACGCTCATCGCCACCAAGGTCGACCACGTGGTGGTCACTGGCGACCTCACCCATCGTGGCCGCAACAGCGAGCTCGAGGCGTACCACGACGCCTTCGCGCCGCTGATCGCCCGCGGCAAGGTCACGGTCATCCCCGGCAATCACGACCGCCTGGGCGACGACGTGCGCGAGCGCATCATGCAGGGCGGGCGCGTGCAGGTCGACGCGCGGGCCGGCCTGTACATCGTGCGGGTGGACTCGACCGGCTTGCACAACCGCTCCTGGCTCCATGGTCACGGGCATCTCAGCGCCGCGGACGTGCAGGCGGTCGACGAAGCCCTGGCAGCCGCGCCGCAGGACGCGCTCTGCGTGGTCATCGTCCATCACCATCCGCTGCCGCTGCGCGAAGAGTCGCTGGGCGAGCGCCTCTCCAACTGGATGGGCTGGCCGTTCACGCTGGAGCTCGAGCTCGGCGCCGGCCTGTGCGAGCGCATCGCCGGCCGCTGTGACCTGGTGCTGCACGGTCACCGCCACGTTCCGTCCGCGCGGCAGTTCGGCAGAGGCGCGCATGGCAGGCCGCTGCTCGTGTGCAACGCCGGCAGCTCGACGCAGCTCGGCCGCGTCCGGCTGTTTGCGCACCGTGATGGCGGACTGTGCCTCGCGCCCATGTGGCTCGACGTCGCCGCCGACACCATGGCGCTGCCCGAGGCGAGCCCGGCCCTCGGGCCTGTCGCTATGGCGGACACGAAGGCCGCGTGAGCCCTCCAGGGCACGCGGATCACATCCCCTTACACGTGGTCCAAGACCCCCGCTTTTCGCGGGTTTCCGCCCACGATCTGGGTGATCGATCCTACGTTTTGCAAGTGACCGGATCGCAATTACGGACACTTGCAAAAGGCTCGATACTTGCACATACACGCGCCGATGCTGTCACACCTCCTCGCTGTTTCGCTTCTCGCGGTGGCCGTAAGCGGCTCGAAAGCGGCCCCTCAAAAATCCACTAAAGCGGTCAAGAGCGACGTCAATGTCCCGCTCGACGCCGCGCCGGCCTCGGCCCCGCGTTACTACGCGCCCGACCTGGGTCTGCCCAAGATGGGCACCGACCGCCGTGTCGTGCTCTCCGAGATGCGCCGCGTGGGTCTCAAGCTGGTGAACGGCGAAGGCGCGAACCTCGTCTTCGATGGCGGACCGGTGGGCTGGAAGGGTGTCGAGCGCGCCACCTTCGGCTTCGAGGGGCAGTCGCTCGACCAGATCGACCTGGTGTTCGCGACCCCGGCCACTGACGACGACGCCCGCGCGTTGTTCCTGACGCTGCGCCGCGCCTTGGCCGAGCGCAACGGCCTGCCTTGGTTCGACCGCGTCCGCGATGGCGACGCCAAGGTCGACAAGGGTGTCGATGCGCTGGCCTTGCAGAGCCACCAGACGACCTGGGCCACCGAAGGCGCGAAGACCACGCTGTCGGCCACCTACGGCCGTCAGCGCGACGTGCGCGTGACCGTGCTCCCCGACATGCACACGCAGGCCGCCGCCGAGCTCGGTGGTAACGCCAGCGAAGACGACCGCACCTGGGCCGCGCAGGACCTCACGAACCTCGCGATGGTCACCCGCCACGCCGCCGACTCACTCTTCGACGACTTCGGCGAGCAGCCGGCCATCCTCACGGCGGCGAAGCTCAAGGGTAAGCCGGTCACGGTGCGCCTCGCCTCGGTGAAGATCCCCAAGGAGATCTCGGGGATCAACGAAGCCGTGCTCACCCGCCGCTTCGAAGCCTTCACCGACGGCCACTGGGACGTCGACGCGGTCAAGAGCGCCAAGGCCCCCGCGGACATCGAGCTCGTCATGGACGTCGTGCCGCTCAGCAGGGCGCAGCCAAACGTCTACGCGATGCGCCTGTCGGCCAAGATCGCGAGCGGCAGCCAGAAGGGCGAGACGCTCTACTCGGCGGTGCAGGCGCTCCGTTAGGGGGGCGCTGCGGTCCGCGCCGAGAAGGCTTAGTCCGCCGACGTGTCCTGCGGGAGTCTGATCTTCGGCTTCTCGGGGTGCTGGCGGTAGAGGATCACGGTGTGGCCGACGAGGCCCGCGAGGTGCGCGCCCGTCTTGACCGTGAGCTCCTCCGCGGCGCCCTTCTTGTTCTCGGGGCGCTGCAGGCGGATCTTGATGAGCTCGTGGTCGAGGAGCGCCTGGTTCACCGCGGCGATGAGGCCATCGGTGATGCCGGATTGACCGACCTGAACGACCGGCCGAAGCGCGTGCGCCAAGCTCTTCAAGTACTGCCGCTGGGCCGAGGTCAGCGTGCGGCCGACCTCGAGGTCTTCGTCTTCTTCGTTCATGCCCGGCCCCTATACGCGAACGTTGGCGCTAGATAAACGTGATCCCGTTCGCTAGTGTCGCTGGTGATGGCGATTACCGTTCTCCCCCGTCCGATTGTGGGTAGTGACGCGCAGACCAGCGACATCCAAGGTGGTGGCGTGCAACCGGCGGTCGTGCGCGCCGATAGCGTGACGCCGGCAGGTGTCGAGCTGCCCCCGCGCGTGACGCTTGCCCAAGCGAACCCCACCGAGCTCGGCGGGCTCCAGACACCTCAGGTCACCCGGCTCACTCCGCAGCAGCCTGGCCTGTCGCTCAACACGCAGAACGACCTGCGGGCCGCGTACGAGCGCCTGGGGGCCGACCCCGCCACCCGTGACGCCTTGGTCGCGCGCCTCGCGACCCTCCCATGGGGCGACGCCCTCGACTTCGACCGCAACGATAGCGCCGCCGTCCTTCGCGCCTTGCCGCGGATCCACGACATCCTGAAGGCAGGCTTCGACGTCACGAGTGGTGATGCCCCCATCGCGCTGCGCGAGGTCGCCACCGCAGGGCAGGCCAATTGCTTCGGCTCGACGCAGGTGTACCTGGGCATGGCCGATGCGCTGGGCCTCGCCGCGCGCCCCATCCAGGTCACCGACACGACCTCCGGCAAACCGACGCTGCATGTCGCCTCCATGGTGGACTTGCCGGACGGCCGCCAGGTCACGGTCGACATGCTGTACGCCGACGCGGTCAGCCAGCCATTCCGCTTGAGCGACACCTACCACCAGGACGGCACGGTGCTGCGCGTGAACGACAGCGGGCGCGGTCACCACTACGACGGCATCCGCCTGCTCGACCGCAATCAGCTCCGCACCTTCGTCGATTCGCAATCGCCGCCACCGTTCTCCGGCGAGGAGATGTCTCCGGCC
This sequence comes from Myxococcota bacterium, assembly GCA_039809465.1. Taxonomy (GTDB): domain Bacteria; phylum Myxococcota; class XYA12-FULL-58-9; order XYA12-FULL-58-9; family JALHOP01; genus JALHOP01. Next base: position 13,707 of record JBDHVB010000133.1, read on the forward strand.
GCATACGAGCACATCCTACGTTATACGGATGCCGCTATAGCGGCTGACCCGAACAACCCTTGGCTCTACAGGACGCGCGCCGAGAATCTCGAGCACATGCGCCCGGACCGCTGGGGCGACACGCTGCCGCCGGCCGGCGCGGCCAATCTTCGCCGCCAGGCCGAAGACTACCGCCGCGCCATGGAGCTCTCGCCCAACACGCCGGACTTCCCCATCAGTCTTGGTCGTGTTTATCAAAATCTCGGTGATCACGCGGCGGCTCTCGGCGCCCGCCAGCGCGGCCTCGAGGTCTTCGAGCGCCGCTTCCTGCCTCAGCTCCGCGAGGCCGCGGGGCTACCCGCGAACACCAGCCTCGACACGGTGTTCCGCTCGCCAGCCGCCGAGAGCGACGACTATCGCAGCCAGATCGAAGCTTGGGTCGCCTACCGCATCGACGTCGGCGTTTCGATGGGCCGCTCGGGCGACACTGCCGGCGCGCGCGCCTACCTCGAAGAGACCCGCCGCCTGATGGACGGCGCTTCGGGGGCGCGGTGGTTTGAATACTATAGCGGACAATCGTACATCGACGAGTTCAGCCGCTGATGTTCTCCGGTCCCTGGCCAGCGTCCGAAACCAAGCGCTTCGTCGACACCTTCTTTTACGGCCCCGGCGCGTTCCTGGTCGACGCAGTGACCTTCGCCGACCCCAATGACGGCGTCCTCGAGGCGCGCGTCGACACCGTCCGGCACATGCCCTACACCTCCGAGCAGCGCGGCGACCCCAAGCTCCACCCGCGCCACGTGAACGGCGCCGACCTGCTGACCATCACCGGCAACCTGGGCTGCCTGCACGCCTTCTTCTTCCATGGCTGCCGCTGGGACGAGGGCTGGGTCGGCTTCGGCGCCAAGATCTACCGCGCCGACTTCAAGAACCTCGCGCGCCTCGGCGAGCCGCTCGTCTGCCGCTCGGTCGAGATGCAGAAGAAACGGCTCTCCGACCGCCTCATCATCCGCTTCGACTTCGAGATGAAGCAGGGCGACAGGCTGGTCTACGCGAGCGAGCAGAGCGCCATCTTCACCAAGGACTTCGAGATCCCGACATGAAGCTCCTGGTCACCGGCGGCAGCGGCTTCATCGGCAGGGCGGTGTGCGCTTTGGCGGTCGAGCGCGGCATGACGGTGGTGAGCCTGTCACGGCACGGCGCGCCGTTGCTCACGCACACGCCGGCGCTCGAGAAGGTGAGCTGGCTCAAGGGCAGCGTGTTCGACGCGGCGCTCGTGACGGCGCTGGATGGCGTCGAAGCGGTCGTGCACTGCGTTGGCATCAGCAAGGAGCGCTCGGGTAAGGACGAGAGCTTCAAGCGCGCCAACGGTGACTCCGCCATCGTGGTCGCCGAAGCAGCCAAGGCGCGGAGCGTCCCGACTTTCGTGTTCCTCTCCGCGGGCGAAAAGCCGCCGTGGGCCCACGAGGAGTACTTGAGCTCGAAGCGGCGCGCCGAGCTGGCGCTCGCGAAGATCTGCGAGCGCCTGGTGGTGCTGCGGCCGGGCTTGGTCTACGGCTCCGAGCGCCGCCTCGCGAGCTTCACCGCGACGGCGATGCGCTTGCTCGCCCTGGTGCGCGCGCCGAGCCGAGAGGCCGACGCCAACACGCCGGTGAGCCTCGACGTGATGGCCCGCGCCGTCCTACGCGCGGTCGTCGACCCAAACGCCCGCGGCGTCATCGAGCCGGCGCGCATCGCGTCGTTCGCGAACGTGGCGCTGGCGACCGTCTAGGGCTAGCGCACGGACGAACGATCCACTGACCGCTCCAGCATACTCCGCGCCCAATCCTTCGCGGCCACCAGCCCACGCG
>JBDHVB010000134.1:0-15510 GCA_039809465.1 Myxococcota bacterium
AGACGCCTAGCGTGTCCGCGCCGCACCGCATCGATGCGGTGAATCGGTGTTCATGGAACGTTCCTGGGCGATTCCAAGGGATCGATGTTCGTGGGGATCCCACGATATTTACTAGCCTTTTCCCCCGAAAGCACCGGGTGCTTTCTTGGATACAGTGCACCTTCGTCGAAGACGCCTAGCGTGTCCGCGCCCCGCCGCATCGATGCGGTGAATCGGTGTTCATGGAACGTTTCTGGGCGATCCCTGGGGATCGATGTTTCTGGGGATCCCACGATATCTATTGGCCTTTTCTCCCAAAAGCACCGGGTGCTTTCTTGGAGGCGGCGCAGCTTCGTCGAAGACGCTTAGCGTATCCGCTCCGCACCGCATCGATGCGGTGAATCGTCATTCATGGAATGTTCCTGGGCGATTCTTGCGATTCTCGGTGAGGCCGCCAGGACGCCCTAGAGCGGCCTACCTGAGCCCACATAGGCTGTTTGGCGCGGTTTTCGCCTGGGATCGGGGGCGTACGTGTGCGCGAAAACGGGCGTTTTTGTCCGCAACAACGCTCAGGGGCTGCCGATAAATCAACTCGTAAGACGCTCAGTGCAACGTTCGTCTCCACGGCGGCAAGCTTGGCGTCACTTAGCGAGGTTGGGTTCGATGAAGGAACAGCAAGCCCAGACGTCTTCGCGATACCACGTGTGCAAACCCCTCACCCCCGAGCATCGTCGTGGCGTGCGTTGGTTCTCGAGCTTGGCTCAGACCTTCGAGCACAGCATGGGTCACACCCGCGGCAGCGGCTCCGCGATGCGCCTCTCGCAAAGCCTGCAACACTCGATTCAGTTTTATGGAACCTTCGCAGAGACGGGTGACGCACGTTACCTGACGATGTGTGAGGACTTTTTGAAGTACACGATCAAACACAGTCCTGCCTGACCGAACGATCTATCGCTTAGGTCAAAAATCCCTCTGGCCGAGCCACAGCCCAAACTGCTGGCTCGGCTTTTTTCTTTTTGGGCGACGCGCGTGACGCCTGCCGCGAACGCCAGCTCCATCCCTTCAAATACCCCACACGTGCCCGCCTGAGCCCTCCAGCTCGGCATCCCACTCACACCCACACGCTTAACTGCGCGTAACTTCGATCGAATCGCGAAGACGCCTTCGTCTTTTCCGGCAACGTCTGGCCACGATCAGCCGATAAGATCCTGGGGCGGTGTGGGTGGCGAAAACCTCATGGTGGTGAGGGATACGCGATGGCCGGACAGACGATAGCAACAGGGAACCAGGCAGCGGTGGCGCTCGCACCTCGGCAAATTGCCGAGCGCGGTCAACGCGTCAACGAAGCACAGGATCTCCTCGACACCTACTTCGGACACGACGTCGTCGAGAACGACGCCTTGTTGGGCGCCTCGACCTCGCGTCACATCCTGCGCTTCCAGCGCGCCGAAGGTCTGGTGGGCCCGGACGGCAAGCCGACGCGCGATGGCATCACGCCTGGCCTCCTCGACGACTCGACCTTGACCCTCATGCGCGAGCGCGCCCCCGTGGGCTACAGCGCGCGCGTCATCGCCGCCGCAAACCAAGACGTGCCGCTCGTCCCGCCGACCTTCTTCGGCAACGAGCCGTCCGGCGGCATCTTCCGCGTGCAGCCCATCGCGCCGCAGAGCAGCGAAGTCGCTCTTCAGCACTACACCGCGCAGCCCGGCGACACGATGCAGCACATCGCGCGCAACCACGGCGTCAGCGTCGCGGATTTGCGGCGCTACAACCCTGGTCTCGATCAACTCTATGCTGGTGACACCGTCTACCTGCCGCCGAGCGCACGCGAGCCGGCGCAGAAGGCCGTGCCCGTGGCCGACGCCTCGCAGACCACGCCTGCGGGAGCGTGGGAAAATCCGCCTGCCGATCGCCCACGTCTCGAGCGCGGCCGCACCGGCAATCGCCCGAACCCGGCGGTCGTCGCGCTCCAGGATCGCTTGAAGCAGCTCGGCTACAGCATCGGGCGCAATCCGACCTCCGATGGCTTGTTCGGTGGCGGCGTGCAAGACGCGGTGCGCCTCTTTCAGGCCATCAACGGCTTGAAGCCCGACGGCGTCGTCGGCGATGGCACGTGGAGACGCTTGGTCGAAGCGGGCGCTCGCCCTGCCGGCATGTTGTCGACGCCTGGCACCAACTACGCGCCGAACGCGCCGCACACCATCGCGCTCTTCGAAGACGCCATCCGCCTGCTCAACCGCAATCGCGCCGCCAACCAGCAGATCCCGCTGAGCATGGCGCGCGATCCGAACCTGCACTGGATCCTCACCAAGGAAAACCGCGACGGCGTCGTTGGCATGCCGAACTACACGTACGGCACCAACCTGAGCCGCGAGCAGATGGCCATCATTCACGCCAACCTGCGTCACGGCGTGAAGACGACACGCTCGTCGGCGACTGGTCTCGGCCAGCTCATCCTCGACAACGTCGACGCCTATTACCCCGCCGGCCGCGCCGGCATCGGCGTCCCGGTGCAGGAAGCCGCCGGCATGATTGCTTACATGCTCGACCGCTACGGCACCTGGCAGCGCGCCCGCAGCCGCTACGGCCGCAACATCGACCGCCGCACCGGCCGCCGCCTCGAAGGCTGGTAGGCCGCTATCGCGGTCAGGTACGATTCACTAGCAGGCGACTAGACTCTGAACACCTTGATGGCGCTCGTCAGCGCCAATGCCTGCGCGGTGGCCTGCTCGACGGCGGTCGACAGCTGGCGTGCGCTATCGCGGTGGCGCTCCGAGAGACCTTCGAGCACTTCGAAGGCCTTGGCGACTTCGCCGCGGCTGCGCGCCGACTCTTGGTTGGTCGTGGACACCAGCTGGATCTGCTGGAAGATGCTGCCGATCGCCTCGATGGCTTCGGTGACCTGCACGGCCTGCTCTTTGGCGGTGGCGAGCGAGCGCTCCATCAAGGCGCGCATCTGCCGCATCGAGTTCTCGAGAGCGGACGACTCGGTCTTCTGCGAGCTGACGATGCCGCGCACGCGCACGGCGATGCCGTGGACGTCCTGCATCGCTTGGTTCACTTGTAACGCGCTACGCGCCTGCTCGGTCATGGCCGCGGCGATGGTGCGCACCAAGGCGCCGGTGCGCGTCGAGGCGTCGAGGATGGAGGAGAGGACGGCGTCGGCGTGCTCGCTGCGGTCGACGCCCTCGTCGACGATACGCACACCACGCTCCGCGACGTCGATGACCGTGCCCGAGACCTTGAGGACTTCGGTGATGACGCCCGAGATCTCGCGCGTCGAGCCGGCGGTCTTGCTGGCGAGCGCTTTGATCTCCTCGGCGACCACCAAGAAGCCACGGCCATGCTCACCGGCACCGGCCGCGATAATGGACGCGTTCAGCGACAGGAGCTTCGTTTGATTGGCGATGTCGTCGATGACGTCGAGGATACGCTCGATGGACGCGACCTTCACGGAGAGGAAGCGCACGGACTCGACGGTGTCGTTGGTGAACTGGCGGATGCGGCGGATGCCCTCGAGCGTCTCCTTCACCGCGGAGACGCCGCTCTCGGCTTTGCGCGAGGTGTCGCGTGACATCTGCAACGCCTCGTCGGTGCTGCGCTCGACCGAGCTGATGCTGTTGGTGATCTGCGTGGTCGCCGCGGCTGTGCCCTCGGCGGCGCTGTTCAAGCGGTCGACGGCGCGGTCGACCTCGGAGAGGCGCGCGACGTTGTCTTCGAGGTGCTGGCGCGTCTGATCGACGGCGGTCGCGACCTGATGGACGGTCGCGGTGATGCGGTCGACGGCGCCGCTGATGTCACGCAAGCGCTCGGAGGAGACCTCGGCGGCGCGTGATACGTCGCTGATCTGCATCTCGAAGGTCTGCGAAGCACGCGACATGTTGCTCATCGCGGTTCCGGTTTGGCGGACACTCATCGCCTGCGTGCCCGCGTCAGTCGCGATCTGTTTCGAGGCGTCGCGCACGCGGTTCGACACCGAATCCATCTCGAGCGAGGTGGTGCGCACCTGCGCGATGGTCTGGCCCAAGCCCTGCGTGATGGCGGTGAGCGCATTGGCGAGCTGACCGAACTCGTCGTTCGCTGGATCACGTAGCTCGGTGGTGAGGTCGCCGTTGGCGATGCGGCCGGCGTAGGCCAGCAACGCGTCGATGCGGTGCGATACGCGGCCAAAGAACCACCACAGAATGATGATGACGATGAGACCCGAGGTGACGGTCACGTAGAGAATGACGGTGCGGAAGCGGCTGAGCTCGATGTCGGGCGTCATGCCGAAGAGCGCCGCGCCCGAGTAGCCCATGAGCGCATCGAGATCGGGTGGCCCCGCGGGCAGACCGTCGGGCGGCACGAGCTGCGGATGCAGCGTGACGGCACGGTGCACGACGTCCGAGCCCTCGTCGGCGTCGCGCTTGGCGAAGATGTACTTCAAGAGCGCGGCGCGATTCTCGGCGACCGTGATGTCGAACCCTTCGACCATCGGCGTGGTGCTGGCCCAAGCGACGGCGCGTGGATTCTCCGGCTCTCCGACGAAGACGATGGCGTAGACCAGCTCGGGCTCGGCCGAGAGGAGCTTCTCGAGGAACGCCTGCGCAGCGGCGGCATCGCGCCCTTGAATGGCGCGCGAGACATCGACGGAGGCGTCGAGCGCTTGGTTGATGATGTCGGTGCGGCCAGTCAGCTCCTTGATGATGCGCCCACGCAAAAAAGACTGCGTGGCCACGGCGACGACGACACCGCTGCCAATCACTGCCAGCAAAAGCACGGCGATGAGGCGCTCACGCAACCCCATGCGCAGTCCCAAGCTCTCGAGACCCAAGGACATTGGCGGCTATCGTACGCCATGCGGGGCAAAGCGCGAAAAATTAGCGCCAGTGGGTCTTTGGGAGATCGCGGGGCGGGTAGCTTAGATGGGGACGGGTAGCTTGGATGCGACGGCTTGGAACCTCGAGTTGAATGCGAGTGGCTTAGGCGTCACAGGGCAGTGGGCGCGGTGGCCTCAACACCACGCTCTGAGATTACAATGTAATCTCGCGGACGCGCTGGAGAGAATGGGGACCCGCTCATGGGGTCAAGCGCGTGGGTCTGGAGCGCCAACTCTTGTGTGAGGTTCAGGTTCGCTACGTCGCGGCTCAGCTCGCGCATCGGATTGCCGAGTCTGCCCTCGCCCAGATTACAATGTAATCTCGCGAACACTGGAGAAATGGAGAACCACAAATGAGGTCGCGCACGGGGTCTGGAGCGCCGACTTTGGGCAGAGTTCAAGTTTGCGACGTCGCGCTTCAGCTCGGCACATCGGGGTGCTGAGTCTGTGCTCGCTGAGATTACAATGTAATCTCGGGGATGCTGGAGAGTTGGGGACCTGCAAACGGGGTCGAGCTTGGATGCGGTGGGCTTTTGGGGCCTCGAGCCGAGGTGCAGCCCTGCGCTGAGCTGCTTGCCCGGGGAGCCGAGGTGCCTGCCTAGCGCCGAAGTGCTTGCCTAGCGCTAAGGTGCTTCGGGTTTCGGTGTGGGGGCGTCGGGCTTCGGTGCGTCAGGTTTGGGGGCCTCGGGCTTGGGGGGCTGCTTGGTCGGGTCGAGCGAGAAGCCGCCCGATGGGCCGCTGCGTGCTGGTAACATGACCGGGTCCCAGCTGCTCCGCTCCTTGTGCAGTACGCGGCCCACTGAGGCGGTGGCCAGGTGCTCGGCGAACATCGAGATTTCGAAGCGGTTGCCGTCTGGGGTTTGCACGACGGCGACGGCGCCGCGGCCGGGGGCGTTGGGGGGGCGCATTTCGACGATGACGCCTTCGTATGACGACTGCCAGCGCTCGGCGAGCTCGAGGAGAGGGGCGTCCTTGGGAGAGGGCTCGACTGGGTGGGGGTTCCAGCTGAAGGCGTTTTTTTCGATCATCGTGCGCGGTTGCACGTCGATGGCCGAGATCCAGCGCGCGGGGCGCATCGGCTGTTGGATCATCATCTCGCCGTCCTTCAGGTCCATGACGACGGCGCGGTAGCTGTCGATGAAGCGGCTGATGAATGGGCCCATGGCGAGCGCGGCCACCATCACCGCGAGGATGGGCGCCATGCGGCGCAGGCGCTCCGAGCCACGCGAGCGGATCGGAGGCAAGTCGTCGACGTCCGCTGTGGCGGATGCCGACTTGCCACCCACGAGCGTTGGCTCGTTGCTGATGGAGTGGACCAAGCGCGGCTTTGGTCGCGCCAAGGTCGATTCGTCGTCGATAGGGGGTTTGCCGTCGTCGTTGCCCGTGGACATCGTTCGCCCCGTAAACCACGGCGGCGATCTTGACGCCACCCCAGGCCCACGTATGTTATTGAGTGGGGACTCAGTTACGGGACGAGTTGCATGGCACGCCCGATAAAAGTGTCGGATCGCGGCATTCTGGACGCCGCGCGCGAAGTGTTTTTAGCCCGGGGCTTGCGGGCGACGACCGCCGAGGTCGCGCTGCGCGCCGGAGTCTCCGAGGGCACGATCTTCAACCGCTTCAAGACGAAGGACGAGCTCTTTCACGCCGCCATGGAGCTCGAGCTGGTCGAGCCCTCGTGGCTCGTCGACCTCTGCGCCAACGTCAACCGTGGTGAGCTGTCGGAGAACCTCGTGGCGCTCGGCATGCATGGCCTCGATTATTTCCGCGTCGCCATCCCCATGAAGATCTTGCAGTGGTCGAACCGAGGCGCGGTGGCGAGCAGTGGTCCGCTACCGCGGATGCTGAAGAAGCTCGCGTCGTACTTCGAGGCGGAGATGCGGTGTGGCCGTATGCGCCGCCACGACTCCGAGATCGTCGCCCGCACTTTCCTGGGCGGTCTCGTCACGTACGCCTACATGGAGAACGTCGAGACCTCCGACGAGCTCCCGATGCCGCGCGAGATGTTCGTGCGCGGGCTGGTGCACGTGCTGTGCTGTGGCGTCTCCACTCCGCGTCTGCCATAGCGTCTTCGAAGCGCCCGCAGACCACCAGAAACGCTCGAAAATTACCTGCGAATGACTCGCAAGTAGAAGCATTGCGAGAACCCGCTCACAGCGCTATTTCCGCGCTCAATCGAAAGGAAATGAAATTCCCATGACCGTCAAATCAAACGACTCGTTCAAGACGCGCGACACGATGAAAGTCGGCGCGAAGGACTACACGGTTTACGACCTCGCCAAGCTCGGCAAGGATCACCCGCAAGTCGCGAAGCTCCCCTTCTCGCTGCGCGTGCTCCTCGAGAACCTGCTCCGCCACGAGGACGGCCGCGTCGCCACCAAGGACGACGTCATGGCGGTCGTGAACTGGGAGCCCACCAAGACGCCCGACAAGGAGATCGCCTACCACCCGGCGCGCGTCCTCCTGCAGGACTTCACGGGCGTACCTTGCGTCGTCGACCTCGCGGCGATGCGCGACGCGGTGAAGAAGCTCGGCGGCGATCCCAAGCGCATCAATCCGCTGCAGCAGGTCGATCTCGTCATCGACCACTCGGTGCAAGTCGACAAGTTCGGCAGCATCCAGTCGCTCGCGCTCAACACGGCCATCGAGATGAGCCGCAACAAGGAGCGCTACGTCTTCTTGCGCTGGGGCCAGCAAGCCTTCGACAACTTCTCGGTCGTCCCACCGGGTACCGGTATCTGCCACCAGGTGAACCTCGAGTACTTGGCGAAGGTCGCCTTCGTCTCGAAGGACGACGTCGTCTATCCCGATACGCTCGTCGGCACCGACTCGCACACCACCATGGTGAACGGTCTCGGCGTCCTCGGTTGGGGCGTCGGCGGCATCGAAGCCGAAGCCGCCATGCTCGGCCAGCCGGTCTCGATGCTCATCCCGCAGGTCATCGGCTTCAAGCTCAAGGGTAAGCTCAAGCCCGGCGCGACCGCGACCGACCTCGTGCTCACGGTCACCCAGATGCTCCGCAAGAAGGGCGTCGTCGACAAGTTCGTCGAGTTCTTCGGCCCGGGTCTCGATGCGCTCTCCGTCGCCGACCGCGCCACCATCGCCAACATGGCGCCCGAGTACGGCGCGACCATGGGCTTCTTCCCGGTCGACGCCGAGACCATCAAGTACCTCGCCTTCACGCACCGCTCGCCGGAGCAGGTCGCCGTCGCCGAGGCCTACGCCAAGCGCCAGGGACTGTTCCGCGATAGCAACACGCCCGATCCGGTGTTCACCGACACGCTCGAGCTCGACCTCGGCGACGTCGTCCCGTCGATCGCTGGCCCGAAGCGCCCGCAGGACCGCATCCCGCTGTCCGCTGCAAAAGACACCATCACCAAGGCCATGGGCGAGCTGGTGAAGGGTGACATCAAGAAGGCGATTCCGATCGTCCGTGAAGACACGAGCTTCGAGCTCGGTCACGGCTCGGTGGTGCTCTCGGCCATCACCTCGTGCACCAACACCTCGAACCCGAGCGTCATGCTCGCCGCTGGCTTGCTCGCCAAGAAGGCGGTCGAGAAGGGTCTGCGCGTGAAGCCCTGGGTGAAGACGTCGCTCGCGCCCGGCTCCAAGGTGGTCAGCGACTACCTGAACGCGGCCGGTCTCACGCCCTTCCTGGAAGGTGTGGGCTTCTACACCGTCGGCTACGGCTGCACCACCTGCATCGGCAATAGCGGACCGCTGCCGGACGACATCACGGCGGCCATCAAGCAAGGTGACCTCACGGTCGGTGCGGTGCTCTCGGGTAACCGCAACTTCGAAGGCCGCATCTCGCCGCACGTGCGCATGAACTTCCTGGCTTCGCCGCCGCTGGTCGTCGCGTACGCTTTGGCGGGTCACTCGACCATCGACTTCGCCAAGGAGCCGATTGGCCTGTCGGCCGATGGCGATCCCGTCATGCTCGCCGACATCTGGCCGACGCCGGAAGAGGTGAACGACGCGGTCCGCAGCGCCGTGAAGCCCGAGCAGTTCGCCAAGCAATACGCGCAAGTGTTCGAGGGCGAGGAAGGCTGGCGCAAGCTCGACGTGCCGGAAGGCGCCTTCTACGCCTGGGACAAGGACTCGACGTACGTGCGGCTCCCGCCGTTCTTCGAGAACCTCAAGATGGAACCGTCGCCTCTGACGGACATCAAGGATGCGTACGCTTTAGCGGTGCTCGGCGATAGCGTCACCACCGATCACATCTCGCCGGCCGGCGACATCGCCAAGGACGGTCCCGCCGCGCAGTACTTGAAAGCGCACGGCGTCGACGTGAAGGACTTCAACAGCTACGGCGCGCGCCGCGGCAACCACGAAGTCATGATGCGCGGCACCTTTGCCAACATCCGCTTGAAGAACGCGATGGTCCCCGGGGTGGAAGGTGGCTTCACCATCTACGTGCCGAGCGGCGAGCAGATGGCGATCTTCGACGCGTCGATGCGCTACCAGAAGGAAGGCAAACCGCTGGTCATCCTCGCGGGCGCCGAGTACGGCACCGGCTCGTCACGTGACTGGGCGGCCAAGGGGACCCAGCTCCTCGGCGTGAAGGCGGTCATCGCCAAGAGCTTCGAGCGCATTCACCGCTCGAACCTCATCGGCATGGGCGTCCTCCCCTTGCAGTTCAAGCAGGGCGAAGACGTCGCGTCGCTCGGCCTCACCGGCAAGGAGACCTTCGAGATCACCGGCATCGCCAGCGACTTGAAGCCCGGCAAGATGCTCTCGGTCACTGCGAGCAACGGCAAGAAGTTCGAGGTACGGGCGCGTCTCGATACCCCGAACGAGGTCGACTACTTCAAGAACGGTGGCATCCTCGTCTACGTGCTGCGCCAGATGCTCAAGGGCGACAAGCGCACGGCTTGATCACCAAAGGCACTTCGCGCTCGCGTTGATCGCGGCGTCCGCTAAAACGAGAACGGGGCCGATGGTCGTAACACCATCGGCCCCGTTTTTTCATGCTGCTGGCCGCCCGCCGGGGACACCTCGCATGTCGCCATCGTCCACCAACGACGGCGACGCGAGTCGGTGGGAAACCAGCGCGGTCTTACTCGTCGCGATTGGTGCGGTCGACCTGGCCGCGACCGAGCTGCTGCTGCAGCCGCTGCCGCATAGCCCCGTTCAACTCGGGATTCTTGTCTTGGAGCCCTTCGAGCAGCGACGACGGATCGGGGTGGTTCGGGATCATGCGTCGAGCCTGACAATATGCATCGCACTGGCGCGCTTCACCCTTACCCGCCGGCGGAACGTTGATGCGAGACCCCGCTGCCCCACGCCCCTGCTGAATCGCTCCCTCTCGCACCGGCGCGCTGTTGGATGGCGTCTGTGCTCCAGTATTACCCGAAACGAATCTAATCATGGTCTTAGCTCCTCTATGGGGTCAGCGGTCCTATGACCGCTATCGTGGATCACTGCATCGAACCTGCGGCTTCGCGCACGAAGACGCCCAAGCCTGCGTAAGGCTCGCCCATCTTCGCCATTCTGTTTTCGTTATCGGCAGCGTGTCAGTGTCGTTGCGTGAAAATGCGAGAAAAAGATCAGGACGCGTCGAGGAGCGCTGAAAACACGAACGCCGTCGACAATCCCAAGGAGTGCCGACGGCAGTCGTCCAACATATTGCTCTGCGTTTACAGAGACTTATGATGGTGTCGTTACTGTGGCCCGAGGCGAGCGCCGTCGCCTGAAGGCGGCTGCAATGCGTCGAGCGGCCCGGCCGCGGGCTGGCGCGGCGGCAACCGGCGGGGTGGCTGATCTTCGAGGCGGTCACCGTCGTTGGCCGAGCGGGCTCCCTCGTTTGGGGGGCTACCGGCGTCATAGATGATCTTTCCGCCTTCGCTCTGGGGAGTCCGCGCGGCCGGAGCGGTCTGGTCGGCCGGGGCGGTCTGGTTGTTCGCGACGCGAGGAGAATTGACGTTCATGCTCATTGTGAACTCCTGATGCAGGGCGTGGAAGGATGGGTCCTTCGTCAACGCCTGTTCTGGAGCCCACTACGTCCGCGCGACGCGCCGGTTTCCGAAAAAATCAGTTGTCTGCAAAAACAGTCAACAACACAGTCGCGCATCTCGTGGTTATAAAAATGTGACGAGGCTCTCCCCCAAGAGCCCTCACGCCGCGCGCTCGCTCTCCGCGAGCAGACGCTCCGTTTCAGGCGCCGCGCCGCCATGGGGGCTGCCGGTGACGATGAGCGCGACCGCCGCGATGATGAACACGCCCGCGATCAACGTCATCATGGTGATCGGCTCGCCACCGATGGCCCAGCCGAGCAGCATCGCCACGGCGGGGTTCACGAACGCATAGGTAGCGACGCGCGCCGGCGGCTCCACGCGCAACAGCCACGCATAAGCGTTGAAGGCGACGATCGACCCGAACACGATGAGATAGACGAACGCGATGATGACCTTCGGCGTGAACGCTGCAGCGGACAACAGCGCGATCTCACCGCGAGCGGTGCCAACCAGCGCCAAGAGCAGACCGCCGGCGAGCATCTGCGCCGCGCTCCCGGCGACCGGCGACTTCGGCAGATTGCCGGGCGGCAGCTTGTTGGAGACGAGCGAGCCCACCGCCCACGAGCAGGCGCCGGCGATCACCGCCAAGGCGCCGAGCGTGTCGACGTGCCCCACCCCGTCACGGCCGGGGCTCACGAGGATCACGACGCCGGTGAAGCCGACTGCGAGGCCGATGACCATGCGCAAGGTGGGACGCACGCCGCGCGGCCGCAACCACTCGAGCAGGACGATCATCAGCGGCTCGACGCCGACCAATAGCGCCGCGATAGCGGACGGGACGCGCTGCTCGGCCCACATCACCCCGCCATTGCCGCCCAGCAAGAGGAACGCGCCCAGCATGAAGGCGATGAGCCACTGCCGCCGCGTTGGTGACGGTACCCCACGCAAGCGCGTGTAGACGTAGAGGATGCCTCCCGCGACGAGGAAGCGCCCCGCGGCGGGTAGGAAGGGAGGCAGGACCTCGACGACGTAGCGCAGCGCCAGGTAGGTCGAGCCCCAGACGACGTACACGGCGAGATACGCCAGCAGAATGGGCAGACGATTGGGCGCCATTGCTTGCGCGCGCATGACACAAAACCCTCGGGGCGACTCGCCCCGGCCCTATGCCAGAAGCGCGGGCAAAGCGTTAGCCAGCAGTTGCCCCGGCATCCTTGGCGACGCGCAACGCATCGCCGAAGGTCTTGATTTCCTTGAGCTTTGCCTCGGGGATCGCGACATTGAAGCGCTTCTCGAGCTCCAAAACGATCTCCAGGGCCTGCATCGAGTCGACCCCCAGCTCTTGGTAGAGGTTCGCGTCATCGGTGATGCGCGACGGGTCATCGATCTCGGCGATCTCGGCGATGATGGCGCGTAGCTCTTCTCGAAGGTCTGCCATGGCTCTCATCATACCCCTTCGAAGAGCGCCGCGGTTGCGTAGCCGTCCATGCTGTCGCTGACCACGAGGACCTGGGTGGATGTCCGCTTTGGCGGCCTGAGGAGCGAAACCGCGACCACGGCGGCCAGGGCGCTCCCCGCTCCCAGGGTCTCACCGAGCGTCTCGCCGGTGACATGGACCGTGTTGGCGACGGTCTCGAGGGCGAGTGGCCGCGGCGTGACCACGACATCGACGAGCGGCAGCTTCTGGCGCGCGAGCAAGCGCTCCACGGCGCGCTCGGCAGCGGCCGCGGCGTTGCGACGGTTGAAGGTGCTCTCGCTATCGACGAGCCGCGCCCACGCACCGGCGGGTGACGCCGACAAGAGGAGCGCGCCCATACCCTCGGCGAGCCGCCCAGCGTGCCAGCCGATACGCCCAAGGCCGGTCCAGAGCTCCGCCAGCTCCCCTTCGGCGCCGCCGGTCACGAGCTCGTCGACACGGCCACGGGCGATCTGCTGCGCGCCGCTCACAATAGCATCGAGGCCCGCGCACTCACCGTTACCGATGGCCCCCGAGAAGCCCTTGATGCCACGCCGGATGAGCCACCACGACGAGGCGCAGTTGGCCGTCGCGAAGGGCACGCGCATCGGATTGACGTTGGTGGCGCCGCCCTCCTGGAAGTCACGCACGATGCCGACGACCTGCTGGAAGGCGGGATAGGCCGCGCCGAAGACGGCACCGGCGCGCTCCGAAGGCACCGCGAAGGTGTCCGCGAGATCATGCGCGAGCGCCGCGGCCCAGAGAATGGCGCCGCGATCGACGTGACGCAGGCCTTTCTTGCCGAGCAGATCCTCGGGCGCGAAGGTGGCGCGCCGCTCGGCCTCCTGGAGCGCGAAGCCGCTGTCGAAGCGCTCGAGCACCGCATCCACGCCCAGCAAGCTGCCCGCCAAAGCGGCCACACCTTTGACGTAGACCGGGCGCGGCACGATCTCCGAGAGCGCCTTGCCGCTCTTGGCCAACACGATGGCCGCATCGTTCCCCCCGAAGCCGAAGCCCGTGGACATGGCGATGCGCGCGTCCTTGGCGCGCGGTTTGTCGCGAATGAGATCGACGCCGGCGTCCGCGATGGGCGTGTCCAGCCCGACGTTGTAAGGGAGCAGACCACGCTGCAACGCGATGGTCGTGAGCACGGCTTCGAGAGCACCAGCCGCGCCCATGAGATGACCGGTGGCTCCCTTGGTCGAGCTCACCGCGAGAGCGGGCGCCTTATCCGCGAAAACGGACCTTAAAGCGGCGAGCTCCGCGGCGTCGTTCGCCTCGGTGCCGGTGCCGTGCGCGTTCACGTAGTCGATGTCGGCGGGCGTAAGCTCCGCTTCGCACAAGGCGTTGCGCACCGCCATGGCCGCGCCCGCGCCGTCTTGGTCCGGCGCCACCAGGTGATGCGCGTCGTTCGCGTAGCCCACGCCGAGCACATAGGCGAGGATGCGGGCGCCGCGCGCCTTGGCGTGCTCCTCGTCCTCGATCACCACGAAGGCCGCGCCCTCGCCGAAGAGCAGGCCTTTGCGATCGACGTCGAACGGCTTGCAGGTCTCGGCCACCGCCCGCAGCTGGTGGAACGAGGTGAAGACCATCGTCGAGACTTCCTCGACGCCGCCCGCGAGCACTTGTGACGCCTGGCCGCTGGTCACGAGATCGAGCGCCGCGCCCACGGCATAGTTACCGCCCGCGCAGGTGCTCATCACGCACTGGACGCGGCCGCTGCAGCCGATGGCCTCGGCGACGAAGCCGACCACCGCGCCTTCGGCATAGCGCGCCAACGCCTCGGGCGCCGTGATGTCCATGCTCGCCCACGCCTTGTCCGCGGGCTCCGCCGAGCCTGGCGCGCCGATGGTGCAGCAGGCGACGAACGGCCGATCGCCGAGCGGGCCCTGAATGCCAGCGTCCGCTAAAGCACGCCGCGCCGCGACCAGCCCCATCTTCGAGGCCCAGGGCATGTCGAGGTTCCCCGCCGCGCTCGAGCCGACCGTCGCGCCGGCGAGCTTTTGCAGCCCATCGTGATCGACGACCGCCGCGCGCGTGATGCGCAAGCCCTCGCCCTGCCAGCGCGCGACCTCACGCGAGCCCACCGTGCCAGCGGTGACCGCGTCGAAGATGGCGTCGGGCGTCGTCCCCAGGGAGCACACCGCTCCCATGCCCGTGATGACCGCGGTTCGGCGGACGCCGCTCACGCGAAGGCGTTGATGCCAGTGAGGGCGCGGCCGAGCGCCAGAGTGTGGACCTCGTGGGTGCCTTCGTACGTGTAGACGCTCTCGAGGTTCATGATGTGGCGCATGACCGGGTAGGCGTCGGTGATGCCGATGCCGCCGAGCATGCCGCGCGCCATCTTGGCGATCTCACGCGCCGCGCGCACGTTGTGGCGCTTGTGCATCGAGACCTGCACCGGTGTGAGCTTCTTCTCGTCCTTCATGCGGCCGTAGTGCAGCGACATCATCTGCGAGGTGGCGATCATCGTGGCCATCTCGGCGAGCTGCTCCTGGTACATCTGGAACGAGGCGATGGGCTTGGCGAACTGCTTGCGCTCGAGGCCGTAATTCAACGCGGTCTCGAAGCAGTCCATGGCGGCGCCGGTGACACCCCAGGCGATGCCCTCGCGTGCCTGGGTCAAGCAGCCGAGCGGCGACTTCAAGCCACCGCTGTTCGGCAAGAGGTTCGCGGCGGGGATGCGGCAGTCGGTGAGGTGGATCTCACCGGTCGGCGACGCGCGCAGCGACCACTTCCCCTCGATGTACGGCGTGTCGTAGCCCTTGGTGCCGCGCTCGACCACGAAGCCGCGGATGTTGCCGCCCTCGTCCTCGACCTTGGCCCAGACGACCGCGAGGTGCGAGACCGGCGAGTTGGTGATCCACGCCTTCACGCCGTTGAGCACGTAGTGGTTGCCGTCTTTTTTAGCGGTCGTGGCCATGCTGCCCGGGTCCGAGCCCGAGCCCGGCTCGGTGAGGCCGAAGCAGCCGATCATGCGGCCCGACGACAGCTCCGGCAGCCACTTCTTGCGCTGCTCTTCGCTGCCGTACGCCAGGATGGGATACATGACGAGCGAGCCCTGCACGCTGCACAGCGAGCGCAGCCCGGAGTCACCGCGCTCGAGCACTTGCAGGACCAGGCCGTAGCTCACGTTGTTCATGCCGGCGCAGCCGTAGCCTTCGATGTTTGCGCCGAACACGCCCACGTCCGCGAGCTCGGGGATGAGCTGCATCGGGAACTCGCCGTCGCGGTGCGCCTTGGTGATGACCGGCATGAAGCGC
>JBDHVB010000135.1:0-15361 GCA_039809465.1 Myxococcota bacterium
GTACACGTCGATCGCTTTCTCGACGCCGCGCAGCTACGACACGGGTTTGACGGTGCGCATCCGCCGCGCATTTTAGCGTTACTCTCCTGGCAGCGGCGCTAGGCGCAATGTCGTTCACTCAAGCTGCAAAGAGGGCGACATCGACAAGATCTAGCCCTCGCTGCCCACCACTTCACAACGCGCACCCAAAACCTTGCGCGTGCCCGCTCATGACGTCGACTTCATCACCATCACGGGCAGCGTCGCTGACTTCACCTTCCGCAGGTCATCACGGAGAAAGACCTGCGGAAGGCTAGTCGTGGTCGGTCTAGCTCACGGCTTTGTCGAGCTCCAGCAAGGACGAGACCGCGAGAGATCTGCCTTCATCCTCGAAGAACTCCTGGCCGAGCGCGCTCCAGCGCGTTGCGCAGTTAAGTGCGATCTCACGGTCGCGCAAGTTGTCCGCTGTATCGGACAACGTGTCGAACTTGGTACACATCGCATCGGCCAGCGCTGTCGCGCTGTCGTGAAACGCTTTGGCCATCGCGTCGAGATCCGCGTTGGCCACTCGGTCTTTGAGCTTTGGGAAGTTCCGATCAATAAGCTGGCGCAGCGACTTGGATAGGTCCAAGGCCTCGAGCGTCCGGCCCAAACGGTCGGCGCGTCGACGAAACTCAGCGCTGCGCCCGGCCAGATACTCGAGAAATTCAGGGTGCGGATTCCCACCCCTCTCCTCCAGTTCCAGCTCCAGTTCCGATAGACCACCCATGAGGGTCGTCCAGTGCGGCTCGTTAGCGAAGCCCACGAGCATGGAAGCAGCCAACTCTGCCCTGCGCCACCAGGTTTTTCCTTCGGGACTATTCATCTTCGCCGGCAATGGACCGAGTCGCTTCTCGACGGCCTCGATGAACATCAAGGCCGCCCCCGGCACCGCATCGATACGTTGTTTGATCGAGGCAACCTCGTCGTTCAAAAGCGTCGCGAACTGCTCGGCCACGGACGAGCTAGCGACCTTGAGCTGTGGGATCCCCCGCGCAGCAGGCGCCGGAATGACCGTGGGCGCGGCAGAGGCTGGTCGCGCCTCGCTGCGATCACCAGTATCCGCGATCTGAGCGCTCACAGCCTTGGTGAACGGTACAGCTGATGGTGTGGCGTCTCCCCGTGGGAGAGTCGTCGGTTGCCGCCCAGAGATTTTTGGCGAATCGATACCCATGTCGCGCTCCTGTGCGAGTTGCGCCGGTATGTTTCGGCGATGCTCGCGCTCTTGTGCGTCAAAATCAGGGGCATGAGTATTCGGCCTCACACCCAGGCAAGGGCGTTACCAACGCGTTCCCGGTCGCAAGCGTCAGTAGGGCTGGCCGTCCTCGAAGATGGTGTTCGGCTTGCCGTGATACGCCTTGAAGAGCTCGGTGTAGCGCTGGTACTGGGCCGGCGACCACGTCTCCATGGGGCCGACCTCCTCGAGGAAGTCCTGCACCTGGCGATCGATGGAGAGCGAGATCCTCATGCCGTCCATGATCTTGTGCGTGTCGGTCTCATAGTAGCGCAGCTTGAAGCCCTTGGGCTCGAGCTCGGCGAGGATGGCGCGTGCCTTCTCGCGCGCCGCAGGCTCGATGTCCCTCAAGTCGACGTTGAGCGTGAAGCCGTTGGGGAAGCGTTCCGGATCGAGTGAGGAACCGATGAGGCCGTTGATCGCTCCGAGCAGATCGGGATCGTCCACCGACTCGTGGAATTCGCGGATCTGCGAGCTGACCGAGCCATCGCGCGCATTGACGCGCTGCCGAAACGCCTCGTTGCCACTGACCTTGACCGACCATTTGCCTTCTTGGTGGATGCCGGCCTTCGCCAAGCACTGGACGACGTCGGGGCTGAACCCGTCCCACTTGATGCTGAGCTCCGCCGTCGTGCCGCGAACGTCGCCGCGCTTCGAGTCGCGTATGAACGCACGTTGGCGCGCATCCATGATCGGCTCGAGCACGATATCGAGGCCGGCCAAGCGGATCCGCGAGTTGATGTAGCCAAGGCCGCGGTTCGCCGGATCGGAGCCGAAACCAATCTCGTCGATCGCGTCCGCTCCAATGGACGCCATCTTGTCCTTGAGCGCTTTCAAAGCGGCTCTGCCCGCTTCGGGACTTTGGCGCACAGCCTCACCGAGCGCGTTCAGGTACGTGTCGAGCTCGCGACGCACACGCTCCGCGGCTTTGCTCGGTTGAAACTCGCCGGTGCCGAAGACCGGCGACGACATGGGCAGACCACCACCGAGCTTCGCGCGTCGGCCTTCGCCGAAGTCGCCGGCGTAGACCGCTTGACGCATCGACTGCACGAGCGCGTCGGGCCACTTGAGCTCTTTCGCCCAGCTCGTCGCGGTTGCTTCGTCGACCTTCGCGTCGCGCACCTGCTCGGTGAGGAATGAAAGCTGGCTGGTCTTGTTGCCTTGCGCGCGTACCTGGTCGATCGTCAACATCTGCTCACCCTCTGAAAAAACGCCGCCCCAATGATCGGCTTCGGTCTCTCGTAACGATCGGCGTTGGGGGAGGATCCGTTGCCGTGAGCGTCCCTGACACCCTTTCAGGTCGTGATGTCAGTGCGCGGGAACTACTCGCAGGGGCTCTGCATTCGGATAGAATAGCTAGCGCCGGTCAGCCCGCGACCGCCGGAGCTCCGATGAAATTGCTCTCCGCGGCTCTCCTCGCCCTGAGCCTGGCTCTCCCCGCCCGGGCGCTCGCGATGCGCTGCCAGTCGCGCCTCATCTCCGTTGGCGATACCGCGCACCGACTCGAGGAGAAATGCGGCCCCGCCGACTTCGTCACCTCGCAACCCTCGTCGCGCACGACGAGCGCGGTCGGCACCGCTATAGCGGGCGGGACCACCCGCACCATCGAAATGGTCGAAACCCGCGTCTACCGCGGTGATCCCGGTCAGATGGCCACCTTCGTGGAGCTCCGCCGCGGCACCATCGTCGCCATCAAGCGTGTGAGCATCCTGACGGTCGATGATCCGGTGCGTTGCCAAAAGGTGCTCGACGACCGCGACCCCGTCGGCAAAGTGCGCCTCGCGTGTGGCAGCCCGCTAGACACGAGCCAGTGGTACGAAGAGAGGACCGTGATGGTGAACGGTCTGCAGCTCGCCGAAACGGTGAGCTACGAGCGCTGGTTCTACGACCTAGGTGAGGGCAGGTTCGAGCGCATCCTCACGTTCGAGAACGGATCGCTCGTGTCCATCGAAGAAGGCAAGCGCCACTAATCATAACGCCCGCCGCGCCTACGCCGGTGTCGATACCGGCCGGCTGCCCTTGCTCGCGGAAGCATTTGACTCGGGCCTCGAAGCCGCGCGCATCATCCCCTGATGAATGCGCGAGTCCTTCTCAAGAAGGTCACCGGCATGAAGGATACGATTCAGCTCGATGTTACACATCGATCGCTTTCTCTACGCCGCGCAGCTACGCCACCGGCCTGACGGTCCGCACCCGCCGCGCATTCTAAGCAGCGACGCCCTGCAAGAGCTTGGCGCGGTAACCGTCGAGACAGCGTACACCCGCACGCATCCACTCGAGCGCGCCACAGGCGATCTCTTCCGCGCAGCCACGGTCCTGCTGGAGCTGCGCGTGCAGCAAGCGGGCGACCGCGGCGCGATCGACCGGCGGCGCCGGCAAGAAGACCTCGTAACCCAAACGGACGAGCGCGCAGTCGATGAGGGCGAGGCGCGCGGGCTGCGTCATCGTCATGGCCGCGAGCGCGCCAACGGCGTTCGCCTGCGAGCCACGGTTGTTCGCCAAAGCGGTCACGAGGTTGGCGCGCGCCATCGCCTCCCAATGAACGTCGTCCGACTCGGCGGCATCGTGGGGAATGGTGACGCCCAGCAACATCGCCATCTGGCGCAGGCGCTCGAGCGCCCCGAGCGAGGCTTTGTTGCCGAGCACGCGCCGCACGAGCTCGTCGGTGCCCATCTCGGCGACCAGCTCCTGGAGCACGAACCAGCGCAGCTCTTCCTCGCTCGCTTCGGTGGCGATCCAGCTCCAGATGGGATCGAGCTGACCAGGCCCCGACACCCGCAGGCCCTCGAGCCAGGTGGTGAGACCGGCGGCATCCTTGGGCGCCTCGGCGGCGTGCTTGGCGACCACGTGATGCGCGCCTTCGAGGATGCGCGTCTCGAAGTACTGGATGGTGGCGAGCTCGCGCAGCGCTTCACGGAACTCGAGCGTGGACTCGCTCACGACGCCCGGCTTCAAGCGGCGGCCGTTGAGCTGGAAGAGGCCACGGTGCAACATTTCGTCACCGCGACGGTCGTCGAGGGCGCTGGAGAAGGGGAGCGGCGCCACGACATCGGCGACGTCGCTCGCGTTGGCGTGGCCACGCAGAGCGCGGCGGGCGCGGATTCGAGCTTTGGGATGGATGGTGTCGAGACGCATGAGAATGTGGCTTTCGTTTGGCGGCTAGCGTTGACCCAGCTCTTAGCAAGCAGCAGGCCAAGCATCTTTCTCTCGGTCACCCTGAGATTATCGCTACTTAGGAGGCGCCGTGGGGGTTCATAGGCGTGTGTGGGTGTAGCGTTGGGGTTGTTTGACACACCGCCGTCTTGAATGACTGGTTTCTTGGCGGCGTCATGCCCCAGTCGGCTACCGTCGTGGCTCGCGAGTGGTAAATCTAACGCGACGGTTCGCGGCATCCGGAGGCACACGCACATGGCTCGTCCACGCGTCATCGTCGTCGGCGGCGGTTTCGGCGGGCTCACGATCGCCCGAGGGCTCAAGCGCGCGCCGGTCGACGTCACCCTCATCGACCAGACCAACCATCACCTCTTCCAGCCCCTGCTCTACCAAGTGGCCACCGCTGGTCTGTCGCTTCCGGAGATCGCCGTTCCCATCCGCTCGATCTTCGACGGCCAGCCCAACGTGCGCACCCTCTACGGCGAGGTGACCGGCGTCGATCTCGAGACGCGCCAGGTGAAGACCGCCGACGGCGCGGTGTTTCCGTACGAGTACCTGGTCATCGCCGCGGGCATGCGCACCAACTACTTCGGCCACGACAGCTGGAAGGAGCACTCCTTCGGCTTGAAGACCGCCGAGGACGCTCTCGCCCTGCGCGAGCACGTCTTGCGCAACTTCGAGCTCGCCGAGGCGACCGCTGACGCGGACAAGCGGCGCACCCTGCTCACCTCCGTGGTCATCGGCGGCGGCCCCACGGGCGTCGAGCTCGCCGGCGCGATCAGCGAGCTGTCACGCCGCGTCCTCTTGCGCGACTTTCGCCGCATCACCGGCGACATGGTGCGCGTCATCCTCGTCGAGCGCTCGCCACGCGTCTTGGGCGCCTTCGACGAGCGGCTGTCACGCGCGGCGCAGCGTCAGTTGGCCGAGCTCGGCGTCGAGCTGCAGCTCGGCAGGAGCGTCACCAACATCGACGCGACCGGCGTCACCATCGACGGCCACCATCTGCCGGCGGGCACCGTGGCCTGGACCAGCGGCGTCGCCCCCGTGCCGCTCGCGACGCGCATCGCGACCAACCGCGACCGCATGCAGCGCATCATCGTGAACCCCGATTGTTCGCTCGCTGGGCACTCCGAGGTGTTCGCTATTGGCGACATCGCCGCGTACGTACCGCAAGGCTCGGCGGAGGCGCTGCCCGGGCTCGCCCCCGTGGCCATCCAGCAGGCGCGCTATGTCGCGAAGGTCATCGACCGCGAGGCGCGGGCCCGCCGCAACGACGACATCGAAGACAAGCGCACCAGCTGGCAGGCGCCGCCGCGCAAGCCCTTCCACTACGTCGACAAGGGCATCATGGCGACCGTGGGCCGCTCACGCGCCGTCATGCAATTCAAGGGCCTCCGCTGGAGCGGATTTTTCGCGTGGCTCGCGTGGCTCGTCGTCCACATCTTCTTCTTGGTCGGCTTCCGTACCCGCGTGCTGGTCATCGCCGAGTGGGCCTGGCTCTACCTGCGCAACGCCCGGGGCTCACGCATCATCTCGGAGCCCTGGTCACCCAACTTCCAGCCACAGCCGCCGACGCGCCCATCCATCAAGGACACCCCGAGCGGCACCAACTGGACGCAGGGCTCGAACGGCCGGCCGTCCTAGGTGCGCACGAGGAGCATCGCGCGGTGCGAGGACCACGCAATGCTCCCCTGGTAGCGCGTCTCGCTCAACACATCGCGCCACTCGCCTTCGGGTAGCCTGAGCGTCGTCGCGAACGGCGTGAGGCGCAGCCGCTGGGCGATCACCAGCACGTCGTCACCGCGCTTGAACGCCACGAGCCGTGGCGCGTGGGTGAACATCGGCGTGTACGTGCCGCGCGCGTCGAAGCACGCGGGGTGCTCGCGCCGGACGGCGAGCGCCTTGCGCACGAGCGTGGTCTTCTCGTCATCGGGCTCGGCGTAGTCGACGGGCCTGCGGTTGTCGGGGTCGGTGAGCGCGAAGTACCAGCGCTCGCTCCCCTGGTAGAGATCGGGCACGCCTGGCGACGTGAGGGTCAGGAGCTTTTGCGCCAAGGCGTTCTCACGGCCCGCGAGGTCGATGCGCCCCACCAGCTCACCGAGCGCCGAGAGCACATCGGCATCGCTCAGGAGCTTGTCGGCGAAGCGCCGCACCGCGCCCTCGTAGCTCGCGTTGACGCGCAACCAAGCGGTGCGATCCTTGGCTTCGCGCATCGCCTTGGTGAGGTAAGCGGCGACGCGTTCCTTCGAGAGCGGCCAGGCACCGACGAGCGTCTGGTAGAGGTGATACTCGATGGAGTCGTCCACCTCTGGGTCGCGATAGCGGTCAGCGAGCTCGCGCACGCGTCTCACCCAGTTTCGCCACGCGTCCGGCATCTCGCTCAGCACCGCGAGGCGGGCCCGCACGTCCTCCGAGCGCTTGCTGTCATGCGTCGAGGTCGTGAGCATGGTGAGCGGCGCGTCGCGGAGCTGCCGTGCGTTGTGCGCGTGGAAATCGGCGGCGCTCGTGCCGAACACGTCGGGGTCGTTGCCCACGTCGTTCAGCGCGATGAAGCGGTGGTGATTGAAGAAGGCCGTATCCTCGACGCCCTTCGCGGTCACCGGGCCCGAGAGCTGCTGGAAGCGCTTGGCCGCGTCGCCCGGCGCTTCACCCAGCAAGATGGCCGCGATGAAATCGAAGAGCCGCGGGTCACAGTCGCCGCACAGCGCCTTGGCCTTCTCGACCATGCCCGTGATCACCTCGCGGTCTCGCTCGGAGGCAGGCTCACCCGGGCGCACGTAGGTGCGGTAGACCGGCAACGCCACCAGCAACGTCTCGATGGCGCGGCGCAGCTCCTCGCGCGAGGTGTCGCGATACGCGAGGTTCTCCTCGGTCGCGCGCAAGAAGAGCTCGACGACGCGGCGCACGTCGGAGGCCAAGACCTCACGCATGATGCGGCGCTTGCAGACGCTCGCGACCGGCTCGAAGCGGGCGTCTTCGATGCCGGTCATCTCCTCGTAGATGTCGCTGAACGCTTCAGCGGACGCACCGTCGATCCACAAGCCACAGACACGGTTCGCGAAGTCGTAGCCCGTGGTGCCCTGCACCGGCCAGCTCTTGGGCAGCGTCTCGTCGTACGCCAAGATCTTCTCGACGACGATCCACGCATGCGGCGCCCGCTCGCGCAGACGCTCGAGGTAGCCCGAAGGATCACCCAGGCCGTCGGGGTGATCGACACGCAAACCAGTGACCAGCCCCTCGTTCACCCAGCGCAGCAGCAAGGCGTGCGTGGCCTCGAAGACCTCCGGCCGGCTCATGCGCAGCCCCACGAGCTCGTTCACGTCGAAGAAGCGGCGGTAGTCGAGGTCGTAGCGGGCGCTGCGCCAGTAGGCCAAGCGGTAGCTCTGCTGCTCGAGCAAGGCGTGGAGGAGCGCCTTGTCGGCGTTCAACGCAGCAAGATCCTCGGGGAGCCCGGCCAGGCTCTTGGGCGCGAGCGGGAAGTGCTGGTCGTAGACCTTCACCAGCGCGCGGCCATCCTTGCGCTCGAGGGTGATGTCGCCTGCCTCGAGCACGCGGCCATAGTGATCGCCCAGGACCGGCAAGAGGATGCGGTCACGCAGGCGCTCGTCGGGGTGGTGCCAGTCGACGTCGAAGAACTGGGCCCAGCGGCTGTCTTGACCGTTTTCGAGGACATCCCACCACCACGCATTGTCGGCGGCGCGGGCAATCGACATGTGGTTCGGCACGACGTCGATGACCACCGAGAGGCCGGCCTTGGCGAACGCCGTGAGCATCTTGGCGTGCTCGGCCTCGCCGCCAAGCTCGCTGCTGACCTTGGTGTAGTCGACCACGTCGTAGCCATGCGTGCTGCCGGGAGCGGCTTGCAGGTGCGGCGAGAGATACACGTGACTCACGCCGAGGCTCGCGATGCGTGGGGCGAGAGCGGCGGCCTTGGCGAAGTCGAGGTCCTGGTTGAGCTGGAGTCGGTATGTCGCGCGCGGCGCCATCCACGCAGGTTAAGGCGTCCCCAAGGCTTGTCCATGGGCGGTCGCGGCGGCTCCCGGCACGAACGTAACCTTTTGGTCAATGACATTTGCCCATGCAGCGCCGCGTTTTTTAGTAGACACTAGCGGAATCCGAGCGCTTTAACGCGCAGGTAGGAGCGATTCGAGCGATGTCTCACACGCAGCGCAGCTACGGCTACAGCCGTCTGCAACGCACCTTCGAGATGGCTGGCATCGCCGCCTTCGCGGTCCTCGCCGTGTGGACCATCTATCGCATCGCGGGCAACGCCGTGGAGCGCGAGCCCGCGTACTGGGGAGCGCTGGTCGTCGCCGGCGTGTTCGCGGCCCTCCTCGCCGCCGACTTCTTCTCGGGTGTCGTGCACTGGGCGGCCGACAACTGGGGTGACCCCAAGTGGCCGATCTTGGGGCCTGGCTTCATCCAGCCCTTCCGCAATCACCACGTCGATCCGAAGGACATCTCGCGTCACGACTTCATCGAGCTGAACGGCAACAACTGCATCGTCAGCTTGCCGGTCTTCTTCCTGTCGGGTTACGCGAGCGACGTCATGGAGCCCGAGACCGGCCTGTTCACCAGCGTGTTCGCGCTGGGCGTCGCGCTCTGGGTCTTCTGCACCAATCAGTTCCACGCCTGGGCTCACGCCGACTCGCCGCCGCGCATCGCTCGTCTGCTTCAGCGGACGCATCTCATCCTCACCCCCAAGCACCACGACATCCACCACGTGGCGCCGCACGACAGTCACTACTGCATCACCAACGGCTGGATGAACGCGCCGCTGCATTGGCTCAAGCTCTTCCCGATGATCGAGTGGGTGATCACGCGCGTCTCCGGCGTGCAGCCGCAGCACAATCACATCGAGGCGGCTCTCGCGCGTGAGGCGGCCAAGACCGCTTGAAGGCGCCGCGGCCCTAAGGCGTCGCGGGGGGTGTGGGTAGAGCCTTGGCGCCCTGCTGCACCGCGAAGTCGACGCGCGTGAAGCCGGCCTTCTGCGCGGTGAAGATGACCTTCTTCACGAGCATGTACGGTACGCCCAGGTCCGCTTGAACGACCAGGGTCTCATCGGCGGCGCTGGCGCCGCTGACATCACGCAACGCCGAAGCGGACGTGCGTAGCTCGAGCAACGCGGCTTCGAGCTTGGGCGCCTCCCAGACGCCGTTCTTGGCGAGGATGGCCGCGTCCTCCACGGCTTTGCCCTGCACGGTGATCGAGCTCTGCCCCACCGTGACGACGGGCGGCGCGCCGACCAGCGAGCTCGCGGTGTGCGCCTTGGGCAGCTTGATGTCCGGGTCGATGAACAAGATCTGCCCGGTCGCGTTGAACTGCTGGATCAAATAGAGGACCAGGATGACGAACATGTCGACCAGCGAGGTCAACAGCAAGGTCGCGTAGACGCCGCGCCGACGCTTGGCGAGCCGCTTCGCTATCGCGGTGTGCGAGGCGAACGCCGTACCGATGCGGCGACCTGGAACGACGATGGGCATTACTCGGCTGAGCCTCCGAGCGCGATGTTGGTGAAGCCCGCGTCCATGCAAGTGTCCATCGTCCGGATCATGTCGTCGTAGGGGATGTCGTCGCCGACGTCGATATAGACATCACGCTCGTCGGGAAACATACCGTGCTTCTCCTTGACGAGCGCCGAGAGCTTGGCGAAGTCGTAGTGCGACACCACTCCCGCCGCGGCCTTGGACGCGTCGTTCACGCTGGCCACGCGGAGGTCGGCCTGCGCCGCGTGAGCCGCGCGCTCGACGCACGGCGCGCGCAGGCACGGCAGCTCGACGTCGGTGTCCTTGCCGGCGATCTTGAAGCCCTTCTCGAGCACGAAGATGCGCAGGTTGAGCGTGTCTTTCTCCTCCGCGATAGCGGCCGAGCTCGCCGCCTGCTGCACCTCGAGCGAGCTGATCTGCGCCCACACCGCGGTCATCAACAAGAAGGCGATGAGCGAGCAGAGCAGATCGATGAACGGCACGAGGTTGATCTCGGCATCCACCGGGCGACGGCCGCCCGACTGCTGTGGGGCCATTCCAGCCAAGGGCTAGTTACGGAGCTTGTCGCGGTTGTTGACCACGAGGTTCATCACCGAGACGGCGGTCTCGTGCAGCTCATCGACGATCTGCTGAGTGCGGCCGTTCAAGATGGCGAAAGCGACGAGCGACGGGATGGCGACGATGAGACCGAAGGCCGTGCAGTTCATGGCTTCGGCGATGCCGTTGGCCAAGACCGCGGACTTGAGCGTGGGATCGGCGCCGGGCTTCGACACCGCCGCGAAGCAGGTGATGAGACCACCGATGGTGCCGAGCAGCCCCAGCAAGGTGGCGATGTTCCCGATGACGGACAGGTAACCGGTGCGGCGCTCGAGCTTCGGCAGCTCGCGCAGGGTCGCTTCGTCGAGCGCCGACTGCACGATCGCGTCGGAGCTCTTCACTTTGACGAGGCCCGCCTTGATGACGTTCGCGAGCGGCGTGGACTTCTGGCCCGCGACGAACGAGGTCGCGGCGCGCAGGTCGCCCGCTAAAACATACTTCTGCAGCTCGCCGACCAGCTTGTCCTTGTCGGTGCGCGCTTGCACGAAGAGGTACATGAAGCGCTCGACCGCGATAGCGATCGCGAAGATGCTCGCGAGCGCGATGGGGTACATCCAGAAACCACCGCCGTACCAGTGGTGGCTGACGGTCTCGAGAAAAGTCGGATCCGCGGGCAATGGCTGCATTACCTTGGCCTGCTAGCACAAACGCCGCTTCGTGTGGAACCCCGACCCTGGCAGCCCCCAGCCGTGGGGCACTTTGGGGACGGATGGGGCACACCCCAAGGCCCGAAACCACGCGCCTGGCCGACCTGAGGCTCCCCACCGGTTGGCACAGGGCCTGCACTACCCCAGCGGTGTGTCGGCGCCATGTCGGGCCGCTTCAACGGGGGAATAGCAATGTTGGGTTACGCAATCGCATTCTTCATCGTCGCGCTCGTCGCGGCGTTCTTTGGCTTCGGTAGCATCGCGGCCGGTGCCGCGGGCATCGCCAAGATCCTGTTCTTCATCTTCCTGGCCCTGGCGATCGTCTCGCTGGTCTCGGGCATGATGCGCGGCGGTCGACGCTCCGTATTGTGACGTCGGCTCATCACCGACATTGCTGCTCGCGGCCGCCCTACCTTGGGCGGCCCGAGTAGTAGTCCTTCAGGAATACTTCGCGAGATAGTCGCGCATACGCAGCTTACGCAGCGTGCTCTGGCTGGTCATGTAGCGCACCGTTCCGAAGATCGCGCGCTCCGGGCCCCACGGTCTGTCATAGCGGCCAAACACCCAGAAAATGCCGCTGGTCGAGTTGGGGTCACGCCCGTCGAGCGCCCACTTGTCGTTCAGGTGCAGCAACACCTCGAGCGCCTGTCGCGGCGTCTCGGACCACGCGAGCACCTTCTTGCCCCAAAGCATGCGCAGGTAATTGTGCATGCGGCCTTCGCGGAGCAGTTGGCTCTGCGCCGCGTTCCACACGGCGTCGTATGTTTTGGCGGACTCCAAGGTATCGAGACCGTAGAGGTGCTCGCGCTTGTCGCCTGCGTGCCTGGCGAGGGTGCTCTGAGCCCAGGCGGGCAGTGATTCGTAGCTCTGGTAGCTCGGCCGGAGCGCCGCCGCGTTGTAGCCGACCTCGCGCCAGGTGATGATCTCATCGAGGAACGCCTCGGCGTTCTCGCTCATCTTCCAGAAGCCGGTGCGCTTGCCCGTGGCCTTGCCGAGCTTCTCCGCGTTCCACTCCTCGCGGTCTTCGAGCAGCGCGAAGATCTGATGGATGCCGACGAAGCCCCAATGCAGATACGGCGACAGACCGCTCGCGGCATCGTCGTCGGGATGATTGCGGCCCTCGGCGTAGTTGCCGAGCTTCTTGCGGACGAAGTGCGTGGCGACCTCATGGCCCCGCTCGGAGCCGCCTTCGAGCTCCGCGACGGGCACCGTGTGATCGATGGCGATCTCCTCGAGCGGCAGGTCGTAGCCGTGCCGCCACCTCCCCAAACCCTTGGGCAACGCCTTGAAAGGCTTCAGCTGCCGTAGCGGCTCGGCATGAGGACGATGCGCCAGCTCGGCCGCCACCGTCTTCTGCATGTAGCGGCGGAAGTCCATGGCGCGCTCGAACGCCTTGGGCGCGCTACGCATGGGCAGCAGGCCGTTGCCGTCGATGGCCTCGAGGCGGACGTCGAGCTTCTCGCCGGCGGCGTTCACCATGGCTGGCAGGAAGAAGGTCGGCACGTCGTCGGTGGTGACCACGCAGGCGCGCTTGGCGAGCGCTTCCAGGAGCCCCTCGCCCTCGCCATGCCTGGGCTCGAGGTAGCAGAAGTAGCCGGCCGCCGTGTTCTTCAAGCGCGCCTCATTGTCGCGCATGCCCGCGATGGCGAACGCGTGCAGACGGTCGCTGGCCCAGCGGTAGCCGGCGCGTAGAGCCTCGAAGACCAGCAGCGGCTTGTCGAGCTCCCTGGCATGCTCGGCGGCGCGGTCGATCGCGAAGTTGCTGTCGATGCGGCGGACGCCGGTCATCCAGTGAAGGACGTAGTCACGATCACCGCGGATCGGCGCGTCGTTGACGGCGCGGATGCGGGAAGCAGGAACCGGCATGCGCCGGAACCTATGCGTCTCAGTCGGCCTTCACAATCTCGAGATAGTAGTCGGTGCCCGTCTTTGCACCTTCGCAGTAGATCGTGACCCGCTGCAGCTCGTTGCCGCTGCGCTGGGCGATGGTGTGCTTGTCGGTCTGGCGGCGCTTGGCCTGGGCGCACGGCGGCGCGATCTCGGCGAAGTAGTCGGCTTCGACCTGGTCGAACACCGGGACGGCGTCACCAGCGCTGCGGCCGTAGCCGGGCACGCGCTTGGCCCAAGTGGCAGAGAGGATGGCGCGGGCGCGCGACAAGCGGGCGTCGAGGCTGAAGCGCTCGATGAAGTCCGCCGACGAGCCACGGCTCTCCATGAGCTCGGCCGCGACGGTGGTGAAGCTGGCGAGCGCCTCGGTGCTCTTGTCCTCGTGCGACATGCGCTTCTCGGCGAGGTAGATGTGCCAGTAAGCGAGCGCGCGGCCGGCTTCGTTCAAGTTATTGGTCGCGATCGAGCGCGTGAATGTTTTAGCGGACGAAGCATAGTCGTCGCGGTTGAACTGAGCGAAGGCACGCTCGAGCAGACCACCGGCCGACTCATCGCCGCTCTCCTCCGCGATGGTGGACTCAGGCTTGTCGGCGGCGACGGGGTGCATCGACGCCACCAAGGGACCATCTGGACGCTGCTTGGAGACGGACATGTCCGCGGCCAAGGGCGAAGTCGAGGCACAAGCAACCGCCATGAGCCCGAGCGCGAAAACAGACGGCACGCGCATCGCCAAGGGGAACCAACCTTCCATCGGAGCAGCCGCGCGGCTCGTGGGTACGAGTACCGGCTCGAGGGGCCCGACATTGGAAAGCGTACAAGCGCCGAGCGCCGCCCGCATGCGAAAATCAAGCTCCGGAAGGTTCTTCGGGGATGCAAAAGCCTTCATGGGTACCGCTCGGCCTACATACACGCGCATCGGCGGCACTGGCCGTCAGCGGAGCATGAAAGGCTGTCGCCTGTACCTACGGACGCCACGCCCGCCACGCTGAGCGCTTTTTACGCCCGACCCAACGGCGGCGCCCCAGAAGCGCTGGCCCTTAGAACGTCTCGGTGGCGCTGATCTCGTAGGCCCCCGCGTCGCAGCTGTTCTGGGAGTCGAGGCTCTGCGGGCGCCCCAAGCCACGTTGATCGCGTGTCGGGCAGGTCAGATCGCCGATGTCGGTCGCGTCGGAGTCGGAGGGGATGGCCACGGTGAGCGTCGGACCGCCGTTGTTGGCTGCCGTGCCGAGGAAGCCTGATCCCAGGAAAGCGTCGACGATGTCCGTTGTCGCGGACAATTCGGGGCACGCCGTGAGCGGCCCGTCGAAGACGTTGTAACCATTCGAGGTGAAGTTGGCCGTGTCCACGGAGCAGGGGAACGGCTCGTCGAACAGCAAGCAGCCGCGCATGACGGTGGTACCCTCGTCGTTCGGAGCGGCGATGACGGTGCCCCCTGCGCCCGCGAGATTGTTGTCGAAAGTCGAATAGCTGATGTCGAGCCAGACGCCATCGTTCATGATCGCGCCGCCATTCGCCGAGCCCGCGCTGTTGCGCTCGAACGTACAAGTCTCGATCGAGAGCCGCCCATTGCCGATGAGATACACACCGCCACCACCCTGCGCGCCGGTGTTGTCGCCGAGGTACGACGCACGCAAGGTGTTGAGCACGTCGCTCTCGAGGTACACCGCGCCGCCGCTGCCCTCGGCGCGGTTGCCGCTGAAGGTCGTCGTGCGGACGACGAGCAACGAGCTGTCGGTAGCCGCGATGGCGCCGCCAAAGCCTTCGGCGTGGTTGTTCGTGAAACGTGAGGCCTCGACGTCGAGCGATCCGCCATTGTAGATCGTGATGCCGCCGCCCGTGTTCGCGAGGCAGTCATGCACATAGATGTTCGAGGCCATGATCTGGCCACGCATGTCGATGCAACCGCCGCTCCCACCTTGATCTTGCGCCTCTCCGATCTCGAGATCGGAGAGGTAACCGACGTCGGGCGAGACGATGCTGAACACTCCGGTAGTGGCGCTGGCGTCGATGCGCGTCGTGCCATCACGGCCGCCGATGAGCGCGTCACTGCCGAACGAGATGACGGAATCGATGAGGTACGATCCCGGCGGGACCATGATGGCCTGAGGGCCGGTGAGCGCCGCCGCTTCGGCGACGGCGGCGCGGATGCTGCACGAGCTCGGCGTGGCGGCGCAGATGCCGTCACCGAGCACACCCGCAGGCGGGACGTCGCTCGTCGTGTCGACGATGAAGCCGTCGAGCACGGCGATGCGGAGCTGCGCGGTCGACGTGCCGATGGGCGCTGTCGCGGTGATGGTGTACGTGCTGAACGGCGCCTGCAGTGCTAACGGCATGCCGGA
>JBDHVB010000136.1:0-15306 GCA_039809465.1 Myxococcota bacterium
GTCGAGCGCCTCGAGACCGTTCAGGCCCTCGGCGACCATGCGGCCGACCTGCGTCCTGTCACGCATGGCGTTCACGATCCCGGCGGCCATGTCGACGGTTACGCCATAGCGGATTGCGAGGTCGGTCGAGAGCGCATTGAAGCGCCGCTGCCGCTCCTCCTCGGTCTTGGCCAAGTCGATCTGCTGCACGTCGGCGAGGATCGCCTCGGCGCCGCGTGGCGCGCCTGCTTGCATCTCGGCGCGGGCGCGGATCTCCTCGGCGCGCTCGGCGACCGTGTCGCCGTCCGCGAGCGTCGTGACCTTGCGATTCGCCATCTTGAAGTTCAGGCCGGCGATGTCGCCGAAGGCGCGCGCCGCCGCGTCCGAGGCCCCGAGCGACTCCATGCTCGTGTCGGGGTCCATGCTGAAGATGCCTTGCGCCGTGGCGCGTGCGCTCGGCAGCCACTGGCCCAACCACTGCGCGCGGTCGGCGGCGTCCATGGCGCGCAGCGTGGAGAGACCGGTAGCGATGGCTTTGGCCTGCGCGCCGCCGCGGCTCATGGCGTCGACGAGCTCCGCCGCGACGTCCCGCGGGATGCCGAGCGCCGCTGCTATCGCGGACGCCATCGTGGCGAGGAGGGTGGGCTTGCCTTCGACCTCCAGCTGGCCGCCGGTCTTGGCGCGCTCCTCCACCAGGCTCGTGACGAGCTTGTACGCATTGCCGCGGGTGGCTTGGGCGACGGCGAGCTCGCTGGGCGTCGGCGGCCGAGCGATTGGCTTCTTCTGTTTTGGTGGAGCGTCCGCCGCCGGCAAGCCGCTGGCCGTCGGCTTGGCGGCCGTGGCCTTCCGCCGCGCGCTGACAGGCTCGTCGGCACGCAAGATGTGTGACGTGTCGTGCTGCAGGCCGGAGCTGAACGATGCGAAACCTCTGTCGATGTGCGAACGAATGCCTACGTCTTGCGGGCTCAAGCGCATGACCAATCTCCCTGGGCTGGACTTTTCCTGGAGACATACCCACGGGCGCGCTGCCTGAGTGGCTTCCGCGTCTGCTAGCCGGTCAGGGGACGAATCAACCCCACGACTGGAGTGACTGGTAGCGCGCGTTCCTGTAGGAGGCCCGCGCGATGTCCGACGCTTTGCCCCTGTCGTTGTTCGACTACGAGCTGCCGCCCGAGCTCATCGCGCAGACGCCGGCGAAGCCGCGTGACGCGAGCCGCTTGTTGCGGCTATCGCGGACCAGTGGAGCGCTGGAGCATCACGTCTTCCGTGACCTGCCGTCGCTCCTACGCGCGGGTGATCTCCTCGTGGTGAATCGCACGAAGGTGATCCCGGCGCGCCTGCCCGCGCAGCGGCCGACGGGCGGCAAGGTCGAGGTGTTGTTCCTGGCGCCCGATGGTCCGCTCGAGACCGCGACCCGCTGGGAGGTCATGGGCCGCCCGGGAGACGCGTTCAAGGCCGGCAAGAGCATCGTCGCGGGTGGCGTCACGCTGCGCGTCGTGGCGCGTGAAGGCGCCAACGCCGTGCTCGAAGGCGAGGCGCCGCTATGGCCGCTGCTCGAGCGGGGCGGAGAGGTGCCGCTGCCGCCGTACATCAAGCGCGAAGGTCCGGTCGCAGCGGACACCACCGACTATCAGACCGTCTTCGCGCGCGAGCCGGGCGCCGTGGCCGCGCCGACCGCGTCGCTGCACTTCACGCCGGCCGTCCTCGAGGCCTTGGCCGCGCGCGGTGTCGAGCGCGCCGAGGTCGTGCTGCATGTCGGCGCGGGGACATTCTTGCCGGTGCGTGAAGAGCACGCGGGTGACGTACGCTCGCACGTCATGCACGCCGAGCACTACGCGATCCCCGACGCCACTCTGCGCGCCATCGAAGCGGCGCGGGCGCGGGGAGGGCGGGTCATTCCAGTGGGCACCACGAGCCTGCGCGCGCTCGAGACCTGGGCCGCGACCGGTGATGCGCGTGGCAGCTCGCGTTTGTTCATCTATCCGGGGTACGAGTTCCGCGTGACCGACGCGTTGCTCACCAACTTTCACGTGCCACGCTCGACGTTGCTCATGCTCGTGTCCGCTCTAGCGGGCAGGGATGCCGTGCTCGCCGCCTACGCCGAGGCCGTGCGCGCGCGCTACCGTTTCTTCTCCTACGGCGACGCGATGTTCATCGACTCATGATTTCCTTCTCCCTGGACAAGACCGTTGGCCGCGCTCGCCGTGGCCGCCTCACCACCTTGCACGGCGTCATCGAAACGCCGGTCTTCATGCCCGTCGGCACCTTGGCCACGGTCAAGGCGCTCGACTTCCGCGACCTCGCCGACCTCGGCGCGCGCATGATCCTGAACAACGCCTACCACCTGATGCTGCGTCCCGGCGCGAAGCTCGTGCGCGAGATGGGCGGCTTGCACGCGTTCAGCAACTATCAAGGCGCCATCCTCACCGACAGCGGCGGCTTCCAGGTGTTCAGCCTCGCCGAGCTACGCGACATCGATGACCGCAGCGTGCGCTTCAAGTCGCACATCGACGGCAGCCCCATCGACTTGTCACCGGAGAAGCTGGTCGAGGTTCAAGAAGACCTTGGTCCCGACATCGCGATGGTGCTCGACGAGTGTCCCGCGGGTCAGGCCGAGCGCGACTACGTGCAGCGCGCGGTGAATCGGACGACCGCGTGGGCGAAGCGCTGCCTCGACGCGGCGAAGCGCCCCGAGGTGTCGTGGTTCGGCATCGTGCAGGGCGGCATCTATCCGGACCTACGCGAGGAGCACGCGCGCGTGATGAGCGAGCTGCCGTTCCCGGGCTTCGCCATCGGCGGCGTCTCGGTAGGGGAGGCGCCGGACGCCATCGCGTCCATCGTCGCGCACACCGCGCCGCTCTTGCCGGCGCAC
Source organism: Myxococcota bacterium (assembly GCA_039809465.1). GTDB lineage: Bacteria > Myxococcota > XYA12-FULL-58-9 > XYA12-FULL-58-9 > JALHOP01 > JALHOP01. The sequence continues at coordinate 2,852 of JBDHVB010000136.1, forward strand.
AAGCCGCGTTACTTGATGGGCGTTGGAACGCCGGCGGATCTGGTACGTGGGGTGGCGTCGGGCGTCGACATGTTCGACTGCGTGATGCCGTCGCGTAACGCGCGTAACGGCTCGATCTTCATCACGGGCGGGAAGATCAACATCAAGAACGCCGTGCATCAGAAGAGCGATCTGCCGCTCGACCCGAGCTGTGATTGCCACACCTGCAAGCACTTCACGCGGGCGTACCTACGGCACTTGTTCGTGGCCGGTGAGCTGACGTTCCACCGCCTGGCCACGATCCACAACCTGGCGTTCTACTTGCGCCTGATGAGCCGCATGCGCGCCGCCCTCGACCGCGGCGACTTCGCTCCCGAGACTTTTTTAGCGGAGCTCGAGGCCCGCGCGGAAGCCTGACGGCGCCTCCGCGAGACGACCTTGCCCGAGACGCGAGGGCTCAGCCTTCGCGAAACTGCTTCTTGGTCTGACGGTCGATCTCCTTCTGCGCGCGGAAGGTGTCGAGCTGCTTCTGCTGCGCGTCGGCGTATTTGCGTACGCCTTCGGTGAAGCTGGCAAAGCGCTCGCGCTCTTCATCGGGCAACTTCTTGCCATCGATGCTCTCGTCGATGCGGTCAGCGAGCTGCTTGAGCACGTTGACGCTGAGCGACGGCCGGTGACGCGGCGTGCCGTCTTTCATCGCCTGGCTGGCCAGGAACTCGTCGTGCGCGAAGAGCTGCGAGCCACCAGACAACAGGTACTGCAGCACGCTCGGTCCGAGGCCCTCGAGCTTGCCGTCCTTGAGGCGCAGGCCGTCCTTGATGATGAGGTCGGCGAGCGGCGCGGTGACGTCGTACAGGCGCGCGAGGAGCGTGGCGCGGCGAATACGCGCTGCGCTGCGCATCGCCTCGGTCTGCGTGGTGCGCATGCCTGACTTCACCTCGATGGTGTCGTCGAGACGCTCGATGGCGGCATCCACACCTTGCGCGCCGGCCGCGAGGCGCAAGGCCGGCGGTAGCGCGTTGAAGTCCTTGATGTCGTGAACTTCCTTCGACTCGACGAAGCGCGCGTTGCCGACAGCGCGATAGGCTTCCGGCGGGTGCGAGATACCGTTGGTGAGCGCCACCTGGCCACGCACTTCATCCGCGGTGGCACGGTCGAGCGCCGCCTGCATTTCGCTGACGTGGTCGCGGTTGTACGACTCGATGAGCATCTGGATGGCGTCTTCGCTCGAGCCGATCTCCGACTTGCGCATCATGACGTCGAAGAACATCGCGAGGTACTTGCCGGTACCCTGGCGCGCGGCCGAGCCACGGTCGGCGAGGACCTCGCCTTCCTGGCCGATGTTGGTCATGAAGGCCATGGGACCCATGGCCGCGCCGCCGGCGGTGTAGATCTCCTCGCCGAGCAGCTTGAACAACGCGGCGTCGATGACCGCCGGGTCGTTGCTCTTCTTCACCATCGGCAGCTTGGCCTGCACGCTTGGGTCGTCGAGCACGCCCGAGATGGCCTGCGCGAGCGAGCCCTCGGTGACGCCGACGCACATCGAGCAGCCACAGGCTTCGTCACCCGCTGCCTTGGCATCGCTCGCGTGAGCGTCGATGCCGTAGCCGAGCATCGCGCCCAGCATCACGCGGGTCAGCATGATGCCGTCGCGGATGTGGAAGAGCTCGTGGCCGATGACGCCCTGGAAGACGTACTTACCGAGATCGAGGGTCTTCACGGCGGTAGGGTCGTCCGCTCGAACGGCCTTGCCTTCGGCGGTGAGACCGACCTGGATGAAGTCGCCGCGCTTGGTGTCCCAGCACATGCGAACCGTCGAGTCGTGCACGACGACGTGTGGCTTGTTGAAGTTCGGCGTGTAGACGTACGCGTTGGGCGTGGCGTCCGGCGTGCGGTGCATGGTGAGCGGACCGCCGCCCAGGTCTTCGTTCACTTCCTTGGCAGCCAGGAACATCTTCACCAGCTGGTTGTCGGTGCTCGTCGCCAAGAGCTCGTCCGAGATCTCGCGGCCACGGTAGGTGCGCTCCATCTCGCGCCGCTGCGCGACCATGTTCTCGAGGTAACGCGTGACCGCGGGCAGGAGGACGTCCCACGACGGTTGCTTGCGCAGGGCGTTGACCAGGTCGCCGTACCACTCTTCGCGGTATTTGCGGACACCGAAGATGAACTCGCCGACGCGCGCCTTGTTGAACGACGTTTCGACCAACGCTTCTTGAGCTGCCTTGTCGAGGCCACCGACGTCGCGGTCGAGATCTTTGGTGGGGTTGGGCTTGGCTTTCGCGGGCGCTTCACCGGCTTCTTCGGCTTGCGCCTTGCCTTGGCCCGCAAGCGCTTCGGCGACACCGCCGCTCGACAGTATCTGCAGGACGGTCTTGACCGCCTCGGCGGCCATCTTGCTCTGCGCGGTGTCGACGCTTTCGACCGCATCCGGAAGGCCCGCTGCGATCTCCGTGGGCATCTCGAGCTTGCCCTCGCCGGCGGGCTTGGCGAAGCTCGCCCAGGTCGACATGACGAGCGCGATTGCCGCCTGGCTCGAGATGGTGTCGGCCAGACCGAGCATCACGTCCTTGGCGGCTTTTTGCTCCTCGGTATCGGTGACGAGTCGTGACTCCATCGCGGTGCGCGCGCCGATGAGCATGGCCTGCATCTCGTGCGCTTCCTGATAGACCGCGGCCGAGTCGCAGACGGGCGAACGAAAGAAGTACATCGCCGCGGCGAGCTGGTTGGTGGGGCGGCCATCCAAGGCGTCGGCGGGGGCCTGGGCGAGCTGGGCCGCGAGCTCGTCGGTGACCTTCGGGGTGTGAGCGCCGATGGCCTTGGTGTCGACGATCTCCTTGAGCTCACGGCGCAGGATGCCGAGAGCCTTCTCTTCCTTGCCCTTGGAGAGGGCGGCAGCCTTCTCGAGTGCCTCGGGGGCAATGGGTTCTTTGCTGGTGATCAGCTGGCCAAGGGGGGACTGAAGGTCGAGTTTGGCGAAAGCGCTCACGTACAAAGCTCCCGGTACAAAAGGAAAACAGGCGCTCAAGGGGTATCGTCGGCGTTACGGCGGGGTTGCCTGCAATCCGACATGGCAACTTCGTATTCGTTGTCAGGGGGTTAGCCGCGGACCGCTCAGAGCTGGAGTTGCGTAAATCGCGAAAGGATCGCGCCCGCATTGCTCTTTGTGACACCGCTGTGCTACGCCGCGCCCCGCATGATGCCGCACTTTTTAAGCCAGATTTTGCTCGCCCAAGCCGCGGGCAGCCAAATGAGCCAGATCTCCAGCTTCGTGATGATCGGGCTCATGTTTGCCGTGGTCTACTTCCTGCTCATTCGCCCCGCGAACAAGCAGCGCCGTGAGCACGCCGCGCTGCTGACCGCCTTGAAGAAGGACGACGAGGTCATCACCAGCGGCGGCATGTGGGGCAAGATCATCGCCCTCGACGACAAGGTCGCGACCATCGAGATCGCCGACAAGGTCAAGGTGAAGATGCTGCGTGACCGCATTAGCGGACGCTGGCCGACCGCTCAGGCGGCCGATGCCAAGAAGACCGAGAAGCTCGAGAAAGCGGACAGCAAGGCCGCTGAGGTGGCTCGATGAATAGCAACTGGGTGCTGCGTCTCGTCCTCGTCGTCGGTGTGCTCGCCGGCGCTCTCTACACCCTCTATCCATCGGTCGAGTACTACGGCCGCGCGACCCAAGAGCAGCGCGACGACCGTGACGTGTTTTGCAAGTCGCTGCCGGTCTGGTCGCACTGCAAGATCTTCAACCTCGGCCTGGACCTCCAGGGCGGCGTTCACTTGGTGATGAGCGTGCGCGTCGAGAAGGCCGTCGAACAGCGCTTGGAGCGCGTGGCGGATGCGTTGCGCGAAGCCCTGAAGAACGAGAAGATCGCCTTCACCAAGCTCGAGCGTCCGCGTGACACCTCCGAGCTGGTGCTCGAGCTCGCGCCCGAGGCTTCACCAGACGCCGCGCGCGCGCTCTTGGCGCGTGACTTCACGGTGCTCAACATCGTGAGCCGCGATGGCAACACCATGCGCTTCGACCTCGTGCCGCAAGAGGCCGAGGCCGTGCGCACCGCCGCGGTCGACCAGGCCATCAACGTCATCCGCAACCGCGCCGACAAGCTGGGCGTCACCGAGCCGCAGATCGCCAAGCGCGGCACCAACGCCATCCTGGTGCAGCTGCCGGGCGTGAAGGATCCGGAGCGCGCCATCGACGTCATCGGCCGCACCGCGCAGCTCGAGTTCAAGATCGTCGACACCGAGGCGACCGCCGCCTTCGACGCCATCACGGACTTGCCGCCCGGCGTCGTCAAGCGCGAGGACATGATGGAAGGCCCGAACGGCCAGAGCGTGCGCGAAGTCTACTTCGAGCTGCCCGCCTCGGAGCGCAACGCGGTGAAGGAGCTGCTCACCAGCAAGATCCCGCCGAACCGCGACATCGGCTTCGGCAAGATCGGCGAGAAGCGCGGCGCTGCCGCGAACCGCAACGAGACCCTGCGCACCTACGTGCTCGACGCGCGCGCCGGCATCACCGGTGACTTCCTCATCAACGCCACCGTGCAGCAGGACCAGGAGGTGCGCTCGAAGCACCACGTCGGCATCGAGTTCGACCCCGAAGGCGCCAAGATCTTCGAGAAGCTCACCGCTGACAACGTCAAGCGCCGCATGGCCATCGTCCTCGACGGCAACGTCAACAGCGCCCCGTCGATCAGCGAGAAGATCGGTGGCGGCCACGCCCGCATCACGCTCGGCTCGGGCGACCCGCGCTACGAGCTCGAAGAGGCGAAGAACCTCGCGCTCGTCTTGAAGTCGGGCGCGTTGCCGGCGCCGGTCGAGGTCGCCGAGAAGCGCCAGGTCGGCCGCACCTTGGGTGACCAGGCGGTGCATGACGGCAGCATCGCCATCATCGTCGGCACCGGCTTCCTGATCCTCTTCATGCTCTTCTACTACAAGATGTCGGGCCTCATCGCGGACCTCGCCTTGGTGCTCAACATCGTGTTGCTGATGGCGGTCCTGTCGCTCTTCGAGGCGACGCTGACGCTGCCCGGTATGGCGGGCATCGTGCTCACCGTCGGCATGGCGGTCGACTCCAACGTGCTCATCTTCGAGCGCATTCGTGACGAGCTCGCGGCCGGCAAGCCGGTGCGCGCCGCGGTGGACGCGGGTTACTCGAAGGCCTTCAGCTCCATCTTCGACTCCAACGTGACCACGCTCATCTCGGGCGTCGTCCTCATGCAGTACGGCACCGGTCCGGTGCGTGGCTTCGCCGTGTCGCTGATCGTGGGCATCATCTGCTCGCTGTTCACGGCCGTCGTGTTCACGCGCGTCATCTTCGACTTCTTCATCAACCGCCGCCGCGTCCAGACGCTCAGCATCTAAGGTACACCCACCATGCGCTTCCTAGAAAAGCAGCCGACCGTCCGATGGATGTCGTTGGGCAAGTATTACATCGCGATCTCGGCCGCGATGATCATCATCAGCTTCGTGTCGTTGTTCACGCGCGGCTTGAACTTCGGCATCGACTTCGCCGGCGGCTACGAGGTGCAAGTCAAGTTCGACAAGCACGTCGAAGAAGAGAAGGTCCAGAAGGTCGTCGAGTCGCTCGACCTCGGTGACTCGCGCGTGCAGCGTTACGGCGACGAGTCGTCGAACGAGTTCCTGGTGCTGGTACGCCAGGAGAGCGCTTTGACGGAAGAGCAGCGCACCCAGCTCAAGCACGACATGGAAGCGCTCGCTGGTGGCGAGAGCGGTGTGGGTAACTTCTCGGCCGCCGAGAGCGGTGAGAACGTCATCGTCGGCTTCACCAAGCCGGTGAGCGAAGAGCAGGTCCGCGGCGTCATCGCCAAGTACAACCTCGACGTGAAGCGCATCAAGGCGGGCGACCGCGCCGACCGCCCCGAGTACGTGATCGAGCTGGTCTCGGTGGCTGACAAGGTCCAGGGCGCGCTCATGAAGGCGTTCGATCTCCCGGCGGACTACCAGCTCGTGCAGAAGGTCGAGTTCGTCGGTCCGCAGGTCGGCGCGCAGCTGCGCAACCAGGGCTTCCTCGCGGTCATCTACTCGATGATCTTCATCTTGCTCTACATCGCGCTGCGCTTCGATTTCTACTTCGCGCCGGGCGCGGTCGGCACGCTCATCCACGACGCCATCATCATCTTGGGCTTCTTCTCGGTGTTCCAGATCGAGTTCAACTTGCCCATCGTGGCGGCGATCTTGACCCTCATGGGTTACTCGCTGAACGACACCATCGTCATCTTCGACCGCGTTCGTGAGAATATGGTCCGTTTGCGCGGACGTGATCTGAAGTCGTTGGTCGATACCTCGATCAACGAGACGCTGGCGCGTACGTTGATTACCTCGGGTGCGACCTTGTCGGTCGTTCTGGCCATCTTGATCTTCGGCGGTACGGTCACGCGTGACTTTGCGCTCTGCATGACCATCGGCATCGTGCTCGGCAGCTACTCGACCATCGCTATCTCGGCACCGCTCTATGTCGTGCTGCGTGATTACTTCGTGAAGGGCGGCAGCGTTAGCAAGAAGGACACGTCGTCGAAGTCACAGATGGGCGGCGGTCAGGCGGCGGCTTCGCTCTAGGGAGCGTGTCTACATCGTGGGGCTTGCTCCTTGCTTACCCCGTAGCGCGTGGTGCGATCGCGCGGTCTGAAGTGTCGTTTCGCGCGCTTGGCATGACGTTCACTCGGCTGGGGGCTCGTGCCGCATCCGTCGGCACAGAGATCCTCCGATGCGCCTCACGCTTGCCGTCGCGTTGTCTGTTTTCGCGTTCGCTTGTTCCGATACGACCGGTGTGACGCCGCCGTCGAGTGGTACTGGCGGGGCTCGCCGCCGCAGCGCCGAGCACGCATAGCCGCGATCAAAAGAGATCGCGACCCACACACATGCCCCCATGCGTGTGCATTTTTGTTTTGCGCGAGGCGGACACCGAGTATGATCTCGGCGTCGGAAGGTTATGCCGTTCCGACAAGTCGCTATAGCGGTCGGGGTGACCTGGATCGTGTGGCGACTGGTGGCGTGACGACCGGTAACCCTCGGCGGTTGGCTACTGCGAAGAATAGCCAGTCATCACACCACCACTCGGCACACGAGGCTTTGGGCGACCCCCAAAACCTCGGGGCCTTTTGAAGCCCCTCGCTCCAGAACCTCACCCCCAAACCCCGGGAGCGGTTCTTTCTGAATAACCCTCGGATCACGGGCTAGCAACCGTTAAAGTCCGGCCGCGTACTCGACGCCGAACGTGTCGACTAAGTGCCCGATTTTCTTCATGTTTGCGCGCTCGATTGGGCCGATCAAAGTGGTCACGAGCTGGCCTTTGGCGAAGAGCCGCCGGGCCACCCGCGACACCTGACTGGCGTCGACATCGCGCATCCGGCGGGCCTCGTTCTCGAGCATCGCGAGGTCCAGGGCGTCTTGTTTCGTGGAGCCGAACAACGTCGCGGCGCCGAAGTGATTGGCGAGCTCGGTGGTCGAGTCGATGCGGTATTCGAGCTCGTGCAAGCTGCGCTCGCGGATGTCGTCGACCTCGCTGTCGCTCACCCCGTCGGCGACGATCTTGTCGAGCACGTCGCGCGCCGCGGCGATGGCCGAGGCTGCTCTACGCGGCGCCACCTTGAGCTCGATGTCGTAGAGGCCGCAGTCGGCGTAGCAATCGAGACCGGTGGTCATCTCGTAGACCAGGCCGCGGCGGTCGCACACGGCTTGCTGCAAGCGTGAGCCGATGCCGTCGTCGAGCACCCGGGTGAGGAACTGCAGCGCCGTGAAGTCGTCGTGCACGTCGGGCAGCGCTTCGAAGGTGAGCTGCACCGAGAGCTGCGAGCCCGCGACGCTCCGCGTGATGAGCCGGTCGCGATTGGTGAAGCGCGCGGCGTCGCCGTCGTGGGTGGGCGCGCCCGAGGGAAACTTGGAGAAGGCCTCGGCGGCGATGGCCACGACGTCGGCGGCCTTGAGGGGGCCCGCGACGCAGAGCACCGCGTTCGGCCCCACGTAGTGACGCGCGTGATGCTCCTGCACATCGCTCACCGCGAAGCCGTTCAAGCTCTCGACCGAGCCGGTGATGCGGCGGCCCATCGGGTGACCGCTCCAGATGGTGGCGCGTGAGACGTTGTTGATGTTCACGTCCTCGCCACGCGCGTCGAGATCGGAGCGGAGCTCTTCCTCGATGATGTGACGCTCGACATCGAGCTCGGCGAAGAGCGGGCGCGCGACCATGTCGGCGAGCACGTTCAAGAACCCGCTGACGCGACTCGGGTGCACGGTGGCGGACAGCTGCGTGTGATCACGCCATGTCGACGCGTTGAGCAGGCCGCCGCTCTTCTCGAAGGCGCGCGCCAGGGAGAGCGAGTCGGGGTGCTTGGCGCTGCCGCGAAAGAGCATGTGCTCCACCATGTGCGACAGACCCCACTGACTGACTTGCTCGTGGCGTGAGCCGACGCGCACGAAGAACGCGATGTCGCTCGAGTGCAGGTAGGGTTGCTGGATGGCAACCACACGGAGCCCGTTGTCGAGTGTCGCTGTTTCGTAGGCGAGCATGGGGAAGGGGGATGTTCGTGGCCGGGGTGAGATCCGTCAATAGCCGGCCATGGCGCCCCGGTGGCGCAAGCTGAGGGTTTTTGTCGCCAATTGGCGATAAGTATAGCCCGGACGGGGACTTACGAGCGCTCAGGCTGTGGGTAACGAGAGCATGACCCGGGTGCCTTTGGGGGTGTTGGCGGCGATTTCGATGCTGCCGCCATGCTCGGCGATGATCTGCTGGGTGAGCGAGAGACCCAGGCCCGTGCCGCTCTCCTTGGTGGAGAAAAACGGCTCGAAGACGCGGCCGCGCAGCGCATCGGGGATGCCCAGGCCTTCGTCGGCGACCTCGATGATGGCGCTGCCGTCGTCGCGGCTGGTGCGGACCTTGAGCTTGCCGCCATCGGGCATCGCTTCGCGGCCGTTGCGCATGATGTTGAGCATTCCCTGACGCAGCTGGCCGGGGTCGACCAAGGCGCGCGGCGCGGGCGATGCGAGCTCGAGCTCGACGTCGATCTTCGCCTGCTTCATCTCTTCGCTGAGCATGCTCAGCAGATCACTGATGAGCTGATTGATGTCGGCGTCGCGCAGCGCCGGGCGTGGCAGGCGCGCCATCTGCAAGTAGCTCTCGGTGACCGCGGTGAGGCGCTCGATCTCACCCGCGATGGCGGCGAGCAGCGACTGCGCTTCCTTCTTGTGCGGCTCGGCGAGACCCGCGTCGAGCTCGTCTTGCAAGAGCTCGGCGTTGAGGCCGATGGCGCTGAGCGGGTTGCGGATCTCGTGCGCGACTTGCGCGCTCAAGCGGCCGACCGCGGCGAGGTGCTCGGAGGCCAAGAGCTGACCCTTCAAGCGCACGGCGTCGGTCACGTCGTCGCACACCCAGAGGAAGCCACGGGTCGCGCCGCTCTCGTCCACGTACGGCGTCATCGTCACATCGATCAAAGATTCGCCGCCTGCCTCACGCGGCACCGGCACGCCGTCGTAGCGCGCGACTTCTCTCGCGGCCGCGGCGCGCTCGCGCTCCTCGAAGAAGGCGGGGTTGCGCGTCTTGAGCGCCTTGCCGAGCGGGTGGTCGTCGAGGTCGAGATCCGTGTCGACCGCGAGCCCGAACAGCTCACGCGCCGCGCGGTTGCTGCCGATGACGCGGCCCACGGGATCGGTGACTACGACCGCCGAGCGCAGGCTGTTCACGAGGTTGTCGTTGTAGAGCTTGAGCAGGGCGAGCTCGTGCTCGGCGCGGCGGGCGCGTTGGGCGGAGAGCTCGCTGTCGCGCAGGCGCTGGTTCGCCAGGGCCTCGCTCTCCTCGATGCGCTTCGCGAGCTCGGCGCCACGTCCGACGAGGGCGCGCTCCTCGGGGCTCGCGGGGGGCAGCGCGTCGCCCATCGCGAGACGCCGCAGACGGCTCACCGGGCGCAGCGTCAGGTAGGTGCCGATGGCGATCCACGGGAGCAATGCGTACCAAGTCCAGCGCGGCACCAGCGCACCGCGGGCGGCGGCGCTGCGTGTCTGCCAATCGAGCGCGCGGCGGACGATGGCTGTCGCGCGGCGGAGATCGGTCGTCACCTCGGCGGAGCCCTGCTCGAGGTCATGCGCGGCGGCGGTCGTGAGGTCGGGGTCCTCGGAGTCGAACGCGGCGAGCAAGTCGGTGAACTTTTGCGCCACGCCTTGCAGCCGGGCGCGGGCCCGCTCGAGCTCGTCGGCGGCGCGCTGCATGTCGGGCTTCCAGCGTTGATCGGCGCGGGGCAAGGTGGCGCGCAAGAGCGCCGCGCGGGTCTCGATGATGGTGCGGTCCAGATCCTCGGCGTAGTGCTCGGCGCTGTAGTTGACGATGGGAACGCGGTTCGCGAGGCGCGGGTCGAGGACCGCCTCCCGGGCGCGGGCGACGGCGCGCTCGTGATAGTCGGTGACGCGCGTCAGGAGCTGCTCGAGATCGCTGCGGGTCTGGGCAACGGCGAGGGCCTGCTGGGCCAAGCGGGTACGATCGAGCCAGCTCGCGCCGGCGAGCGCGGTGGTCAGCGCCACCGTGAGGAGGGGCGCCCAGAGGATCTTGAGGCGCAGATCGATTGCCACTGGAGGCGACGCTAGCACGCTCCGTGGGCGGCGCGGGAGGTCGTGCGAAAGCCTAAACGTTTTCAAGATCTAGCTCTTACACACCGACCCAGGGCAGAGAGCCGATAACCCCACCCGGAGATTGGTGTGCCCGTAGGTCTTTGCTCACGTTTGATTCTTGGCGTGACGGTGCTCTTGGCCAGCTCCCCGGCATTGGCGGGGAAGGGCCGGGTTGCTCTGCATCCGGTCGTCGTCATTGGCGGCACGGTACCTGACAGCGCGGCAGCCACGATGACCGAGGCCCTGCGCGAAGAGCTGAAGTCCGTCGACCTCGAGTCGATCATCATCCAGGACACCGCCGAGCGCCGACCCGAGCCAGCCGTCGAGGCGCCAACGCGTAACTACGCCGCGGCCGAGGCCAAGCTCACCGCGGGCCGCAAGGCGCTGCAGAAGCTCCAGCTCCCGAAAGCCATCACGGCGCTCGAGGGAGCGGTAGCCGGCTTCGAGGGCAATGACGCCAAGGCCGCCGACGCGGCGCTGCTCTTGGCCGAGGCGCACTACCGCCGTGGCGACGACGCGAAGGGCCGCAAGGCGCTCGAGATCGTGGCGCGCGCGGCTCCCAAGACGAGGCTCGACACCAACAAGTACCCGCCGGTTTTCATCAGCGCTTTCAAAGAGGTTCGATCGCGCGTTGCGAAGGAGCCTAAAGCCGCGACGCCGGTCGTTGCCGCACCGGGCACGAACCTGCGCGTCGGGATCGCCGCCAATCAATGCGACCCTTCGATGCGCGCCCGCGCGGTGTCGCTGGGCCGCTCGGCGTCGGCGGAGCTGGTGGTGCTGCTCGGCATCGCCAGCGGGGAGCGCTTCTACACCGTCGGTGGTTTCGTCGGAGACGTGCGCAGCGACCGCTGGGCGCCGCTCCCCGAAGTGAAGCTCGACTCGGCCATGCTCTCGGCGAGCATCGAGGGCGGTAAGCTCGCGCGCGAGCTGTCGGGCCTGGCGCGTAAGTTCGTGCCGGTGAAGCTCGAGGGGACCTTGGCGTTCGTGAGCGACGTCGTGCCGCCATCCGGTGCGCTGATCGGTGCCGCGGCGATCTCGGGGGGCTTGGTTGCACCGCCACCACCACCAGTCGCCGTGGCGTCGCTTGCGCCGGTCGACCGTCAGCCGACTCTACAGCCCACGGCCGATGAGCTGGCCCGCGACACCGCGCTCGCCGCGGACCTCGCCGCGCTCGATGGCTACAACGCGGCACCGGCCCCCATGGACGCGCCGCTCGAGACGACGAGCGAGGTGAAGAGCGAAGGCGGCATCCTCACCAAGTGGTGGTTCTGGACGGCGGTCGGCGTCGGCGCGGCTGCCATTGGCGGCACGGCCTATCTCCTCATGAGCCGCGACAATCCGAGCAACACGCTTTCGATGCAGGCGGCGTGGTGAACCACCTCATCGTCATCAGCGCGCTGGTAGGTCTTGCGGCCTGCGGCGAGAAGGCGCTGCAGCTCGAGATCCATCGCCCGTGCAATGGCAGCTCGCTCGACAGCAATGGCGTCGCCTTCGTCGAGCTGGGCGTCGCGTCGCCCGAGCTCGCGAGCCCGGTGCGCGCGACCTTCGGCGCGGGTGACGCGAAGGGCAGTCTCGACGGCATCGCCGCGGTGAAGCGCGCCACCATCGAGGTGACGGGCCGCGCTGCCGACAGTGGCGGTGGTGTTGGCGCCGTCGTGGTCGCGGGCGGCGTGGGATATGTCGACCTCGTCGAAAACCAGGACCGCCTGTCGATCATCGCTGGGCAGGTGTCGACCTTCGTGCGCGTGACGCCGACCTCGGCCGTGGACGCCGCCTGCGCCGATCAGCTGGCGGCGCGCGTGCTGCACACCGCCTCGATGCTCGATGACGGCCGCGTGCTGCTCGCCGGCGGCAGCGAC
>JBDHVB010000137.1:0-15300 GCA_039809465.1 Myxococcota bacterium
ATCGAGCGGATGGGCTACTCGCAGGATGCTGCGGCCAATCGCGTGGGGGTTGCCCGGGTCGTGCAGCAATACCCGGTGGCGCTCGCCATGCTTCGGCGGGGTGAGCTGACGATGACCAACATCCGCACTGTGGCGCCGGTTCTCACGAAAGCAAATCATCGTGAACGGTTTGCTGCCATTGCGGGGAAGACCAAGCTCGAAGTGCAGGAGCTTGTGGCTTTCTGGGCTCCTAAACCCGATGTGCAAACCCGGTTGGTCGACATCACCCCGCCCTCACCGCCGGACTTGTTGCTCCGAATCCAGGCAGCAACGGCCTCTCATGCCGAGCAGGTTGCTGCGGCTGCGAGCACTGCAGCTCCTCGCGAGATGCAGCGTCCTGCGCCGCTTCCCAAGCCGCTCTCACCCGGGCGCTTCAAGGTGGAGTTCACCGCAGACGAGGAAGAGCGGGAGCTGCTCATGCGGGCAAGAGACCTGCTGCGGCACTCCATTCCGGATGGTGACATCAAGAAGATTTTCATGAAGGGGTTGCGGGAGCTCGTGGAGCGGGCTGAGGCGCGTAAGCTTGGGAAGCTTAAGAAGGCGAAGGTCGTGGCGAGCCAGGAGTTACCGCTCGAAAGCGAAGCTCCCACCAACGCGACTGCCGAGGTCGTCACCACGGCGCGCTCAGCGACGCGGGCGATGCGACGGGAAATCAGCGAACGCGATGGGGTGCAGTGCGCTTACTGCGCCAAGGACGGCACGCGGTGCAAGGCGACGGCGTGGCTCGAGGCCGACCACATGGATGGCTATGCCAAGACGGGAAAGACCCAAGCCAGTCGGATGCGTTGGCTCTGCCGCGCCCATAACCAAGGCCGCAATAAAGGACACGACGACTTGGCGCGCCCAAAGACCTTCGAGCTTCCGTTCTCGGCCGCTCGTTCTGGAACAAGCACACCGGAAGCAATTCCAAGCGCAACACCACACGGGGACAGCCCCTAATGCACGACGACTTCGTGGACCGGGCTCAGCGCGCCGGTCGCCTCGAGGCGCGCCTGGAAGGTGTGGTTGCCCTGCTGCAGTGGCCAGAAGGCGCGGTACGGGCCTTCGACCGTGATGAAGGGCTTGCCGTCGATGAGGAAGGTTAGGGGCCCTGCTCCGTCGTCGACGCGCGCCTCGATGGGCAGCGCTTGGGCTTCGCGTGGGGCATCGACGTCGATGAGCAAGGTCTCGGTGCGCGCGGGGCTCATGATCGTGACCTTCGCCTTCGGATACTTCACGGCTGGCGCCGGGCAGCGCGGCGTGTAGCGCTCGGCGATGCCGTGGCCGGTCTCGGTCGCCCAGCCGTCGTACGGGCTCGGGTAGACGGTGACGTCCTTCTCGGTGGCGTCCTCGAGCGCGCAGCCCTCCGGCACCAGAAGACCGTTCTGCGGATCGAGCTTGGCGTGACGGTGCCAGGTGCAGGTCTCCTTGGGCTCGGTGCCCGCGACGAAGACCTCGTCGAGTCCGCCATCGCAGGCAGGACCCTTCTTCATGCCCGACACCGCGCACACCTGCGCGTGGACGATGCCCTTGGGCTCCTTGGGCGCGAGCGACTGACCGTTGGTCTGCTCGTTCATCAGGCGCCGCCACATCTGGCCCGCGCCCTCGACGCCGCTCACGCGCCGCATCGCCTTGCCAGTCGGGTCTCCTACCCAGACGCCCACGGTCACGCGATCAGAGAAGCCGACCGTCCAGTTGTCGTGGTAGCCCTTGCTGGTGCCGGTCTTCACCGCCGTCCAGTACGGTGTCGTGAGCACGCTGTTCTGGCCGAACTGGCCGGCGCGGGCGTTGCCGTCCGAGAGCATGTCCGCGATGACGAACGCCACGCGCTCGTCCAGGATGCGCCGCTCGTCCGCCGTCGGCGGCTCACCGCGCAGGATGCGGTAGGGCTTCCACAATCCCCCGCGGGCGATGGCCGCGTAAGCGTTGGTGAGGTCGACGAGCCGGACGCCGCCGCTGCCGAGCGCCAGCCCCAGCCCATAGTAGCCCGGGCGCCGCGTGAGGGTCTGCAGGCCGGCGCTCGCCAGCATGTCGGCGAACGGGTCCAGGCCAGTGCGCGCCAAGGTGTCGACGGCGGCGATGTTGAGCGACTGCGCCAGCGCTTCGCGATAGCGGACGGGGCCGTGCGACTTCTGGTCGTAGTTCTCGGGGAGGAACACGCCCCAGGTGTCCGCGAAGGGCCGCTCGACGTCGCTCGCCAGGGTCGCCGCCGTGAAGCCCTTCACCAGCGCCGCGGCGTAGAGGAACGGCTTGAGCGCCGAGCCCGGCTGGCGCACCGCGGTGGCCGCGCTGTACTGCCCCCAGAGCGGGTTGCTCTCGAAGGCCGCGCCGACGACCGCCAGGATGTCGCCGCTCGCGTTGTCGATGACCACCGCCGCGGCCGACCGTCCGCCGCGCTTGTAGAGGCGCGGCGCCTCGTCGGCGAGCAGCTCCTGCACGCGGTCTTGCAGGGTCGCGTCGATGGTGAGGCCGATCTCGCCCGCCGGGTGCGTGCCGCGCTGGCGCAGCTCGGTCTCGGCGAGCGCCACGGCGTGCACCGCGACCGCCGGCTGTGAATCACCCTTGGCCACGAGCTTCTCGTCGAGCGCCCGCTCGAGCTGACCATCGGTGAGCATGCCGTTGCGCTGCATCGCCTCGAGCACCTGCTTGGCCCTGGCGAGCGCGCGCTCCGGTGAGTTGGCGTACATCGTCGGGCCCTTCGGCAAGCCCACCAGATAAACGGCCTGGGCGAGGCTGAGCGCTTTGGCGGACGTGCCGAAGTAACGCCGCGCCGCCGCTTCGATGCCCACCGCGCCGTTGCCGAAGGGCGCGCGGTTCAAGAAGGCCGCGAGGATCGTCGCCTTGTCGAAGCTGCGCTCGAGGCGGATGGCGAGGTGCGCCTCCCGCAGCTTCTGCCAAATGGAGCGCGGCGGCACGGGCGCTCCCGCGAGCAGGGCGCGCTCGGCGTTGAGCAGGCGCGCCAGCTGCTGCGTGATGGTCGAGCCGCCGCTCACCACGCGCAGGCTCTTCACGTTCTGCTTGAAGGCGCGGCCAATCGCCAGCGGGTCGATGCCGACGTGATGGAAGAAGCGCTTGTCTTCGATGGCGATGAGCGCGTCGATGACGTAGGGCGAGACCTCGTCGAGGGTGACCGGCGTCATGCGCGCGCCCTGCCCTCCCACCCGCTCGGCGAGCTGCCTGCCGTTACGGTCGACCCAAGTGACCGACTCGACCGCCACGGTGGCGAGGCGCTCCTTGCGCACCGGCACGAAGAGCGAGCCGAAGAGCACCGCGCCCATGCCCACGAGGAAGGGCGCGGCCCAACGGATCCAGCGCGAGCGCCAAATGATGGTGGTCTTGAGGCGCCACCAGCGACGCCTCATCAGATTGCCCCCCGTCGAGCGCCGGCGCGGCGGGGGGACCTCGTCCTGGGAAGACACTACCGACTACTTCGCTTTCGGACCCTCGGCCTTGGGCAACACCGAGAGCGTGCGGCCCTCGGCGCGTCCCCGGATCTCGGGTTGGTACATACGTTCCACGATGGTGCCCGGCGCGTAGTACGAGCCCGGCGTGGTCGCCCGTGTAAGATATTTGAGCTTCACTGGCCAGCGTCCGCCGCCACTATTCCACAGATAGTGGAACGCGTAGTCGGTGCGATCATCACGCATTTCGCTATAGCGGCTGCGCCACCACGACCAGTCGTTGCCCCGGCCGGTCATGACTTGCTCCATCTCCTTGTCGGCGGTGGCGAGGTTGGTGTCGACCGGCTCGAGCCCGGCGGGCAGCGGGTCGCTCACGACGACCATGCGTCCGTCCTCGGCGACGTCGATGGCGATGCTCACCATCACGTAATCCCCGACTCGCACCGTGTCGCCGATGGGGTCGCCCTTCTTGTTGGTGTAAGTGCGCGTCACCGTGAAGCCCTGCGCCTGCGCCGGAAGACGCGCGGTCGCGGGATACGCGAAGCTGAAGAAGCCGCCGAAGTACAGCGGACCGTTGCCGGTGTTGGTCAGCACCAGATCGTACGAAGGCTTCACCTCGAGCTTCTCACGCTTCGCGCTCTCGACCTTGTCGCCGACCTTCTTGCCGTCGATGAGCGACTCACCGCCGAGCTTGGCGGTGGCCACCGGCTGCCGTCCTTCCATCTTCATGATGGACGCGGCCTCGGCCAGCGCGAGCAAGGTCTGTGTCGTCGCCTGGGTGGTGTAGTAGTCCTGCTCGCCGTCCATGTTGACGAGCCCGCGCACGGTCATCGGCACCTTGGCGTCGGTCGGCGTGACCTGGAGCATGGCGCGCAAGGCCAGCGCCGTCGAGCGCTGGTTCGAGTCCCAGGCCCACCAGTAGCGCTTGGTGTCGTCGGCCGCGAAGGTGACGATGCCGTTCTTCTCCTCGCCCTTGGCGCTGATCTCGGTCATGAGCCTTACGACCTTGGCCTCGGCGGGGGCGCGCTTGTGAATGGCGCGCACCAGCTCCGTCTTGGCGAACAGCGGCATGCCGGCGCGCGCCTCGAACATGGCGTTCTCGCGCGCCGGGTCGAAGCGGCCGAGCTCGGCGAGCACACGCAAGGCGCTCGCCATGCCGGCGTTGCCGTCCCAGCTCTCTCCGTCCGCTTTCATGGACGCGAGCTTGTTCTGGAGGTACTGCGCCGCCGGGTCGATGGTGCTGTCGGGCACGCTGTAGCCGTACTTCTTGGCGAGCAGCATGGCGTCGAGGGTGAACGCTGTGAGGTACGGATCGGAGCCGTGGCCGCAGCCCGGGTAGTAGTCGAAGCCGTTGTCGCCGCAGCGGTACTTGGGCACGAGCGCCACCCACTCCTGCACCCAGCCCTTGATCTTCTCGCTGGGGATGGACGCGAAGTCGAGCTTCTCGGCGAGCTCGCGCACGGCGATGAGCGGCATCACCTTGCTGGTCCGCTGCTCCAGGCAGCCGTACGGGTAGCCGACGAGCCCGCGCATGCGCTCCTCGAGCGACGCCACCGGCAGGCCGCTCATGTTGAGCTCGAACTTGGTGGGCCGCGCGCCCTCGGGGAGCGTCAAGGTGTGCGTGACGCTGCCGCTATCGAGGACACCGGCGATGCCGACGGTCTCGGACGGCTGCACGCGCTTCACCGGCAAGGTGAGCTGCACGCGGTCGGCGAACTTCTTGCCGTTCGCCTCCATGGTCGCCTTGAAGATGATCTCCGAAGCTCCCTCGATGTCCTTCGCCGCGATGTTGAAGCGGAACGGCTCGGTCGCCTTCCCCGGCACCGTGCGCGTGAGAGCCTTGTCGCCCTTCACGTTGAAGAGCTTGTCGTCGATCGACTCGATGGCGACCGACACCTGCGCGCCCTCGCCGAGCATGTGGTTCACCACGACGCCGGCATCGACACGGTCACCCGGCCGCATGAAGCGCGGCATCGCCTGGCGCATCATCAGCGTCTTGTTGACCTTGAAGTCCGTTGAAGCGGACCCGAACTGCGCGCCCTCGGTGGCCGCGACCGCCATGACGCGGTAGGTGGTGAGGGTGTCGGGCACCTTGAAGCTGTGGGTCGCCTTCCCGCTGCCGTCGGTGACCAGGCTGCCAATCCAGGTCGCGACCGGGTTGAAGTCCTTGCGCAGCTCGGCGTCGTTGTCGCCGCCACCACCGCCGCCGTCCTCTTCGCCCTTGGGCTGCGGCTGGATGAACTTGCGACGCCCGAGCACGTGCATGCGGGTGTCGAGCGACAGCACCGAGTACATGCGCTCTTGGAACAGATCCTTGACGATGTTCGGGGTGCGGTACGCCGTGAGCATCAAGACGCCTTCGTCGACGGCGTAGAGGTTCACTTCGGCGGACGTGCCCTTGCTCTGGTAGTCGGCGGTGTTGACGGTCACCGCCACCTGGTCGCCCGGCTCGTAGAACGGCTTGTTGGAGGCGAGGCTCACCTTGAGCACGTTGCGCGTCGGCTTCACCTGCACCTTGGCGTAGCCCAGCGCGTAGGCCGGCTTGTCGCGCTCGGGATCGGCGGTGAGGCCACCCTCGGGCTTGACGCGGCCGCGCACCACGGTCGCCGAGATCCACACGTTCGGCGCCCACTCCGGCGGGACCGGGATGTCGACGACGCCGTTGGTGCCGAGCGGCATCACCTTGCGCCAGAGAATATCCTCGCGCTCGACGGTGATCATCGCCATCGCGTCCTTGAACGGCGAGGCGATGGCGATGCGCGCGGTCTCGCCGGCTTCGAGCTCCGGCTTCTCGGGCATGATCGCCACCTGGTTTCCGCCGTCACTGCGGCCCGAGTAGTAGTCGGGGTCGCCGGTCACCCAGAACCAGGACGAGGCGCGCACCTCACGCTTCTTCTCGTCCTTGGCCACGGCGCGCAGGCGCAGCGAGCCGCCGTGCTCCGCCGTGTACTGGCAGGTGAGCTTGCCGGTCGCGTCGGTCTTGCCGGTGCAGATGGCCGGCATCTTGTTTTTCTCGTGCTGGTAGTCCCAGTACATCTGGCCGCCGGGACCCTTGCGCTTCACCGAGAACCATCTCTCCTGCTCGCCGTTGACCGTGACCTCGACGCCGCCGAGCGGCTGGTCGGTGGTCGACACGACGACGACCTCGTAGGTGAAGAGCTTGCCCTTCTCGCGCAGGTAGCCCTTGGGATCGATGCCCACGTAGAAGCTCGCCGGATGCACGTCGACCGAGGTCGTCGAGCTCACGCTCTGGCCGCTCGCATCGTCCACCGTAGCGGACACGATGAGCTTCTCGAGGCGGGCGTTGCTCGAGGCGTCCTTGAGCACGCGGTCGAAGGTGAAGCTGCCGGTGTCGTCGAGGGTCGCGTCGCCTTCGTCCAGGAACTCGGCGTAGTCCGAGCGCTCGTCGTACCAGGAGTGGTAGTCGTAGTCGCTGAACTCGGCGCTCGGGAACACCTTGCTGTCGAAGCTCGAGCTCTGGCGGCGCAAGGTCCAGTGCGCCTGGAGGCCCGCGGCGGGCGCGCCGAAGAGATAGTCGGCGTTGACGCGCGCGTGCATCTTGGCGCCGCGCATGTACTGCGGCTTGTCGGTCGCGACCGTGACCTTCATCTCGGCCCGGCGGAACTCACCGACGCGGAAGTTTTCGCGCAGCATGTCGTCGCCGACCTTGGCGCGCAGCTGATACTCGCCGACCCGCGCGTCGGCCGGGACCACGAAGCTGCCGCTGATGGTGCCGTACTTCGAGAAGGTCTGCTCGCTGGTGAAGAGCGCATTTTGGTTGCCGCCCTCGTCGCTGTAGATGTCGTCCTCGAAGAGCGCGGTCGCGGTGACGGCGCCGCTCGGCGTGGTGAAGCCGTCGGGGGACTGCCGCCGCGCGACGACGCGGTAGTACACGGTCTCGCCGGGGCGGTAGATGCCGCGCTCGGTGTAGATGCTGCCGACGAGCCGCGCCCCGCTCTTGGGCGCGCTGCTGCCGCCATTGCGGAACTTCGACCAGATGAAGGCCTCGTCATCGCCCGCTTTGGCGGTCACGAAGATGCCCTTCGATTGCAGGTTCGGGACGCCGCCGTTGCGCGCGACCTCGGCGGCGCGGACCACCGCGATGCCCAGCGCGTCGGTCTTGGCGTGGGCCGTGGGCTCTCCCAGGTCCTTCGCCTTGTCGTCGACCATGTAGATGTCGATCTCGGCGCCCGCGATGGGCTTACCGTCGGAGAGCCTGGCCGCCATGACCACGATCTGCTGGGTCGAGTACTTCGCCGACAGACCGATGTCGGTGACGTTGAGCAGGCGGAGCACCGGGTTGCTGATGCGCGCGCCCTTCTTGTCGAACGGCGTGTTCTTCAGGACGACGATGCCACCCGTGCCCTTCAAGTATGGGTCGAGCGGCACCGTGACGGTTGCCCAATCCTCTCCGGCGGGGACCTCGATGCTGTTCGCGATAGCGTTCGGGATCTTGATTTGGGAGTCGTCGGTCGCGCCTGGGAAGCGCTGCGAGCTCTCGTTGCAGACCTCGGTGCCCTCCTCCTCGTCCCAGTAGCAGTCGGACTCGTAGTACGCGTAGTAGCTCTCCGACAGCCACCACGGCAGCTCCTCCCACGCGACCTGATCGGTGAGATCCTGCGCGGCGATGATCTTCCAGGCCTCGCGGAACGGCAGGCGTGCCCCCTCGACGGCGAGCTTGGCGGTCTTCCACACCATCTCTTCGTGCGCGGGCTTCTGGGCGCGCTCGAGGACGTTGAACATCGTCTGGTGGGCAAAGCGCGGCTCGGCGTCACCGATCTTGAGCGTGAAGGTCTTGGGTTGCGCGAGCGCTTGGCCGAACTGATCGGTGATGCCGCCGCCGATGGTCAGGGTGTACTCGGTGTGGGCCTTCAAGGCAGGCGTCGGCTCGATGCGCACGATGCGGCTGCCGGTCGCCTGGCCCGCGCAGTTGAAGCTGTCGACGGCGGGCACGATGGCGATCTTCGCGAGCGCTTGCTCGCACGGCACCGGCGTCGAGAACTCGATGGCGAGCGTCGAGGGCGGCACGCACATATCGCATGTCGGCCCGCTGATGACGGTGAGCACCGGGTAGGTCGCGGCCTGCATCACTTGCTGGTCGCTCGTCGTCTTGCCGGCGCCAGCGACCGCCACCGTGAGGCCCTTGGCGATGGTCACTTTGAGGTTCGTGTGCTCGGGCCACGGCGACGTCGGCGTGATGAGCACGCGGTCGGCGGTCTCGCCCGCGGGAAACGTGAGCGTGATGGGCAAGGTCTTGGCGGCGCCGCCACCCTGCGGTTCGCCCTGCACCGTGACGAGCGCCTTGAGCTGCGACACCTTTTCCGGGTAGCGCAGGGTCAAGAGCAGGTCGTCGTGGAGACCCATGAGCGACACTTGCGGCTCGCCGTCGCTCACCATGGCGCGCGGCGCGGCCCCGGCTGCCTTGGCGGCCTCCCACTCTTCCTTGGTGCGCGCCACCCGCTCGAGCTCGGCGCCGCCGTTCTTCTCGCTGGTGAACGCGAAGGAGTAAGCGCTCTTGAGCACCGCCTTGCCGTCGAAGGTGCGCAGACCATCGTCGATCGTGACCTTCACCGTGGTCGCTGGCGGGACGGGATCGGTGAACGTGAACGCCAGCGAGTTGGGCGTCGGGAAGGTGACCTTACCCGCGAGCTTCGGCTCGATGCCGATGTCGAGGCCCTGCGCCTTGGCGTCGCTCACGTCCGGATCGACGATGGGCCGGTTGAAGTGCACCTCGAAGTAAGTTGGCAGCCCACGCAAGTCGCCCGTTGGCGAGGCATGCGTCACCTCGAGCGACTCACCCGAGTGACAGGCCGCAAAAGCGGACGCGAGGACGGCGGCAACGAGACTAGCCCGCAAGCAGCGAGACACGATCATGGAAGCTCCTGAAGAGCGTCGACGTTGAGGCGCGCACCATAACTCGGGAGTCGAGGTCGGTTGTATGTGAAAGCGATCGCGTGAACGACCTATGCCCCACGGGCGGGTCGGATCCGGCCCAACCTCGCCACAACCGCCTGACGCGAAGGCAGCCTATCGCCCGAAACGCGTCACGGCACGCGCGTTGCACGACCCGGGCGCGTCACACCAATCACATGGAGATTTGCTATGACTGAGATGCAAAAGAACAACGTCGATCAGCTCAACTCGTTCCTGCGCGGCGAGATCTCGGCCGTCGAGACCTATCGCCAGGCGCTCGAGGCGCTGAAGTCGTCGGCGCTCACCTCGCAGATCATGGAGTGCAAGAAGTCGCACGAGCAGCGCGTCACCATCCTCACCGACGAGATCCGCAAGCTCGGCGGCGAGCCGTCGACCTCGTCGGGCGTCTGGGGCATGTTCGCCAAGGCCGTCGCGGGTGGCGCCAAGGCGATGGGCGAGAAGACCGCTATCGCGGCGCTCGAAGAGGGCGAAGATCACGGCAACGCCGACTACAAGCGCGACATCGCCAAGCTCGACGGCGCGGTGCGGTCGGTCGTCGAGCAGCAGATCTTGCCGCTGCAGCTCAAGACGCACGCCAACATGAGCGCGCTCAAGAAGACGCTCTCGTAGCGGGCGGTGCGCTGGCGGCGTTGGTGCTTGGGCTCAACCCAGCATCAGCGCCGGCCGCGTGACGCCGAACAATTCGATGGTCGAGCCCGTGATGGTGCGGGCCGCATCGCTCGCGAGATACACCGCCAGCGCCGCGACGTCCGCTTGAGTGACGCGCACGCCTGGGCCGGCGCCCGGCGTGGTCGGGCTGTTGGGCTCGATGGCTCCCGGCGCAATCGCGTTGACGCGCACGTTATGTGGGCGCAGCGCTTCCGCCGCCGCCTTGGTGAGACCTTCGAGGCCGAACTTCGAGGCGCTCTGCGCCGCGCCGTTCGCGTCCGCGATAGCGCCATGCACCGAAGTGATGTTGATGATGCAGCCGCCACTCCCCTGCTTCACGAAGGCCCGCCCGAACGCCTGCGTGAGCACGAAGGGAGCGGTGAGATTGGTGGCGATCGACGTCGCCCAATCCTCCGCGCTCAGCTCGAGCAGCGGCTTGTAGACGAACACGCCCGCGCAGTTCACCAGGACGTCGACGCGGCCGAAGAGCGCGTCCACCGAGGCGGTGAGGCGCTGGGCGGCGTCGGCGCTGCTGACGTCGAGGGCCATGCCCTGCGCGGACTCGCCCGTAGCGCACAGGCGCGCGACCGCGTCACGCACCGCATCGGCGTTACGCGACACCACGAGCACGCGCGCGCCGGCTTGGATGAAGGCGTGCGCTATCGCGTAGCCCACTCCGCGACTGGCACCGGTGATGACTGCGACCCGGCCATCGAGTGCCGGACGCTCACTCAATCCAGGTCCCGAGCCGCTTGATGTCGAGACCGTCCTTGCCCCACGACCACCACACGAACATGGCGCGGCCGAGCACGTTCTGCATCGGCACCATGCCCCAGGCGCGGCTGTCGTACGAATGGTCGCGGTTGTCGCCCATCACGAAGAGCTTGCCCGTGGGGACCTCGACCGGGCCGAAGTTGTCCGAGCGCGTCGGCATCATCGGATCCTCGAGGACGGTGTATTCCTTGCCGTTCAAGTGCTCGGTGAAGGCGTCGCTGTGCTGCAGGTTCCACTGCGAGCTGTTGGTCTCGCGGTCCCAGACATCGACGGGGCCCTTGGAGTCGCGCGTGACCTCTTTGCCGTTCACGTAGACGATGCCGCGGCGCAGCTCGACGCTGTCGCCGGGCACGCCGATGACGCGCTTGATGAAGTCGTCGTGCGGCTCGTTCGGGAAGATGAAGACGACGACGTCGCCGTTCTTGGGCGGCGCGAAATCGACGAGACGGATCGAGGTGAACGGCACGCGCAAGCCGTAGACCCACTTGTTCACGAAGATCTGATCGCCAATCGCCAGCGTCGGGATCATCGAGCCGCTGGGGATCTTGAAGGCCTCGAGCACGAACGAGCGCAGCAAGAGCGCGACCAGCACCGCGACGATGATCTGCTCGGCCGACTCACGCCAGGCCGGCTTGCGATAGGTGGAGAGGTCCGCGTCGATGAGCTCGCCGAGATGGTCGCTGGCGCGGGTGATGCGCTCCGCGTCGTCGCCACGGGCAAGCTCGGTGGTCTCGTCGGCGCTGCCACGGATGGCGCCACGCGTGGTCTCCGAGACGTTGTTCTTGGCGCGCCGGAGGAGCTTGTGCGCTTCCTTGACGCGCTGGCGGGCGAGGCGCCGCGCGTCGCGCAGCTTGGCGTCAGGCATGAATGGGACCGATACACCCGACATCGTAAGCCCTTAAGACCAAAGGAACACCTGCCCGCGGCTTATGCTGTACAGACGCCGGGTTCCGCAAGCCCACGACGCCACCCACGGCGATCAACAGTTGTCGACCTCGCCGTCACAATCGTCGTCGATGGCGTTGCCGCAGACCTCTTGGCCGAACGGGTTCACGTCGCTCAGATTGTCGTCGCAGTCGCACGGGTCCTCGGTGTTTGCCGGCCCGGTGCCGCACAGGCGGTAACCGTCGCGATCGAGGTCGTCCTCGATGAAGCTCTCGTTCATGACGATCTCGAGGTCGCGGCGGGCGTTCAGGTCGAAGGTCAGCTCTTGGCCGACCGACACGACCGCATTGCCGCCCTTGTAGCCCTCGGCGAGCAGGATGATCTCGAGACCCAAGCCGGCGCTCGGAACCATGCGCACGATCAACGGATCGATGTTGATGTCACGATCGCGGGTCTCGCGCTCGACGACATCGACGATTCCCTCACGATTGCGCGCAGATAGAGTCACCCGCTCGATGTTCTCGAGGGTCGCGGCGACATTCAAGTAGATCTCTGTGGGTGCCGTTGGGTCTTTCGCACACGCCGCCAGGGCCAACACCGAGAGGGACAGGAGCCCTGAACGCATGGGCGGCAAGATGGCGTGTGGCGCACGCATACGCAAGACGTAGCGATTCCGCCCCTTTGGAGCTACCTTTCATGTTCATGCCACGCATTGCCCGCGACGAGCTCCTTGGCGAGATCGATGTCGATCGCATGGAGCAAGTGATGAATAGCGAAGTCGACGCTATTCGCGCCGCGGTACCGACGCTCACCCTGCGCCAAGCGCTCATCGACCACTTCACCCGCAACAGCCCGCAAGCGGTGCTCGAGGCGCTGCGCGAGCGCATGCACGGTGACCGCTTGAAGCGCTTCACCGAGTCGATCCGCGCCGTCATGTACGAGCCCGGCCAGACCGTGGTGCCGCAGGGTTGGGCCCTCGACGTCAGTGATCACGGCGTCGTGCGGCTCGTCGACCAGGCCCTCGCGTGAAGCTGCTCGCAGCTGCCGCCGCGCTGTTCGCTATAGCGAGCTGCGGCCACACCACCTCGGCCGGCTGCCTCGAGTACGACCCGCTCTTCTGCTCCGGCGGACCGAAGACGTGCGTGATCGACGCCAAGGGGTGCAACGTCTGCAGTTGCGATTCAGGTCACCGGGACGGCGAGCTCGCGCCCAACTACGTCCGCGATCCGTACAGCGCGCCGATCAATCGGCCCTGAGCACCGCCAAGAACGCCTCTTGCGGCAGCTCGACGCTCCCGACCGCCTTCATGCGCTTCTTGCCCTCTTTCTGCTTCTCGAGGAGCTTGCGCTTACGGCTGATGTCGCCGCCGTAGCACTTGGCGGTGACGTTCTTGCGGTACGCTTTGACGGTCGTGCGCGCGATGATGCGCGTGCCGATGGCGGCCTGCACCGCGACCTCGAACTGCTGGCGCGGGATGATGTCCTTGAGCTTGCTGCAGAGCACCTGTCCGCGATCGAAGGCACGGTCCTTGTGGACGATGATGCTCAAGGCGTCGACGACCTCGCCGTTGATCATGATGTCGAGCTTGATGAGGTCGGAGGGCTGGTAGCCGCCGAGCTCGTAGTCGACCGAGGCGTAGCCGCGCGAGGCGCTCTTGAGCTTGTCGTAGAAGTCGTAGACGACCTCGGCGAGCGGCAGCTCGTAGCTCAGCATGACGCGGTCGTGCGCGGCGTAGGTCAGGTTGATTTGCCTGCCGCGGCGCTCCTCGCAGAGCTTCATCAGGTTACCTACGTACTCCTGCGGCACGTGGATGTTCGCCTTGATGAGCGGCTCTTCGATGCGGTCGATCTCGGCGGTCGGCGGGAGCTTCGCGGGGTTGTCGATGCGCAGCATCTTGCCGTCGGTCGTGTGGACTTCGTAGATGACCGTCGGCGCCGTGGTGATGAGGTCGAGGTTGTACTCGCGCTCGAGGCGCTCCTGGATGATCTCCATGTGGAGCAGGCCGAGGAAGCCGCAGCGGAAGCCGAAGCCCAGCGCCTGCGAGGTCTCGGGCTCGAAGCGGGTGGCGGCGTCGTTGAGCTGGAGCTTCTCGAGCGCGTCCTTGAGCTCTTGGTAGTCCTTGCTGTCCACCGGGAAGACGCCGGCGAAGACCATCGGCTTCACGTCTTTGAAGCCCGCGAGCGGCTCGGCCGCCGGGTTCTCGGCGTAGGTCATGGTGTCGCCGACCTTCGCCAAGTGAATGTCCTTGATGTTGGCGACGATGAAGCCGACCTCGCCGGCCTTGAGCTCGTCGAGGCGCAACGCGAACGGGTTGAAGGCGCCGACTTCCTGCACCTCGAAGACGTCGTCGTTGCGGAACATCTTCACCTTGGTGCCCTTCTTCACCACGCCGTCGACGATGCGGCAGAGCACGATGACGCCGCGATAGCTGTCGAACCACGAGTCGAAGACCAGGGCCTTGAGCGGCGCGTCGTCATCGCCCTTCGGCGGTGGCACGAGCTGCACGACCTTCTCGAGCAGCTCGCGGATGCCGACGCCCATTTTAGCGGACACGGGCGTGGCGGAGCTCGCGTCGAGGCCGATGTCGGCTTCGATCTCTTCCTTGGCGCGCTCGACGTCGGCGCTGGGGAGATCGATCTTGTTGATGGCCGGGACGATGTCGAGGTTGTTGTCGAGGGCGAGATAGACGTTCGCCATGGTCTGCGCCTCGACGCCTTGGGTGGCGTCGACGACCAGGATGGCGCCCTCGCAGGCAGCGAGCGAGCGCGAGACTTCGTAGGTGAAATCGACGTGGCCAGGCGTGTCGATGAGGTTGAACTCGTACTTCTGGCCGTCGTTCGCGGTGTAGCCCAGGCGCACCGCTTGCGCCTTGATGGTGATGCCGCGCTCGCGCTCGAGCTCCATCTTGTCGAGCATCTGATCTTGCTTGGTGCGCTGGTTGACCGCCTCGCAAACCTCGAGGATGCGGTCGGCGAGCGTGCTCTTGCCGTGATCGATGTGCGCGATGATCGAGAAGTTACGGATGTGCGAGCGGGACGTCATTGAGGCCGCGCGTCATACACAATAGGCCCGGCCGCGTGAAGGCTCAGAACATGTTCGCGACATCGCGGACGGCGCGCCACATCGGGTTGTTGGCGCGGCTCAGATCGTTGGCGCAGCGGTTATACATGATACGGGTGTCTTCGTTGCGCGTGATGGCCATGCGGCTGGCGTCACCCACGTCGATGCCCACGAGCCGTTTCTGGCGCGTGAAGGCCGTCGTATTGCTGCGATCGAACGTGTCGGCGACGGTCGCCGGGGTACCCATCAAGCCCAGGCCTAGGTTGCCCTGGCGCGTGATGGTGACGTTGTTGCCCTGCGTGGTGACGGTGGCGGAGGTGTAGGACCAGGAGCAGGTCGCGGTGTTGACGGGGTCGGCCATGGTGGAGCCTCTTTGGAGTACAGAACGGCCAAATCGACCGTTCTGTCTCCAGTATCGGCGGGCGCACCCATCCGTTGCGCCAAAACGCGCAAGTGCCCTATTCGACGAGCTTGAGCTGGCCTGGGGGCTTGTCGGCGTGCTCGGCAAAGATGAGCTCGATGCCCTGCCGGATGTATTCCGCCACCGGCACCATTGTGCGGGCATGGAGCTGCTTGAGCC
>JBDHVB010000138.1:0-15189 GCA_039809465.1 Myxococcota bacterium
GCCCGCCGCGCCGCCGCCGGTGCCCGCGAAGCCCGATGTCATGATCGAGCTGTTCCATGACGCCGAGCGGATCTACCAGCAGCAGTCCGCCAAAGCGGCCGCCGAGCTCGTCTTGGGGCTCGCCATGAAGGCCATGAAAGCGGAGTCGGGCGCGGTCTATGTCTCGAGCATCAACACGCGGGACCTGAGGGTGCTCGCGGCTTCTGGGCCGGCCGCCGCGTCGTTGCAGGGCACGCGGGTGGAGATGGGGAAGGGGACGGTGGGCTTTGCCGCGCAGGAAGGTGTCGCCATCGCGGGCGCGAACGGTGAGGCCTGTGCGCCGGCGCAGCGCGAGGGCCGGCTCTATGGGGCCGTGTACTTGCTGCACAAGAAGGATGCCTTCAAGGCGGAGGACATGGGCGCCCTCGACTATCTGGCGGGGCAGTTCGCCGACTATTTGATCCATACGGGCCAAACCGACGCCTGAGGCATATTCTATGGGTATGCGCTGGCTCATTCTCACGGTCGCTTTGGCCTTAGGCGCGGCGCGCGTTGCCCGCGCCGATGACGTGATCTTCTACTGGGTGGACAAGAAGGGCACGGTCCACGCCACGCAGAGCTTGGACGAGGTACCCGAGCCCTACCGCGCCATGTACGTGGCGCGGCTCAAGGAGCTCGAGGAAGAAAAGAAGAAGCAGGCCGCGGCGCCACAGCCGGCCCAACCCGCGCCGTCCTACACGCCGCCGCCGCAAGTGAAGCCTCAAGAAGGCCTCGCCGAGCGCGAGCTTGCCCGCCAAAAGCAGTGGCGCGCCGAGGTCGCCAAGTGGCGCACCGAGCTACGCGTCGCCACGGAAGATCTGAACCGCATCCAGACCGAGCTCGACAACACCACGGTCAATCCGATATTGCGGACCACGCCGCAGGTGCAGGCCCAGATCGGCCCTCTCGAGGAGCAACGCGACCGCGCCCGCAAGCGCGTCGAGATCGCCCGCAAGATGCTGGCGGAGGACCTCCCCGCGAAGGCCAAGCGCGAGAGCGCGCCGCTACGCTGGTTGGATTGAGCCTAGAGCCAATGCTGCTGACTTGAGCCGCTTTAACGGACGCAAAGCACCGCTCCGTCATTCGTTCAGACGCGCCATCGCGTCTTGACGACCGTGCGTCGCGCATCACGCCTTCGCCGTCCCGCTGCCGTGCGCCGAGGATGGGGGATCACTGACAAGTGCCGCTATTGCGGTCGAGCTCCATCTCGAAGCGGTCGGTGAAGGTGTAGAGCTCGGGGTCGGGTTGCAGCTCGCGGCCGTTCACGTAGAAGGTCGGCGTCGCCTGGACGCCCGCGGTGACCGCCGCGGTCTTGAGCGCCGTGACGCGATCGCGGACAGCGGCCGAGCCCAGGTCCACGGTGAAGCGCTTCACGTCGAGGCCGATCTTGGCGGCGATGCCGAGGAGCAGCGGCTGCTCGAAGTCGGTGCTCGGAGCGCTGAACAGGGCCGCGTGCATCTCCCAGAGCTTGTTTTGGTTGCCGGCGGCCAAGAGCGCCGCGGCGGCGTTGATCGACTGCGGGTTGTCCTGCAGCGGGTAGGGGACGAAGACGAAGCGCACCTTCTTGCCGTACTTGCTGAGGACGTCGTGGACGCGGGGAGCGGCGTCGCGGCAGTGCGGGCAGCGGAAGTCGGCGAACTCGATGATGGTGATCGGCGCGTTCTTGTCGCCCTTGCTGGGGGCGTCATCGATCTTCAACGTCTTCGGCTTGCCGCAGAATGGTCCGCTAACGCGGCTGCTCATGAAGGCGCTGATCTCGTCGACCGACAGGCCGGTCTGGGCGATCCGCGCGAGGATCGTCGAGAGGTGATCGGCGGTCTTGCACTTCGGCTTGCTGTCGTTGCAGGCGGCGAGCGTGAGGGAGCTGGTGCAGGAGCAGAACTCGTCGGCGGCGACGCGCGCGTAGACCTCACGCTGCTTGGCGCTGAGCGCCGTGAGGTCGGGCATCACGACCGTCAAAGCCAGATAGAGCAAGGGCGAAACCATGGGCCCGCCTCTATGCCACGCATCAATGAGGGGCAAGCATCAAGAAATCGACGAAGCGCGGCTCCTTGCGCACCCCCTCGAAATCACCGTTCTGGACCGCCTCCTCGCGGTAACGGCTGTCGAGCGCGGTCGCCCGCAGCAGCTCGGCCACGCAGGCGTCGACGTCCTTGGCGCGCGCGGCGACGCGGGCGCGGTCGAAGGCAATGGCCGCGGCGAGCGGATCACCTGGAGCGACCCGCTCGGCCGCGAATCCCAAGCGCTCCTTGGCCTCGGCATCGGCGCCGCGCTCGAGCGCCTGGTCGGCGCGGAGTAAGGCGAGCTGGGCATCGACGCGGGCGATCTCGAAGACGCGCAGGTCCCGCACCTTGGGCATGCCTGGATAGCTGAGCTCGACGGCGACGTAGGCTGCGCCATTGGCGGTGAGCCACAGATCGGCCTCTGGGAGGATGGCGTCGCCGAGCTTCGCCAGGACGACCTGACTTGCGTCGTCGGCCAGCGCGACGATGAGCTCGCGCCGGCGCTCGATGGCGCCGAGCGCTGTCTTCACGGGAGGTGGCGCGGGTGACACCCAGAGCACGCCTATGGCCTCCAGGCGCCCACCCATGGGCGCGTGGGTGATGGCGTCGACGATGGCTTGGCGCTGTGTGTGCGTGTCGGCGACCATGCCAGCGATGGTGGCATCGACCGGCATGAGGTCGGCTTCTTCCGGCTTGTCGAGCCGAAATTGGCGCACCAGGGGTTCTTTTCCGTCACGCAGCTCGAGGAATAGGACGGCCGGTGGGCTCGTCCGAAATCCCAACGCGAGGCGCTCGTAGCGTGTCTGAGCGTACCGGCTCGTGACTGGGTTAACTCGCGATGGTGGACAGCCAACGAGACAGCCCACGGCGGCGATGAAGATAGCCCCTCGGATGATTGAAACAGAGTGACGCATCCATTACCTTGGACGGTGAGCCGCAGTCCCAGTTATCGCCCATGGAATTCGAAGACAAGACACAGATCCTCAAGCCGACGAACACCCCTCAGCGCGGCGAGCATCGGTCTGCCTGCCTCGTGGTGATTTCCGGCTCCGAGCTGGGGCGCATCTACAAGCTGGACGGATCCGAGTTCATTCTCGGCCGCAGTGAGAACGCCGCACTCCGCATCGTCGATGACGGTGTTTCACGCCGCCACGCCAAGATCTCGCAAACGGGTGACCAGGTCACCTTGCTCGACCTCGACAGCACCAACGGCACGTTTTGTAATGGGGAGCGCGTGGCCGAGCGGGTGCTCCGCGATGGCGACAAGATCCGTATCGGCACCACGACCATCCTCAAGTTCTCCCTGCAAGACGCGCTCGAGGAAGACTTCAGCCGTCGTCAATACGAGTGGGCCACGCGCGACTCGCTCACCGGCTGCTTCAACAAGAAGTACTTCGTGGAGCGCTTGCCGGCGGAGATCGCTTACGCGCGCCGGCACGACAAAGGTCTGTCGCTCGCCATGTGCGACATCGATCACTTCAAGCGCATCAACGACACTTACGGCCACACCGCGGGCGACGTCGTGCTGCGCAACGTCGCGCGCGTGCTCCTCGAGTCCATCCGCCAGGAAGACACGGTCTCGCGCTGGGGGGGCGAGGAGTTCGCCGTGATCATGCGCGACACCAAGGGCG
The DNA here is from genome assembly GCA_039809465.1 of Myxococcota bacterium. GTDB lineage: Bacteria > Myxococcota > XYA12-FULL-58-9 > XYA12-FULL-58-9 > JALHOP01 > JALHOP01. The sequence goes on from JBDHVB010000138.1 coordinate 3,653, forward strand.
CCGCCGCCTTCGCTGCCGCCGAGCGTATCCGCCGCCTCCTCGAGTCGATGGTCATCGAGCACGACGGGCAGCGCATCCTCGTGACCATCAGCATCGGCCTTGCCTCGTGGGGCGAGGTCGAAGCCGTCTCGACGCCCGAAGCGCTGGTGCAGCGCGCCGACGCCTATCTCTATCGCGCCAAGCACCAGGGCCGGAATCGCACCGAGAGCATCGCCCTGGGAGAGCTGGGATGACCATCCCGTGGCGCGTGCCCGACCCGGTGCGGCCGGGGGACGTGGTGCGCGTCATCGCGCCTTGCGGGGCGTTCGAGCGCGAGCGCTTCGCCGCCGGTCTGACGCTGCTCGAGCGCGCCGGTTTCGCCGTCCGCTATGACGATGGCATCTTCGCGAAGCACCGCTATCTCGCGGGTGACGACGAGCGTCGCTTGGCCGAGCTCCGTCATGCCTTGGGTGAGCCCGACACGCGCGCCGTCTGGGTCGCGCGTGGTGGCTACGGCGCGACGCGCTTGCTGCCGCACGTGCCGGTGGACGCGGTGCGCAGGGCAGGGAAGTGGCTGGTCGGCTTCTCCGATGCGACGGCGCTGCACATGCTCTGGGCGCGGGCCGGGCTCGCCTCGCTCCACGGCGCCAACGTCACGACCTTGCCGCAATGGTCCGACGGCGCGCGTGACGAGCTCATGAGCTGGCTCACGTCACCCGCGCCGCGCCTCTTCCGCGGCCGCGTCGTGCACCCCGGCGAGCTGGTGAGCGGCCGACTCCTGGGCGGCAACATCACGGTGCTGGCCGCTATGGCGGGCACTGGTCTCCTCCCTTCGATGCGCGGCGCCATCGTCTATCTCGAGGACGTCGGCGAGCAGCCCTATCGTCTGGACCGCGTGCTCACGCAGCTCATCCAGAGCGGCACCCTCGACGGTGTCGTGGGCGTGGTGGTCGGCCAGCTCACGGATTGCCACTCGGCGAACACCGACTTCACCGCGCTCGACGTGGTCTCCGATGTCTTGAAGCCACTCGGTGTACCCGTGCTCGCGGAGCTGCCTATTGGCCATGAGCCGACCTCGCGCGCCGTGCTCGCGGGCTCCCTGGCGACGCTCGACCCCCACGAGGGTGTGTTGACGTTGAACGGCGCTAGTGCTGACGTGAGCGTGTGAAGCCCAAAGCACCGGCACAAGCGTTCCCGGACGTCTCGGTCCCCGACATCGACCGCTGCATCCAGACGTTGGTCGCCGAGAAGACGTGCTCGGCGGCGGCGTGCATCGCCTCGGTGGGCGGCCGGATTTTCCACCGTGGCATCTACGGCTGCGCGGTGGCGCCGCCGCCGGTGCGCAAGGTCGGCATCGACACGTACTTCGATCTGGGCGCGCTCACGCAGCCGCTCGCCACGGGCCTTGCCGCCATGGAGCTCGCGAGCCGTGGCCGCATCGATCTCGGCGCGAGCATCGCGACCACGCTGCCCGAGCTCAAGGATCCCAAGTTCGCCCCGATCACCATCGACATGCTGCTCGACCACAGCAGCGGCCTGCCGGCGCATCGTAACTTCTGGGAAGAGATCGCCGCCGAGGAAGCCAAGCTCCGCCCCGAGCTCAAGACCATGGGCACGCGCAAGGCGATGGCCAAGGTGCGCAAGCGCATCACCGAGCTGCGCTTCGACGCCGACCCCGGCACCAAGGCGATTCCGGGCGACATCAACTTCATGGTGCTCGGCTGGATCATCGAGAACATCCTGCAGCAGCCGCTCGACGTCTTCTTGCAGCGCGAGGTCTATCGCGAGCTGGGGCTCGATCAGGGCCTCATCTTCGTCCGCCATGACGAACCACCCGCGAAGGTCGGGCCGCGGCGTGTCTTCGCGGCGACCGAGCAGAGCGAGTGGCGCGAGAAGCTCCTCCAGGGCCAGGTGCAGGACAGCAACGCTTGGGCGATGGGCGGCGTCGCCGGGCACGCCGGCCTGTTCGGCAACGTCGACGCCGTGTGGACCCTCGTGCATACGCTCTGGCAGAGCTACTCGGGGAGCGGCCGCACTTTCCTCGCCGGCCCGGTGCGCCGCTTCTGGACGCGCTCGAAGCGCTTCCGCGGCACCACCCGCACCTTGGCCTGGGATACGCCGCCCGCGCATCACGCCCAGGCCGGCAAGCGCTTCTCGCTCAACTCGGTGGGCATGGCGAGCAGCAACGGCTGCACCATTTGGGTGGATCTCGCGACCGACATCATCGGCGTCGTCCTCACCAACGCCGCGCACCCGACCCTCGAGGGCAAGGAGGACGCGCTCAACAAGTTCCGCCCGCGCGTCTTCGAGCTCATCGCCAAGCACGGCGAGGCGCTCCCTCCCGACCCGGGCAAGGCGGTCGGCTCCGAGGCGTTCTACAAGGCGCCGATGGCGGGCATCGGCAGCGGCGGCAACATCGCCACTTTGAGAAAGCCCGGCCGCTAGATTCTTTCGTTGGATGGCCGGAGGGTGGTAGCCCTTCGGCGTGGCTAAAGACATCTATCTCATCGGGATCTGCGGTACCGGCGTCGGCGCGCTCGCGGGGCTCTTGAAGGCTCAAGGTCACAATGTCCGCGGTAGCGACGTGCATGCCTATCCGCCGATGAGCGACAAGCTGCGCGAGTGGGGCATCCCGGTGCTCGAAGGGTTCGACGCCGCGCATCTCGAGCCCAAGCCCGACCTCGTGATCATCGGCAACGTCGTGCGCGCCAACAACCCCGAGGCCATCGCGGTGCGCGAGCTGGGCTTGCCGCACATGTCGATGCCGCAAGCGGTCGCCGAGTTCGGGATCGGCGGCAAGCACAGCATCGTCATCGCCGGCACGCACGGGAAGACCACGACCACCGCCTTGGTGGCGCACGTGCTCATGCACGCCAAGAAAGACCCGGGCTACCTCGTGGGCGGCGCCCTCGTCGGCTATAGCGAGTCGTTCCGCACGGGCAACGGTGGCTTCTTCGTCATCGAGGGCGACGAGTACGACACGGCGTACTTCGACAAGGGCCCGAAGTTCATGCACTACCGCGCCAAGACCGCGGTGATCACCTCGCTCGAGTTCGATCACGCCGACATCTTCGCCGACATCCAGGCGGTCGAGCGGGCCTTCGCGGGGCTCGTCGGCACCGTTCCAGCGGACGGCCACTTCGTGGTCTGGCACGGCGCCGAGCGGGCGCGCCGCCTCATCGCGGAGGGCGCCAAGACCAAGCGCGTCACCACGTACGCCACCAAGAAGACCCCCGGCGCGAACCTCTATCTCGAGAGCTACAGCAGCGGTCCGAACGGCCTCACCTTCACGCCAGTGTACGACGGCGTGTCCTTGGGGGAGATGACCTTGCCGCTCTGGGGTGACTTCAGCGCCGCCAACGCGCTCGCCGCCATCGGCGCGCTGCGTGACGCGAGCCTCACGCCCGAGGAGCTGCGCGCCGGCTTCGCGAGCTTCGCCGGGGTGCGCCGCCGTCTCGAGCTGCGTGCCGAGCCGGGCGGCATCGCCATCGTCGACGACTTCGCGCACCATCCGACCGCGGTCGAGGTCACGCTGGAGGGCGCGCGCACCCGCTGGCCGCGCCGCCGTATCTGGGCGATCTTCGAGCCGCGCAGCGCCACGAGCCGCCGCAACGTGTTCCAGCAGGAATACGTCAGCGCGTTCGCCAAAGCGGACCGCGTGATCATCTCGTCGCACGAGCGGCTCTCCGAGGTCGCGGCGGCCGAGCGCTTCGATCCGACCAAGCTCGCCTACGAGGTCATGGGGAAGGGCGTCCCGGCGCGCTTCATCGAGAGCGTGGACGCCATCGCGGACACCGTCGCGGCCGAGGCCAAGGCGGGTGACGTGATCATGATCTTGTCGAACGGCGCGTTCGGCGGCCTGCACGACAAGCTCATCGAGCGCCTCGGCAAATGAACCTCGCGGCCTTCGCGGTCGAGCGGGCCCACGCCGCTGGCGACGTCTTGCGCCGCTCCTTCGCGAGCGGTGTGCGGGTGCGCCACAAGGGTGAGATCGACCTGGTGACCGACGCCGACCTCGCCTCCGAGGCGGCCATCATCGGCGGCATCAAGGGGCGCTTCCCGGACCACGCCATCCTCGCCGAGGAGTCGGGCGCGGGCGGGGAGGGCGACACCCGCTGGATCATCGACCCGCTCGACGGCACCGTGAACTTCGCGCACGGCATCCCGCACTTCTGCGTGCTCCTCGCCGTGCAACAGCGCCGTCCCGACGGTGGCTACGCCACGACCATCGGCGTCGCTTATGATCCGATGCGCAACGAGCTCTTCGTGGCCGAGCGCGGCAAGGGCGCGAGCTTGAACGGTAAGCCCATCCGCGTCTCGCAGACCGCGACCCTCATCGCCGCGATGGGCGTCACCGGCTTCCACTACGACCGCCTGCGCGGCACCATCCCCGACAATCACGCCGAGTTCTGCGCCATGAACCTCGTCACCCAAGGCATACGGCGCTTTGGCTCGGCGGGCCTCGACCTCGCGTACGTCGCGGCGGGCCGCTACGACCTCTACTGGGAGTATGGCTTGAAGCCCTGGGACCTGTCCGCCGGAGCGTTGATGGTCACCGAGGCCGGCGGGCGTGTCAGCGACCTCGAAGGCAAGGCCATCGATCCGGGCCTGGGCGGCGTGGTCCTCGCGACCAACGGCCTGACGCACGACGCCACCGTCCGCGCCCTGGCCGACGCACGAAACCACCCGGTGAACGATCGGACGGCCATCGCCCCCCACCTGCCTGCCGAGATGGCCAAGCTTCTGCGCACGTAGCTCGTTGCGCTTTGGCCGGCGTTTCGCTACGGAGTCGTCCCGTGGACTGGACTACGGTTGCGGGCAAGGTACTCGGCTTCGCCAACCGCGCGAGCGAGCAGATCGGCGAAATCATCTCGAGCCCCGAGCTCGAGGCGCGGCTCGATCGCATTCCGACGCGGCTCTCCGATTATGGCGTCGACGCCTTCGGCTTCGATCCGCAGTACGTGAAGCGCGTCATTGGGCTCGGCGCCTGGGTGTACCGCCACTACCACCGCTGCGAGTCCTTCGGCATCGAGAACATCCCCGATGGCCGCTGCCTCTTGGTGTCGAATCACTCGGGCCAGCTGCCGATGGACGGCGCCATGATCGCCATGTCCATGTTCCTCGAGCGCGAGCCGCCGCGCTTCTGCCGCAGCGCCATCGAGCGCTTCGTGCCCGAGACGCCGTTCGTGTCGACCTTCATGGCGCGCGTCGGCCAGTTCCTGGGCACGCCAGAGAACGCCAAGCGCCTGCTCGAGGCCGAAGAGTCGCTGCTCGTCTTCCCCGAGGGTGTGCGCGGCCTCAACAAGGTGTGGAGCGAACGCTATCGCCTCCAGCAATTCGGGACCGGCTTCATGCGGCTCGCCATCGAGGCCAACGCGCCCATCGTCCCGGTCGCGGTGATCGGCGCCGAGGAGCAGTCGCCGTCGATCTTCGCGTCACGCACCCTCGGCAAGCTGTTCGGCGTACCGGCGCTGCCGATCACGCCGACGCTCGTGCCGTTCCCGGCGCCGACCCGCTATCGCATCTACTTCGGCAAGCCGATGGTGTTCAGCGGCGACCCGAACGACGAAGACGACGTCATTCGTCACAAGGTCGATACTCTGCGCTCCGCGATGCAGAGCATGATCGACGAAGGTCTGAAGGCGCGGGAGCACGTGTTCTGGTGAGGGTGGCTTAAGTGCGCATCTGTGTGACGGGCATCTCGGGGCGGTTGGGTCGGCGTGTGGCGCAGATGCTGCGGCGCAAGCACGAGGTCGTTGGCATCGATCAGCGCGCGTCGCCGGGCTTGCCCGCGAACATCGTGCACCATCAGGTCGACATCCGCCGCCGCCCGGCCGAAGACATTTTGCGCAACGGCAAGTTCGACGCGGTCGTGCACCTGGGCACCATCCACAACTTCCGCATCCCCAGCGAGAAGCTCTACGCGCGCAACGTCATCGGCACCGAGACGCTGCTGCGCTACGTGTCGAAGTACAAGATCAAAAAGCTGGTGCTGCTCTCGTCGGGCGACGTCTACGGCCCGATGCCCACGAACTCGCACTTCATCAGCGAGGACGCGCCGCTCATGGCGTCGCAGCGCTTCCCCGAGGTCCGCACCTTGGTGGCGGTCGACCGCGCCGTGCAGTCGTTCTTCTGGCGCCACGTCGACATCGAGACGGTCATCTTGCGGCCGGCCCACATCGTCGGGCCGCACGTGCGCAACGCCCCGTCGAACTACTTCCGCCTGCGCATCGTGCCCAAGATCATGGGCTTCGATCCCATCGTGCAGCTCATCGCCGAGGATGACCTGCTGCGCTACATCGAGGCCTCCATCGAGCCCGGCGTGCGTGGCGTCTTCAACCTGGCGAGCACCGACCCCGTTCCGCTATCGCGTATCTTGAAGGCGCTCGGCAAGCCGACGCTGCCGGTGCCGTACCCGCTCTTCCGTGGCTTCCTCGAGCGCGCCTGGAAGTACCGCCTCACCTCGTTCCCGGCCCCCGAGCTCGACCACATCCGCTTCAACGCCGTCCTCGACACCGCCCGCGCCCGCGACGAGCTCAAAACCCTCCCCGAGCGCAGCCTCTACGAGATTTTGGAGCCGTTTCGCGCCGAGACCATCGAAGAATAGGCGGACCGCGAGTCAGGCTCGAGCTGCGCTGATAGCGGGCGATTCTCAACACCCGCGGCAGGTGAAGTCGCACCGTCACCCGGCTTGGTAGCGAGCGTCCACGAGCTGCGCGAGATCCTGATGCTCGGCGCAGCCGATGATCTGCTTGGTCTCGCTGTAGGGCTTGGGCGCGCGATACCAGCGGTCGCGCCAGGCCTTGATGCGCTTGTCGGCGGCGATGAGCTGGAGCTGTGGCAGGGCGCCGGTCTCGACCTGCTGCACCAGGCCGCGGAAGAGCTCGAGCGTCGACTCGTAGCGCTTGCACGACAGGAAGACGTCGATGCCGGCGGCGAGGCCGAGCTCGGCCATCCGTGTCGGCGAGTGGTGATCGGCGACGGCCTTCATCTCGATGTCGTCGCTGATGATGATGCCCCCGAAGCCGAGCTCTCCGCGCAAGGTGTCGAGCGCTTTCCGCGAGAAGGTGGCGGGTGTTTTCTCGTCGAGCGCGGCGACGATGACGTGCGCGGTCATGATCGCGTCGAGGCCCGCGTCGATGGCCTTCTTGAAGGGGGGCCACTCGACTTCGCGCAGGCGCGGGATCTCGTGCTCGACCTTCGGCAGCGCCAGGTGGCTGTCGAGGTCGGTGTCGCCGTGGCCGGGGAAGTGCTTGCCGCAGCCGCCGATGGAGGCTTCGTTCAGGCCCTTCATGAACGCTATGGCGTGCTTGGTGACGCCCGCGGCGCTCGCGGCGAACGAGCGGTCGCCGATGACCGGGTTCTTCGGGTTGGTGTCGACGTCGAGCACTGGCGAGTAGTCGATGTCGAAGTTCATGGCGCGCAGCTCCTTGCCGAGCGCGAGGCCGACCTTTTGGGTCAGCGCGGCGTCGTCGACGGCGCCGAGCTTGCGCATGGCGGGCCACACGGTCGCTGGCGCGCGGATGCGCTGGACGCGGCCACCTTCCTGATCGACGCTGATTTGCAGCGGCTCGTCCTTGCGGAGCATCTTGAGCTCGCGGACCAGCTCGGTGACGTGCTCGGGCGACTCGATGTTGCGCGCAAAGAGGATGAGGCCGAGCGGCTGGACCTCACGGAGGACCTCCTTGAGCTCGGCAGTGACGCCGGTGCCTTCGAAGCCACAGATGATCATGCGGCCTGCCGCGGCGCGGACGTCGGCGCGCTGGAGGGGCCTCGAGCCCGGGATTTCAGCGGGTTTAGCTGCCATGGCGGGGCGTTATAGCCCAGCGTCAGCCGCACGTGCTAACATTCACTGGCAATGTCCGGCCGCGACCTCCTCTACAAACCACCGGTCCCTCAGATCATCACTGACGAGGGCAGTGAAACCGGCGGTAACAAGCAGGGCAAGTTCGGCGGTAGGGCGCCGAGCGGGCGCGACATCGGCAACGTCGGCGACGTCATCAAGGCGCGCCTCGAGGCCAAGCTCCCCGTCGAAGGTAGCGGCGCTGGCCCGGCCCCCGGCACCACCGCGGCGAGCCCGGCGTACAAGGCGGCGTACTTCAACCGCGACGTCTCGGGCGTGAACCAGGTCAATCTGCGCGCCAAGGGCGCCGCGGCGCTGCGTGGCACCGAAGGCGCGACCGACCTGCGCAAGATCGTCATCCCGCCGGCCTACGGCATCGAGAACCCCGATCCCGTCATCATCCGCTCGGCGGTGGATCTCATGGGGCTCGAGCCCGGCGCGCACGTCGACCTCGCGAGCATGCTGACCCGCCAAGGCGCGCTCGCCCGCAACCCGAGCGTCACCAAGGAGATGCTCGAGGCCCGCCTCGCCATGCTCAATCAAATGGTGCAGGCCCGCAAAGCCGCGCTCGCCCGCATGGCCAAGCGCCGCGCCGCCAAGGAGGCGAACAACCGCACGCTCGCTCTCGCGCGCACCGCGAACGGCAACGCCATGGACAAGGCGGTCGACGTCGCCTCCGAGGGCTCGCACCTCATCGAAGAGGTGCGCGGCGATGCCGAGGGCATGCACGAGCGGCTCGCGAAGATGCTCGGCATCAAGCGCTAGCCTCTCGTCAGCCCGAGCGCGGGGCACAGCCAGGCGGCCTAGCTCCCACAGCTAATTGAGGCGCTGAACCGCGCCCTCGGCCGCCTTCAAGATGTCACCGCGCTGCTCGACGGCGAGCACCGCCTCGAGATCACGCGCCATCAAGCGGTCGGCGTCCATGTGCGGGATGACGCTGCGCAAGGCCTTGTGCGCCGCGGCGGTGCCCGCTCCAGCGGTGAGCGGCGCGCGGAAGTCCATGGCCTGCGCGGCGCAGAGCATCTCGACCGCGAGCACGACGCGGGTGTTGCCGACGATCTCGCGGAGCTTGCGCGCCGAGGTCATGCCCATCGACACGTGGTCCTCGCGCGAGGCGCTCCCCGGGATGCTGTCCACTGAAGCGGGCGTCGCCAAGACCTTGTTCTCGTTGACCAGCGAGGCCGCGGTGACCTGCGCGATCATGTAGCCCGAGTGGATGCCGCTCTCGGGAACCAAGAAGGGCGGCAGACCGGAGAGCGACGGGTTCACCAGCTGCTCGACGCGGCGCTCGCTGATGTTCGCGAGCTCGGCGACCGCGATAGCGACGAAGTCCAGCGCGAGCGCCAGCGGTTGGCCGTGGAAATTGCCGCCCGAGATGATCTCGTCCTCCGTCGCGAACACCAGCGGGTTGTCGGTGGCGCTGTTGATCTCGCGCTCGAACACCTGGCGTGCGTAGGCGAGGGCGTCGCGGGTCGCGCCGTGCACCTGCGGCATGCAGCGCAGCGAGTAGCAGTCCTGGGTCTTCTTGGCCTGGCTCTGGGAGAGCATCTTGCTGCCGTGCGTGAGCTTGCGCAGGTTCTCGGCGCACAGCGCCTGACCCGGGTGTGGGCGCGCGGCCTGGATGCGCGGATCGAACGCGCTCGCGAGCCCCGCGAGACCTTCGAGCGTCATGGCACCGGCGATATCGGCGACCTTCGCTGAGCGCTCCGCGGTGAGGATCGCGAGCGAGCCGAGCGCGGCCATCGCCTGCGTGCCGTTCACCAGCGACAGACCTTCCTTGGCCTCGAGCACGACTGGCGTGAGACCGACCTGCTGCAGGGCTTCCTTGGCCGGCATGATGCGGCCTTCGAGCTCGACGTCCCCTTCACCGATCATCGCGAGCGTCAGGTGCGCCAAGGGAGCCAAGTCACCCGAGGCGCCGACCGAGCCCTTCTCGGGGATGACCGGGTGCACGCCGCGGTTCAAGAGCTCGATGAGGGTCTCGGCGACCTGCACGCGCACGCCGCTGAAGCCCTCGGAGAGCACCTGGGCTCGCAGGAGCATCATGGCGCGGGTCTCTGCGCGCGATAGCGGACGGCCGACGCCGGCGGCATGCGACAGGATCAAGTTGCGCTGCAAGGCACGCAGCTGATCCGGCGGAACCTTGATCTCGGCGAGGGCGCCAAAGCCCGTGGTGACGCCGTAGACCGGCGCGGTGCCAGCGGCCTTGCGCTCGACGATGGCGCGCGACGCGTGCATGCGCTCACGGGCTTCGGCCGAGAGAGCGACTTTGCCGCCTTCGGCGACTTGGGCAACGGATTCGAGGGTGAGCGGCTGGGCTCCAAGGGCGATGGACATGGGCGCGCACCATAGGAATCCAGGGCCTTTTCCGTCAATGTGATTAAACCCCGCGTATTTCGCGACACTGGCTGCTGCATAACGCGCCGCGGCCACCGTCCAACGCGGGCTCGTCATGCTCGACTTGCACTGTCACATCCTGCCCGGCGTCGACGACGGAGCCCCCGACCTGGCCGCGGCGCTCGAGATTGCCCGTGCCATGGTCGCTTTGGGTTACACGCACATCGCGCCGTCGCCTCACACTGGCGGCGGCGTGGGCGGCGACGTCTCGACCGAGCTCAACCTGACGGCCCGGCAGGCGCTCGCCGAGGCGCTCGCCGAGGCCGGTATTCCGCTCGGTTTGTACGCCAACGCAGAGCATTGCCTCACCCCCGAGCTCTTCGGGCGCTTGCCGCAGGGCGCGACGTGCATTGGCGGCGCGAGCAAGTGGCTCCTGGTCGAGCTGCCGTGGGAGCGCATCCCGCAGCCCGAGCTCCAGCTGTTTCGTTTACAGGCGAAGGGCTACCGCCTGCTCCTCGCGCACCCCGAGCGCTACGGCTACATCGAGCACGACACCGTCGAGCGGCTGGTCGAGCGCGGCGTGCGCATGCAGGTCGAGCTGGGGAGCTTCGTCGACGTCTATGGCGATCGGGCGCGGACGCGGGCCGAAAAGATGGTCGCGAGGGGCTTGGTTCATGTCCTCGCAAGCGATATCCACCGCCCGAAACAAGTCGGGGAGTGGCTCGGTGAGGCACTCGAGACGGTTCGTGGGACCTATGGCGACGCGGCCGTGAAGCGAGCAATCAACGAGAATCCGAACGCTATTTTGAAGGATGCAACCGCCACGGCCTTGTTGCCGATGACGTCGTCGTAGTTTAGCCCACATGAACACTGTCGACTCGAAAGCCGGGCCTCCTCCCGCGAAGCCCGTGCGCGCCAAGACCTGGACGGCCAAGAACCTGCTGCGCTTCGCCGTGAGCCTCGGGGTCAGCTTCGCCTGTCTCTACTTCGTGTTCCGTCACGTCGACTTCGGTTTGATGATGGAGCAGGTGAAGAAGGCCGATCACCGCTACACGGCGCTGTTCGCTATCGCGACCGCCGCCATTCAGATCTGCCGTATTTACCGCTGGGGCATCCTCATCCGTCCGTTCGCGCGGATCTCGACGCGCGCGTTGTTCCGCATCAGCAGCGTCGGCTTCATGCTCATCCTGGCGCTGCCGCTCCGCCTGGGGGAGTTCGCGCGCCCGTACATGCTCAAGAAGGAAGCCGGCGTGACGAAGACCAGCGGCTGGGGCTCCATCGTCGTCGAGCGCGTCATCGATGGACTGGTCGCCGTAATGCTCTTCTTCGTCACTACCTTCTATCTCGAACCGAAGTACACGATCCCGGCCGCGGTGAA
>JBDHVB010000139.1:0-15185 GCA_039809465.1 Myxococcota bacterium
TCCACACTCACCCCCCTTACATTTGTAAGCTTACAAATGTAAGGGTGTTCAAGTCAGAAAACCTGTTGTATCCTATCATCACAACAGAAAAACGACCTTAGCCACGCCGCCAACGTCGTCTTTCCTAATATCAACCGTCGTCCGTCCGCACATCTATTCGTGCATCGCAATTCATTGGGCGCTGCCCATGATCGCGACGCGGCACAAACACCATCTCTGCTTAGCACTCAGTATGCGCTGCCCTTAGTACTCAGCACTCAGCACTCGACTTGTGCTTTCGTACTAAGCACTTGTCTTGAAGGAGTCTCCCCATGCCTTGGTCGCCCGACAATCCCGTGATCGGTGAATTTGAAGACCTTCCCGTCCAGCCGTTGCCGCGCAGCTCTTATTTCGGCCCTCCCGAATCGTGGTTTTCGGCTCAATCTGTCAGGCCGCTTGCCCCTGCGCCAACTGCCGCCGCCGATTCTGATGCCAACCTTGTCTCTCATCCTGACTCGCTACTTAGCACGCAGTCCTTAACGACTGCTTCGCCCACAAACGGGATCATTTTAGGGATCATCGAACCGCGAATCCCTACTGCTGATGCCATCCTTACCAGCACACTGGATCATTCGAGCGTTCCCGCCGTCCCACTCCCTATCACCACCGCGCAGCCAGCCACGCCGCCACCCGTGCCCACACCCGTCCCTGCCGCGGATGAGGATGCTATTGCGGACAATGGCGCTCATCTCACGCCAGGGGAGCCCACCGCGGCCCCCGCCTCGGCGCCGAGCAAACGTCGGGCGCGCGAGCCCGAGTCGGGCTTCCTCACGGTGAACGCCGCGCCTTGGGCCCGTGTCGCCATCGACGGCAAAGCGCTGACGCAGACCACGCCCATCGTCGAGCACAAGCTGCCCGCTGGAAAGCACACGCTCACGCTCACCAGCCCGTCGGGGAAGGTCTCGACCCTGACGGTGACGGTGCGCCCGCATCAAACGACGACGCGCTTCATCGACCTGCGCAACGAGTGAACACGGTACGTCCTGTCAGCGGGGTGAGCACACCACCAAACGTGGCAAGCCCAGGCTGTGGCTGCTCCCGCGTCTGACGGCGAAGTGCCTGATTCTTCGTGGAAATGGCGTTGGCACCTCTCTTGAAGAAGGAGGCTCCGTTTTTCCGCACAGCTTTTCCACTGGAGAGAATCAGCATGTTTGCCATTCAACGTGTCTTCACGGCGCTATGTTGCGCCTCACTCGTCGCGAGTTGCTCGGGGGCGGTCGACGGCGGCCCCGACAGCGGCATCACCAACCTCGGGGCGCCAAGCTCGAGCATCAGCAGCTCCACGACCGTGCGGCCGGTGAGCCCAATGGAGGTGCGTGGCGCGGCGGGTGGCACCGCGCGCTACGCGCTCAACTGGTACGCGTCGCCGATGGGCGAGGACATGATGGTCTTCGTGCACTTCGTCCGCGATGGCGTCATCCAATTCGGTGACGACTACTGGCCGGAGCAGGGGACGAGCCAATGGTCGGGCGCGGTGGTGCACGAGCGTGATTTCGCCATCCCCGATTACGCTTCGGGGCAGTACGATATCTTCGTCGGGCTCTACCAGACGCATGCGCCGTGGGACCGTGTGAGCATGAGCTCCGAGGGACCCGCCTGGCAGGACGATCAGCAACGCTACTGGGTGGGCACGCTGAGCGTTGGCGAAGGTGGCGGCGAGGAGCCGACCAATCCTCCAGTCGATCCGCCGAGCGGCGACGGTCCCGCGGGCGCGGCGCCTGGCTCGTACGGCGCGATGACGTTCCATGACGAGTTCAACGGCAGCAGCGTGGACTACTCGGTGTGGCGCAAGCAGATGTGGTGGGTCCCCGAGCACGACCTCGACACGCATCGCGTCGAGGACGGCGTCGTGAAGATGTGGTCGGCGAAGCACTCCGACGGCTCGTGGGAGTTCAACAACGTCGACCTCAACACCGACGGCACGTTCGCGCAGCGCTACGGCTGGTTCGAGATCGAAGCCAAGCTGCCGCCTGGCCCAGGTCAATGGCCGTCCTTCTGGCTCTACGCGCACAACGACGCGACGCGCCCCGAGATCGACATCATGGAGGCGTACTCTTGCCTCGGTGGTGATTGGTGCGACGGCAATCGCAATCCCAACGACTATACGGGAACCCTCTGGATGGGCGACGAGGGAGGCGGCGCCGAGCAGATCAGCCAGCGCCGCGCGACCGAGGTCCTGGGTGGTCTAGGCGCGCTCTCGGACGACTTCCACCGCTATGGCGCACACTGGGAGCCGGACGGCGTCACCTTCTTCTTCGATGGCCGGCCGCTGGGTGACAAGATCTGGACCGATCGGTTCAACCAGGAGATGTACGTCGTCCTAGGGGTTGGTCCCTTCCACGAGCCGCTCTGGGATACCCCGAGCGGCATCGAGTGGTCGTACCAGGTCAACTACGTCCGCGTTTGGGCGGACCAGTAACCGATTACTCGCTGAGCGTCACCGCCGCGTGGAGGCCACGATGGTCGTTCTGGCCATCGACCGACACGCGGGCGCTGACGCCACGCAGGCGCGCGATGCTGGCGCTCGGCGAGACATCGGGTGCGTGGGCCGAGTAGCCCAGCATCGCCGTGGTGATGCGTGCGCGCTCGGCTTCATCGGTGACGCCGGTCAGGTAGGGCGCGATGGCGCGCTCGGCGGCCGCCGCGCGCAAGACACCCAGCTTCTGCGAGCGCTCGAGCAGGGCCGTGGCGATCTTCGCGATCCAACCATTGTCCGCTGGAGCGTAGTCGATCGCTGACTGCGCGCTCACCTCGAGGCTCTTGGTGCTCGGGGTCTGCTTGGTCTCGCTCGGCGCTGCTTTCGGGCCACGACCCGCCTTGATGCTCGCGAATTGTTTCTCGAGCGTCTCGCGCGACAAGCTCGCCATGAAGACGCCATTGATGGTCGAGTAACGGATGGCGATGCGCTGCTCGGGCGCGACCTCGCTCATCTCGCGGATGACCGACACGGGCTGACCGTCGATCGGCTCCTCGGTGGCCCACTCGACGAGGCCAGGCGCCGCTTGCTCGACGGCGCGGCGCGCACCCGTGAGGAGCGCGGCCAGCGCCACCGGGTTCTTCACGTCGGCGCCCACGAAGATGGGCGCGCGTTGCAGGGCTGTCCGCCAAAGCGGCGGTATGAAGCCGCTCTCGTCGGCTTCTTCGTCATGGCGTGGCTCACCCAGAGTGCCGCTCGCCACCACCAGGTCCCAGAGGCCCGCGCGGTCCATGGCGCCGACGGTCACCCAGGTGCCGAGCCAGCCGAGCGAGAAGTCGCTGCCCATGAAGCCCTTGCCGGTGCCCTCGAGGTCTCGGCGCAGTGCCGCGTCGGGGCCCACGGCGCTCACCCAGGTGATGCCGTCGCGCGCGGGCGGCGCGGCGAGCCGGGCGGGGCCGGCGAGCGACTCGATGTCCGCGTAGTCGCCACGGCTCGTGACCGGCAGCATGCGCGCGTCGAGCGTCAGCGACTTGCCCCGCGTCGTGATGCGCAGCGCGGCCGGATCGACGAAGCGGCTCCACACCATCTCGTACTCGCTGCGGAAGCTCGCGTAGGCTTCGCGCTCCTCGGGGGTCACTTTGTCGATGACGGTCTCGAGGATGGGCTTCGCGAAGCCGCTGGCCGACTTCGAGCGTGCTCCGGTGATGCGGTCGAAGGTGATGGGCTCGCCGCCTTCGTGCACGAGATCCGACTTCTCGAGGAGCTTCGCCTTGAGCAGCGCGTCGGTCGATTGCGGCGCGTGACCTTCGAGCCAGGCGTAGAGCATGGCGGCGTAGCTCACGGCGCGCACGTCGGCGGCCGCCTGGACTCGGCGGGCCGAGGCGATCTTGAAGGCGGGGCTGGTGACGTGCTGCACGAACGCGTCGCCCACGAAGGCGAAGGCGTCCTCGGCGCCGCGGTCATAGGGATAGAGCGCGCGCAGGTAGCTGAAGTCGCCGCCCGCGGCGATCGACGGGGCACCGCTGTCGCGCACGGCCACGAAGCGCTCGAGGGCCGCCTTGCTGTTCGACACCAGCACGGCGTCGCCGAGCTCGAGCTGGTGGCGGTTGACGGCGCCATCCGCAGAAGCGGTCAGGGATACCTCGTGCGCGCCGAGCTTGTAGGTCGTGGTCGTGGTGGTGAAGCGGCTCTTCAGGTCGTCGACCTTCTTGGCGAGGCCGGTCTTCAAGAGCGGGGCGTTGGTGACGTGGAAGACGACGGTGACGTCGGTGCCTTCGCGGAAGAACGGGTCGCTGGACGCGAGCGCGATGCCGTCGATCGCCGTGTCGGCGAGGACGCTCATCGCTGGCGAGCTCTCGAGGGCGAGCTGGTCGGCGTAGCGCTTGATGATGTCGCCGTCGCCGCCATCGATGCCGCTCGCCTGAACCAGGCCGAGCAAGCGCTCGCTGAGCGTGTTCACGGTGGCGTGCAAGGCCTTGGCGCTGCTCGCGTGCAGATAGAGCATGCCGGCGGGAACGACGCCCGCGAGCGGCTCGACGGTGGGCTTCAAGCCGAGCTCGCGGTTCAGGCGCTCCCAAGGGTGCGCCGTGACCGGCAGCGCCTCGACATCGGCGATGGCGACCGTCCGCTTTCCCGGACGGCGGATGCGCAGGGCGCGCTGCGTTTGCAAAGCGTCACGCAAGCTCGCGGCGCCGGTGTACATGGCCATGGCTTCGTCGATGTCGTTGACGAACTGGTCTTCGCTGCCGCGCCGCATGGGACGGCTCACCAGACGTGCTCGCTCGGCGGCGAAGGTATAGAACGAGTCGGCGCCGGGCACGGACAGGGCGGTCGTCTGGAACGTCCAGCCGAGCGCCGCGAAGAAGTCGGTGGGGAGCGTCTTCACGCTCTTCACGTTCTTGGGCACGACGATGTGGAGGGTGCCCTTACCGGCTGGCTCGCTGGTCTGCGTCACCGATTCCCAGGCGACGTCGAAGGCCTCCGGGGCGCTCTTACCGGGGAAGCGCACGACGATCTGCTCGGTGCTGTCGGCGCCGGTGGCGGCGAGGCCGTAGGGCGTGCCTTGCACCGTGAAGCGGACGAGCTCCGCGGCGAAGAGCTCGCTGGCCTGCGCGCGCACGTAGACGGCTTGGGCGTCGCGGAAGGTGGCGTTGGCCTTCAGCTCGACGGTGCCGCGGTCCTCGAAGACGGGGGCGGCTTCGTCGGCGAGCTGCAGGCGCGCGACGTCGTCGGGGCGGGCGGTGGCGGCTTCCACCGCGGTCGGTGCGGCGGGTGATTCTTCGGCGGCGGGTGTCTTCGCCGACTTCGAGCAAGCGACGGCCAAGCTGAGGACGGCGGCCAAGCGGAGATAGTGCATGGCCGCGTCGTACCACGCCTCGGGGCGCGATGCCCTAGCTGTCGGTCGCCTTGCCGCGGAAGCCCGCGACGGCGCCGTCGAAGGCGGTGTACTCGTCGTAGCGGATCAGATCGTAGAGCTCTTTGCGGTGCTGCATCCGCGATAGCAGATTTTCCTGCGTGCCTTCGCGCGCGATTTGCGTGAGGCCTTCCTCGACGGCCTTCATGGCGAGGCGCAGCGTCGTCACCGGATAGATGACCAGGTTGTAGCCGAGCTCGCCGAGCTGCTTCGCGTTCAAGAGCTTCGACTTGCCGAACTCGGTCATGTTGGCGAGCAGCGGCACCTTCACCGCCTTGCGCATGGCCGCGAACTCGCTCTCGTCCTGCATGGCCTCGGGGAAGATCATCTCGGCGCCGGCGTCGACGTAAGCCTTGGCGCGCTCGATGGCCTTGTCGAGCCCTTCACTGGCGCGCGCGTCGGTGCGGGCGATGATCAGGAAATTCGGATCGCGCTTGGCCTTCGCGGCGGCGACGATCTTCTTCACCATGGCGTCGGTCTCGACGAGCCCCTTGCCCTCGAGATGGCCGCAGCGCTTCGGGTTCACCTGGTCTTCCAGGTGCGCTCCGGCGAGGCCCATCTCCTCGAGCTCCTGCACGGTGCGCGCGGCGTTGAGCGGCTCGCCGAAGCCCGTGTCCATGTCGATGATCGACGGCAGCTCGGTGGCTCGCGCGATCATACGGCCGCGCTGCGCCACTTCGCTCAGCGTCGTGAGCCCGACGTCGGGATAGCCCAGGTCGTTCGAGAGCACCGCTCCGCTAATGTAGACGCCCTCGAAACCCAGGCGCTCGATCATCATGGCCACGAGCGGCGAAAACGCTCCGGGAAAACGGAGCAAGCCACCAGCGCGGAGCTTCTCGCGGAAGGCCGCGCGCTTTTGGGTCGGATTGCCGCTCGCGAACAACATGATGCGCTCCAAACGGCGCGGACCCGCGGGGCCCGCCCGTGGAAAGATGATCTAGAAGATGCCGCGGGTGTCGCGGGTCGCGTGCGTGAGCTTGCCGGCCGGCAGCACCGGATGGAGGCTCAGGAGCTCGCTCGCCGCGAGCTGCGGCAGGCGCTGGCCCAGCTCGAGGAAGCGCTTGATCTCGGCGGTGTCCAGGATGCCCTCGGTGAGCGTCTCGAACTTACGCACGTAGTCGGGGCGCTTGAAGGGCTTGGCGCCCGCCGGGTTGGCGTTCGCGAGAGCCAGCTCGTCCGTGATCGTGGACCCATCGTTCATGGTCACGACGACCTTGGCGCCGAAGGCTTTCTCCTTGGGATCGGTCGCGTGGTAGCGCTTGGTCCAACCCTCGTCCTCGACGGTCGAGATCTTGTGCCACAGCGCGACGGTGTCGGGGCGCTGGGCGCGCTCCGGCGCGTACGACTTCACGTGGTGCCAGGCGCGGTCCTGCAGCGCGACCGCGAAGATGTACATGATGCTGTGGTCGAGGGTCTCGCGCGACGCCTTCGGATCCATCTTCTGCGGATCGTTGGCGCCGGTGCCGATGACGTAGTGCGTGTGATGCGAGGTGTGCAGCACGATGCTCTTCACCTTCGAGGTGTCGGGGATCTTCTCGCCGAGACGGAAGGCGAGATCGATGAGCGCCTGCGCCTGATACTCGGCGCTGTGCTCCTTGGTGTAGGTCTCGAGGATGGCGCGCTTGGCCTCGCCCTTCTCGGGGAGCGGCACCTCGTACTGGGCTTTCGCGCCGTCGAGCATCCAGGCGATGACGCTATCTTCACCCTCGTAGATCGGCGACGGCGACTTCTCGCCACGCATGGCGCGGTCGACCGCCTCGATGGCGATCTTGCCGGCCCACGACGGCGCGTGCGCCTTCCACGACGAGATCTCGCCCTTGCGCGACTGACGCGTCGAGAACGACACGTGCACCGCCTGCTGGATGGCCTGGTAGATGACGTCGGTCGAGAGGTTCAGCATGGTGCCGATGCCCGCCGCGGCGGACGGCGCCAAGTGGGCGATGTGATCGATCTTGTGCTTGTGCAAGCAGATCGCCTTCACGAGGTTCACGTGGAGCTCGTAGGCGGTGGCGGCGCCGCGGATGACGTCCGCGCCGCTCTTCCCCAAGCGCTGCGCCACCGCGATGATCGGCGGCAGGTTGTCGCCGGGGTGCGAGTAGTCGGCGGCGAGGAAGGTGTCGTGGAAGTCGAGCTCACGCACCGCGGTGCCGTTGGCCCAGGCCGCCCACTCGGGCGAGACGCGGACCGACGACGGCAGACCGAAGAGGGTGGCGCCGTCGTTCGTCGGGTGCGCCAAGGCCTGCGAGCGCGCGTTGGCGACCGGCTCGCGGTTGATGGCGGCGATGGCCACCGACGCGTTGTCGATGACGCGGTTGACGATCATGTCGCTGGTCGCGGGGTCGATGGCGACCGGGTCGGTCGCGACCTCGGCCATGGCCCAAGCCAGCTGCTTTTCCTTCGGGAGATGCTCTTTCGACGGGTAGACGCGAACCTGATGTTTACGCATGGGCGCGCGTCATAGCGCGAGCGTCACCAGATGGTCCAGCAGCGCCGGCTGGGCGTCGACATGCAGAAAATGCCCGGCCCCCGCGATGCGGATGACGTCGGCTCCCGCGGCTTGGAAACGGTCCACGTCCGCCTCGTTCACGAAGCGCGAGCGATCCCCGTAAATGAGCGTGGTTTTGACGCCAGGGGCCTCGACCGCGGGCCAGAGATCCTGCTGGGAAGCCTCCATGTGCAGCAGCTCGAGCTTCTCGCGATCGAACCGCCAGCGCAGCTCGTCCCCGTCCTGCACGAGGTTCAAGAGCACCCAATCGGTGAGCGCCGGGCTGATGCCATGCCCCAAAAAGAGCGTGCGCATCTCCTCCCGCGACTTCACCTGCGCGGGCGCGCCCAGCACGTGCATGAGGACGCGATCGAGACCACCGACGTCTCCCCGCAGCGGACTGGGCGTAATGTCGAGCAGCACGACCTGCCCCACGCGCGCCGGCTCGAGCATCCGCGCCATCAACGCCGTCCGCCCCCCGAACGAATGCCCGACGATGGTCAGCGGCTCATCGGCGTGAACCTCGTCCGCCAAAGCGATCACATCCCGCGCCACCTGCTCGATGGTCGGCGGATCGACCGGCGCCGGCGACATCCCATGCCCCGTGAGATCCGGCAGGATGATGCGCAAGCGCTCTTCCCGCTCCGCCCACCGCCGCGCCAGCGACTGCAGGTTACGCCCCGAGCCCAGAAAGCCATGCAACATGAGCACGGTGTGTTGGCCGTTGCCGCGCGTGTCGTAGACGAGTCGTTGCGTCATTCGTTCGTTGCCCCGCTCAGCCAGAATTGTCGGAGGTCTCTGATAGCTTGAACATCGAACCAAATCGAGGTGCCACCCAAGGTTGGTTCGCTCCCGCATCCACTTGTTGAAGGGGGTGCGAAATGCAGTTCGATGAGCAACGCGCGCTGGCGCTGCTTCGCCTGGGCACTGGGAACGCCGCCGCGGTCTTTCGCGATGGCCAAGATGTCGCGCTTCGCCGGCTGATCGAAGCTGGAGAGCGTCTGCTGGTCGTCCAGAAGACTGGCTGGGGTAAGAGCGCGGTGTACTTCGTCGCCACGAAGGTGCTGCGCGATGCTGGTCATGGCCCGACGATCCTCGTGTCGCCGCTGATCGCGCTCATGCGCAATCAGCTCCAGGCCGCCAACGCCATGGGGGTGCGGGCGCGCACGATCAACGCGTCGAACACCGACGATTGGGCCGACATCGAAGCGGCGCTCGCGCGGGACGAGGTCGACCTCTTGCTGGTGTCGCCCGAGCGCTTCCGCAACGCGCGGTTCAAAGACCAGGTGCTACCCCTCATCGCGCGGCGGATTGGTTTGTTCGTCGTGGATGAAGCGCACTGCATCTCGGAGTGGGGCCATGATTTTCGGCCCGACTATCGACGTATCGAGCGGCTCATCGCGAACCTACCGGGCAACGTGCGTGTGCTGGCGACCACCGCGACCGCGACCAATCGCGTCATCGATGACTTGCAGCACCTGCTCGGTCCCGGCCTCGGCGTGCTGCGTGGTGACCTGACGCGCGATGCATTGCGCTTGCAGAGCATCGTGATGCCTGGCCGTGCCGAGCGGCTCGCGTGGTTGGCGGAGCAGCTCTCGGTGTTGCCTGGCTCTGGGATCGTCTACGTCTCCACGGTTCGAGATGCGCAGCTCGTCGCCGACTGGCTGCGCTCGCAAGGTCTAGAGGTCGAAGCCTACAGCGGCGACACCGACTCGGAGCATCGCCCCGTCCTCGAGCAAGCATTGCTGGACAATCGCGTGAAGGCGCTCGTCGCCACGTCCGCGTTGGGGATGGGCTTCGACAAGCCTGACCTGCGCTTCGTCCTGCATTACCAATCACCAGGCAACGTCATTGCGTACTATCAGCAAGTGGGGCGTGCTGGTCGTGACGGGCAAGACGCTTACTGCGTGCTGCTCAGCGGCGCCGAGGACGGTGACATCCAAGAGTTCTTCATCCGCACTGCGTTTCCATCACGGGCCGACGTCGACGCGGTTCTTGCCGCGATTGCCGACGCTCCCGATGGGCTCACCGACGCGCAGCTCCTCGCCAAGGTGAATCTGCGCAAGGCGCGTGTCGACAAGGTGTTGCTGCTCTTGGGGCTCGAGTCTCCAGCGCCAATCGTGAAGCAAGGCAGCAAGTGGATGCGCACGGTGTCCGACGTCGCCCCGGCTTTCTGGGAGCGCGCGGAGCAGCTCGGTCGGACACGCCTCGAGGAGTGGCGTGAAATGCAACACTACGCTTCCTTGGCTGATGGGCACATGCGCTATCTCGTCGAGGTTCTCGACGGTGACGTGACGCAGATCGGCACATCTGCATCGCCGCCACTACCCGCTCGTCCGTCCGCCAAAGCGGTCGATGATGCGCGGCGGTTCCTGGCGCGTGTGAGCTATCCGCTCGAGCTGCGAAAGCTCTGGCCGGGGGGCGGGTTGCCGCGCTTCGATGTGAGCGGCGCCATCGCCAAGGAGCTGCGCGCCGAGAGCGGCAAGGTGCTGGGCCATTGGAACGACGACGTCTGGGGAAAGGCCGTCCAGCAAGGCAAGCACGAAGGCAATGCGTTCGCCGACGTGCTCGTCGATGCGTGCGTGCGCCTCATCGACGCGTGGCGGCCTCGATCCGCTCCTGCGTGGGTCACGTGCGTGCCGTCGCTGCGTCGGCCTCGGCTCGTTCCAGATTTCGCCGCGCGGCTGGCTGCGCGCCTCGGGCTGCCCTTCCATGCGGTGCTCGTCCAAACCGCGGAGAGGCCCGAGCAAAGGGGCATGCTGAACACCCTGCAGCAAGCCCACAACCTCGACGGTTCCCTCGCTGTGTCTGGCGCGCTACCCTCCGAGCCCGTGCTGTTGGTCGACGACATCGTGAGCTCGAAGTGGACGCTGACCATCGCGGCCTGGTTGCTGCGTGTGCATGGCGCCGGCTCGGTGTTTCCACTCGCGCTGGCCATGCGCGGCGGCGGTGATGAATGACGCAGCGGCTCTCGGCGGATACGCAAGCAATTCTATTGCTCACCGCGCCGCTCTCGATGGCGGCAAGGCGGGGCTCCGCGATGAAGCCGTTGAGCTTGGGTGAGTACAAGGCGCTGGTCCAGGTCCTGCGTGGGGCGAACCTGACGCCGGCTGCTCTGCTGGCGTCTGGTGGAGCGCAAGTGCTCCGTGAGGTCGCTAAAACGGACGACCTGTATGCGCGCATGTGCACGTTGCTCGATCGCGGCTTGTTGCTCAGCGAAGCGGTCGAGGCTTGGTCGTCACGCTCTATCTGGGTGGCGAGTCGCGCGGATGCGGAGTATCCCGCCCGCTGGAAAGCTCGTCTGGGGCAGGACGCTCCACCCGTCGTCTATGGCTGTGGGAGCGGCACACCCCTCGAGGGCGCGGCGATCGCGGTGGTTGGCTCGCGCGATGCCGATGGCGCCAGCTTGCGTTTCGCGGAAGAGATCGGGCGGTGCGCTAGCCATATCGATGCGGCGACGATCTCCGGCGGAGCGCGCGGTGTCGATCAAGCAGCGGTCGCGGCTGCGCTCGATGCGGCCGGGCGTGCGGTTGCGGTGTTGCCCGACCAGCTCGCGCGCGCGGCATTGAGCCCGGCGTATCGTGAGGGTCTTCGGCACGAGCGCCTCTTGCTGCTGTCGCCGTACGATCCCGCGGCTCCCTTCAGCGCCGGTCACGCCATGCAACGCAACAAGCTGATCTACGCGCTTGCCGATGCGGCGGTCGTCGCGAGCTCGGCGTTCGAGAGTGGTGGTAGCTGGACGGGGGCCGTCGAGCAGCTCGAGCGACTGCGCTACGTGATGGTGTACGTCCGCAACGGCCCCGAGAAGGGACTCACCGGTCTTCGCGCGCGCGGTGCGCGAGTGCTCGAGGCCGTGACCCCCGAGGTGCTGACGGCAGCGATCCGCCAGCCTCCCCTGTCCGGACAACAGTCCTTCGCGCTGTAAGCCGTCACGTCAGCGTCAGCGGTCCGGTGTGCCAGGCGTCGTCGTTGCCGAAGTGCGTGTCGGTCTCGCCGAAGGCCTGGAGGAACGTCGTGTACAGATTGTGCAGGGAGGCGTCGGTTTGCATGGGCTGGGTGCCGGCGCCGCGGGTGTTGTAGTTGATCTGGCGGCCAGGGCGGATGGTGCCGCCGCCACCACCGGCGATGAGGACCGGGGGCTCGTTGCAGGTGTGCTGCTCGCCGCGGCTGAACTCGCTGGTGAAGTAGATGATGCTGGTGTCGAGCATCGAGCCCGCGGCGCCGTCGCTGCTCTCGGCCAAGCCGTCCATGATGCGGCGGAGCAGGCTCAAGCGCCACTGGCGGTTCGCGACCATCTCGGTGCGCCAGTCGTTGCGGTCACGGTCGTTGTCGTTGGCGCCGCCGGGGGCGAGGTCGCGCAGGAAGTGGTGGAGCGAGTGACCGATGTCGTAGCTCACGAGGCCGCGCTCCGAGAGCGGGGCGGTCGTCCAGGGCGTCGTGATGTCGGCGACGTTGAGCGTCGCGACGTTCGTCAGACCACAGCGGAAGGCGTGCACGATGATGTCGGCGAGGATCGGACCGGTGAACTCCGCTGGCCGCGGATCACTACGCGTCGGCACCGTGCACTCGAGGCCGCCGAGGCTGTCGATGCGTCGCTCGAGCGCGCGGATGTGATCGAAGTGCGCTTGCACGCGCAGGTCGTCGGCGCGGCTCAGGTTCTTCTTGAACGAGGCGAACCCGGCCATGACGCCGTCGAGCACGCTCTTCTTGTGCAGGCGCAAGCGCTCCATCTCGGGCGACGGACCTTCGGGCGACACGCCGGCGAAGATCCGGTCGAAGGCGTTGCGCACGTTGCCTTCGCCGTCGATGGGCTGGCGCGCGGCCGCGAAGTAGGGCGTGCCGTAGTTGTGGCCGTCGATGGCGAGGTCGATGCGCGCGAAGGGCGTCGGGCTCTTTGCCATCAGGCGCTCGGAGATCACCTGATCGATCGAGGGGCCCTCGGCGCTCTGATACTTCTCGCTATCGGGGCGCGTCAGCACCGAGACGTTGTTGGCGGTGAGCGCCGTGCAGTTCGCGAAGCCGTGGCCGCCGCCGTACTCGCCTTGCAGGATGCCGGCGCGGTTCACCATGCCGCGCAAGATGAGGAGCTGGTCGGCCGCGCCCTCCAGCGGCAGCATCTCTTCGCCGAGGGTCGTCAGCGTCTCGGTCTCGTACGGCGGGCGCCACAGGTCGTAACCGAAGAACGAGCCGATGGACTGCAGCGCGCCATCGGTGCCGCGCGCCGTCGTGTAACCGCCGTGCGAGAAGAAGCTCACGAAGCGCTTGGCGACGCGCTCGGGCGTCTCGGCCCAGGCGGTTCCGTGGGTGAGCTCGAGCGCCGGCAAGACCACGGTGAGGCTCCCGGCTGTCCGCAGAAAAGCACGTCGGCTCATCTTGGTCTTCATGGCTGCTCCGAGCGGGTCTGCGTGAAGGCGTCGCTGCGCACCAGGGCGACGATGAAGTCGTGCAGGCGCTTGCTGCCCGCGAGCGCGTGTCCCATGTCCGCCAAGGCGCACTCCTCGTCACGTGACGGCGCACGGGCAAAGGCGCTGCCGAACCAGCGCTTGGCGAAGCACTGATAGACCTCTTCGCTGTTCGCGAGGTACGCCGACATCGCGACCGGGCCCGCGACCGCGATGCCCGATTCGCCGCCTGGCAGAGTGACGTTGGTGTCGACCGCGAACGTGTGGCTGCCACCGTCGTTCGCGATGACGGTCTCGCTGGTGGCGAACGCGCCGAGCGCGTCGTAGGTGCCGAGGGCGAAGCCGAACGGATTCACGAGCGCGTGACACGCCGCGCACGACGCCTCCGATGTCTTGTGGGTCACGGCCTCGCGGGTGCTCGTCACCGCCGGCGTCGCGCCGCCTTCGATGGGGCGGTCGTCGACGTTGGGTGGCGGGTCACCCAGGGCGAAGCACATGGCGCGCTTCACGATGAATGCGCCCCGCTTGATGGGCGACTGCACGTTGGGGTTCGCGTACAGCGACAGGAAGGCGGCGCGGGTGAATAGGCCGGCGCGCTCGCTCGCGGGCAGCTCGGTCCACACGAAGTCGCTCGGGGAGGCGCCGGTGTGCGGCACGCCGTAGAGCGTCGCGAGCTCGGCGTTCACGTAGGCTTCCTGGGTGGTGAGCAGCCACTCGATGGAGCCGTCACGCTCGAAGAGAGCGCGCTCGACGAGCGCCTCGGTCTCGACGCGCATGGCGGCGCGCAGGCTCACGGAGTCGAGGGGGAAGCGCTCGGGGTTGGTGCGTGTCTGCTCCAGCGGAGTATGGAGATTGCTGCCGTCGAGCTCGAGCCAATCGGTGAAGCGCTTGACCATCGGCTCGTGGGCGCGGGGATCGTCGAGCATGCGCTCGACCTGGGCGTGCAGCTCTTCGTCGGTGGCGAGACCGCCGGTGGCCGCTTCGAGCAGCGCGTCGTCGGGCGCCGCGTCCCACAAGAAGAACGCGAGGCGCGTGGCGCGCTCGTAGCCATCGAGGAAGCGCAGCGCGCCGTCGCCCGGCAAGCCATCGACGCGGACGTAGATGGCCTGTGGCGCCTGCAGGATGATCTCGGCGACGACCGTGAGCGCCTCGCCGGGGTCGAGCGCGCCGGCCGCGGCATCGAAGCGGCCACGCAGCCAGGTCTGCTCCTCGGCCGTCGCGGGCCGGCGGAAGAGGCGGCGCGAGAACGAGGCGATGAAGTCGTCGGCGCAAGCCGTGGGCCCGCGCTCACCACAGATACTGGCACGCAGCGCGGCGAAGCTCGGCCGCGCGACCACCACCTCCGCGGCGGCCGCGAGCTTCTCGGCGGCGAGCGGCGTGAGCGTATCGCCATTCACCCGCTCGAGCTCGAGGCTCAAGGTGCTATCCGCTAAAACGGCGCGCAGCGAGCGCTGATACTGGTCAGGAGTGAGGAGCGCCAGCGGCGTCGCGCTGGGAGCGAGCGGCCCCGCGATGCACTGCTCGACCTGGGCGTCGTCGTTGGGAAGAGCATCACTGATCTGACCCGTACAGCCGGCGCAAGCGGCGACCAGTAGGAGGGTCTTGGCGGCGAACCGAAGCATGGGCGTCGGCGTAAGTGAGCAGTATCCATGCCATTTCGGACTCCCGCGAAAGTCCATGACATCTTGTCATGCACGCCGCGCCGTCTGGGGGGCATGCTCCACGACCGCACTCCACACTTCCATTCCGAAGATGCGGCGCGAGCTCTCAAGGGCTGGCGCTTGGGATTGCTTCCGGCGTGCTCGTTCCAGAACGAGTTGCCGTGAACGGAAGCTCGAAGGTCTTCGGGCGTGCCAAGTCATCGTGTCCTTTATTGCGGCCTTGGTTGTGGGCACGGCAGAGCCAGCGCATCCGACTCGCTTTGGTCTC
>JBDHVB010000140.1:0-15185 GCA_039809465.1 Myxococcota bacterium
CGGCACGGGCGTCGCGCAGATCGCCTTCGGCGCCGTCGACAATGGCTTTGGCGCGGCGGGCGTCGCGGCGCCGGTCGCCGATCCCATCCTCGTTCCCTCGCCCTCGCTCGACTTCATGCAGATCTTCGCCTTCGTCGTGCGCGGCGTGCCGGCGCTCCTTGGTGGGCACCGCATCGTCAACATCAGCGGTGGCACTGGCATCGGCGCGGGGTGGTACGTCCTGACCTTTGGCGCCCTCGACGCCATCGCCGCTGGTGTCCGCTTGAGCGACACACTCATCGTCGCAGCGGCGGGTAACGACAGCCAGGACGTCGACGCCATCGACTGCCTCGACATCCTCGGTAACAGGATCGCGTGCTGGGAAGGCACCGTGTGGATCCCGTGCGAGCTGCCTGGCGTCGTCTGCGTGGGCGGTCTGCGGTACGACAGCGTCGCGCATGATTCGGGCTCGAACCGCCATGGCGACGACGAGAGCAACGCCACGGTCGACATCCACGCGCCGTACTGGAACTGGATCGGGCCGGACCCGGACGTCGCCGCGAGCGGGCCGAACTCGGCGCAGCTCATCGCCGGCACCAGCGGCGCATCGCCGTTCGTCGCGGGCGTGGCGGCGCTCGTCTGGGCCGCGAAGCCCAGTCTCTCGGCCGGCGAGGTCGAGGAGGTGCTCTACCGTACGGCGCACAGCGACGTCGGTCCCATCAAGCGCCGCGTCAATGCCTACGCGGCGGTGCGGGATGCGCTGGGCGGCAACACCGCGCCGTTCGTCCAGCTGCTCACGCCGGCCACCGGCAGCACCTATAGCCGCGGGCGCGTCTCCGTGCCGCTCGCCCTGACGCTCGAGGACGACAACCCCTCGGCGGTGCAGGTCACCTGGACGAGCAGCATCGACGGCGTCATCGGCACGGGCGCGCTCGTGTCGACCACCTCTTTGTCCGCTGGAACGCACACGATCACCGCGACCATCGTCGACGGCGGCGTCACCCAGACGCGCACCACCACGATCACCATCGTGAACGATCCGCCCCTGGTGCAGATCGTCCAGCCGCGCAGCGATCCGTGGGACGCGTACGAGACGCAGCTGGTGCGCTTCACCGCCACGGCGACCGATCTGAACGAGATCGACGCCATCCCACCGGAGCGCGTGACCTGGTACCTGGGCGGCTTGCCTGGCGCGGGCGGCTCCGAGTTCGGCGGTGGCAACACGGCGACGTACACCGTGCCCGACGGCACGACGGCGGACTTCCAGGTGTGCGTGGTCGGCGAGAGCTCCGAGGGGCTCACCTCGAACGACTGCATGACCATCAATCCGCAGCCCGAGCCCGACAACTTCCCGCCGGACGTGCAGATCACCTTCCCGTCACAAGGGCAGGAGTTCGTGGTCGACGGTGACGGTGACGCGGATGTCGTCATGAGCGCGGTGGGCAACGACCCCGAGCTCGATACCGTGACCTTCACCTGGTACGTGCGTCGTCAGACCGGGCCCGGTACCTGGACGCCATACCAAGCCACGACACCCGCGACCGGCGCTTCGGTGAGCTTCGGCTTCACCGGCAACTGCGGCTCGACGTGGGAGATCCTGGTGAGTGGATGCGACGAAGGGACGGGCGGCAGTGGACCGGCCTGCACCGACTACGTCATCACCATCACGGTCGACGAGCTGTGCTGAGCCGCGGCCGGGCGGTCGGCCTCGGCGCGGTCGCGGCGCTGCTCCTCGTGGCGTGCGAGATCTTCGCGGTGCGCATGCCGTCGCATGCCACCGCGGGCTCGAGCATCACCATCGAGATGGACATGCGCTACGCAATGGCCGCCTCGGTGGCGAACGTCGTCGTGCACTGTGCGCGTCTCCCGTCGACTTGGGCGGTCACGCAGGCGCGTTATTCACGCACCATCGCCGGCGTCACGACGGCGGGCTCGCTCACCGCGAATACCGGCACGGCGGCCAGGCTGAACGCTGACAGGGCCCTCGCCGGTCACACTTGGGTTTGTCATCAAGCACCATCGGCGACCTACGCGACCAACGACTTCGGCACGTCGAAGCTGACGGTGACGGTGCAGACACCCGGCTCCTACGAGATCATGTTCGCGATGATGTCGTCGGACACGACGGGGCTCAACGTCACGCGCCGCTTCACGGTCGACGCGGTCCCCGATTGGCGCTTCGACAGCCGTTCCACCAATCTGCCCACGGCGCGTCAAGATTGGTCGTCCGTCAAAGCGGTCACGGACCTCGGCCTGGTGGCCACCGATCTCGAGGGTAACGTGCACGTATCGGCGGACGGAGGTGGGTCGTGGCTCACCAACGACATCGCGGCCGGCACCCCGTTCTTCGACATCGAGCGCTTGGGCAACCTCACCATCGCGGTCGGCGGCAACGGCGCCATCTACACCGCGACCAACCTGATGGGCACGTGGACGTCGCGGTCCTCGGGCTCGACCACCACGAGCTACCGGGAGATCTGCACCGACGGCACGACGCTCTACGCGGTCGGTGACCCAGCTTACGTCGCGACCTCGGTGAACGGCACCACGTGGTTCGGAGCGGCGGCGCCCTTCGTGCTCGAGGGATGCGCTGCGATCCCTGGTGGTGGCGCGGTTGGCGTCGGCGCTAACGGGCAGGTCGTCCACATCACGCACACCGGCGCGGCGCCGGCCTTCAGCGGTCAGGCGACGGTGGTGGCGGGCTCGCCGCTGCATGACGCCGTGTACGTCGCGACTCCAACCCCACGACTCGCGGCGTTCGCCAACGGCAGCGCCTGGGTGCGCGAGGTCGCGGGCACGACGTGGACGCGGACGGCCACGGCACCCATGAGCACCCCGGTGCGCGCCGTAAGCTTCGGCGACACGGTCTACGTGGTTGGCGATAGTGGACAGTTTAGCGGGGCGTCCGTCTCGAACCTCGACGCTTGGACCAGCTATGGCACGGGCACCATTATTCGCATCGCCGACATCGCGGTCACCGGCAAGGTGGTGAGCCTCGTCGGTGACCGTGGCGTACGCTTGCGCATCGGCGTCCCGAGCCTCGCGTTCGATGGAACGTCGCTCACGCTCGAGCGGACGGAGCCAGGCGTCGCGCGCTCGGCGAGCTTCACGGTGCGTAACGACGGCAAGGGCGTGCTCTACACAAGCGCGCCGGTGATCGGCGCTCCGTTCACGGCATCGTACGACTGCGATGGCGCGCTTACCGAAGGCGAGGCGTGCGCGGTCACCGTCACGATCGCCACCACGACACGCGGGGTGCACACGGGCACTCTCACCGTCCCCAGCAGCTCCGCGGTCCAGCGCAGCGTCACGGTGATCGCGCTGGTTGGCAACGACGCGACGGTCAGCGCCACGCTCGACGGCACGACACCGGTGAGCGCGGTCGATTTCGGCAGCGTCGCCGTCGGCGCGCGGGTGAGCCGTGACGTGCTGGTCCGCAATGCTGGTGACGCGCCTCTGACCGTCGGGTCAGTGGCGTCGCTCGCCGTGCCCGCGACTCCGTTCGCGATCGCGGACAATGCATGCACGGGCCAAACGCTCGCGGCGGGCGCCACCTGTCCGATCACCGTCACCTTCAAGCCGACCGGCGAGGCAGGCGCGATGCAAGCCTTCGACATCGTCTCGAGCGACACCGCGCATCCCCGTATCATCGTGCAGCTCCTGGGGACCGGCGCGCCCGCGGCGGACATCCGCACGGCCGAGGCGCTCGTGTTCCCGGAGACGCCGGTTGGCGATTCGGCCCAGGTCGGCCTGCTCGTCACCAACGTGGGCCGCGGGCCGCTCGAGGTACGGAGCATTGCTGCCACGGGCGATGGATTCGGTGTCGCCGATGACGCGGTGTTCACGGTGGCGGCGGGGGAGAGCGTCGAGCGCTTCATGCGTTTCGCGCCGGCCGCGGAGGGCACGCTGACCGGTCAGCTCGTCATCACCAGCAACGACCCGGACCAGCCCGAGCAAGTGGTGACCATGACCGCCATCGCGCTCGCCGGGAGCGGCGCCAAGCACGACGGAGGCTGCGCCGCGGCGGGCGGCTCGCTGCTGACGCTCCTGACTATTTGCGCTTTCGGCGCACATCGATGCGCGACACACCGGCGACGTACGGGGTCCGAGTGAAGCCGAGCACCAGGTGCCCTAGCGGCAAGGGAGCTCAGTAACCTTCGTGATAAACGCCGTACATGGCGCGCGCGCGCTCGATGGAGTTGTCGCGGGTCACCACGCCACTGGCGTCGGTGACCGCACGCCGATCGCGATAGCGGAAGTGCTCGCGCACGTAGCGGATCATGCCACGCGCCTCTTCGATGGGGACGCCGATGCCATCGACGCCGCTCGGATAATATTTGCGCACGTTCTTGAGCAGGAGTTGGCCCAAACCAGTCGCCGATGAGCGCGCGGTGATGCGCCCGGCGCGGAGCTGGTCGTGGATGCGACCCCACTGCGACTCGTCGTTCGCCGCACCACGGTAGGTGTAGTTGAGACGGCCGACGCGACCGTCGGACTCACGGCCGAGGATGTACTGAAGAGCCGGCGAGCGAGCCCAGCGCTCGGCTTCGGCGGGGCTCAGGCCCTCGGCGATGCCGGCCTGCGTGAACAACGCGATCTGCTCGGGTGAGCCAGGCGCGAAGCGACGCCCCGACTCGACCTTGCCCGCGGGCTGCGCGTTGGGATTGGCGAGAGCGCGCCAGGTGTCGGTGTTGATGATGCCGTCCTGGTTGAGCCCATTGCGACCCTGGAAGGCGCGCACCGCGGCCTGCGTGCGCTCGCCGAACTTGCCGTCGGGTGTCCCACCGAGGCGATAACCGAGCGCCGCGAGACGCTCCTGCGCGCGCGTGAGCAGTGGATCGCCGGTCGCGCCCGGGCGGCCGCGCTCGAGGCGACGCCAATCGGCTTCCTGCGGGGCGTTCTCCCAGGGAGTGGGCTGACGCTCGGTGTCGGTGTCGAAGGCGACTTGCGGAGCGCGGCGCTGCGCACCCGGCGGTAGCACGAGGAGGTCGTTTTCGCGCATCTGCGCCGGATTCATGCCGGGGTTGTAGCGGAGCAGGTCGGCGCGCGAGACGTTGTGCGCCTTCGCGATGTGATCGAGCGTGTCGCCAGCGCGAATCGTGTAGCGGTGGACGTCGACGCCGCGCGGCGTGACCTCGCTGGGGTCAGTGGGGGCGGGTGAGAAGCGCGACGGACCCGAGACGATCGGATTGCGCCCGCCCTGAACCTGGCGCGGACCATCGACGTCGACGATCGTTTGGCCGGTGAGGCGGGCGACGAGGCCAAGATAGCCGCCGTTCGCGACACCCGCGCGCAGACGCTCGATGGTCAGATCATCGACGCGACCTTCCTGAACGCCCGGCTGACCGATGAGCCCCTCGGCGCGCTGGAAGCGAGCGATGAGACGCGACGTGCCCCCGCCGTTCTGGTTGTCGACCCGGATGTCGGTGCCCTGGAAGTATTGCTTCAGCAGGGTTTGAGCGACGCCAACGTGTTGACCCGTCTCGAGGACGGGGGTCCGCTGGATGGGAGCTGCGGCGATGTCCAAGGCGGCTTGTGTCACTACTGCTCCAGCCAGGTGAGTGGCGGGCCCACCTAGCCATTACATACTGGCCGTCACCCTTTTGTGGTTGGTGGGCGCGCACTTAACTCCGGTGGGAGGTCGAATGACGCGGTGCATAGCCCAGCTGAGGATGCTCAGATCGCCGCGAGAACCTCGAATTCGTGTAATCCTTAACCTTTTCAACCATCCGATCCTCTTCGCCGGGTATGTAGGAGGGTATGGTGGCGACAGTCACGAGACGCGATGCATTCGTGCAGCGCATGGCGGAGCATCCGGGCATTCACATCAGCCGGCTGCCCGAGCGCGCGCAACGCATCCAAGGCATCGCGGACGCGAATGGCGTCGTCAAAGGCGCCGATGCTTGGCGCACCTACTGGGATCGCTTCGTCGACAAGGCCGATCGCAACGGCCGCATCGAGTCGATCGATCCGCGCACGCGCGGTGGCCGCGTCGCCGCCGGCCGTGTGCAAGACGCGCTCAGTCTCCCGCGTGACGCCGGCGCGCTGACGCCCGCGAATCTTCGTGCCGCGACCGCGCGCCAATCGCGTGACGCGCGCGCCGCAGGCCCAGAGCGCACGACGGAAGGCGAGCGCGTCACCCCCCGTGCCTCCCAGACTGGCGGCGCGAGCTTCTACACGATGGGCAAGATCACGGCGAACGGCGAGCGCTGGAACGCCGACCCGCGCTATCCCGATCAACGCCAAGCCGCTTACGACCGCACCGAGCACCTGAGCGACTACCGCACGCAGTTCAGGGACAACCAGCTGCCACCTGGAGTGACGCGCGACACGCCTATCTACCCCGCGGCGCACCGCACGCTGCCCTTCGGCACGATCGTAAAAGTGACGCGTCCTGGACGCGAGCCCATCTACGCGCGCATCGCCGATCGCGGGCCGTACGTGAGCGGACGCATCATCGATCTCTCCCGGGCCGGAGGCCGTGCCATCGGCATCGCGGGTGGCGGCCGTGATGAAGTCGGCGTGGCGCGCGTGACCGTCGAGGACACTGGCCTACGTGTCGAGCGCACCGTCGAGAAGTGGCGTCATCACCCCGATGCATCGACGCCGCGCCGCCGGGCGCGCCGTCCTCGCGTGAGCTGACGCGCTACTTGTGCTTGCGGCGCATGTCGATGTGCTGCACGCCCGCGTCGTCGTAGGGATCCGAGTCGCGCTCGAAGCCCAGCGCCTTGTAGAAGGACTCGAGGTGCTCCTGCGCGCTGATGCGGATGTCGTGCGTCGGAAACTCGGTCGACAGCACCTTGAGACACTCGTCGGCGAGCGCGCGGCCGAGGCCACCCTTGCGGCGCTCGGGGACGACGACCAAGCGGCCGAACGTGGTGATGTCTTCGTCGAGATCGTCGCGGTAGCGCGGGCCGAAGAGGCGTGCATAGCCCAGGAGCACGCCGCTGGGATCGACCGCCAAGAGGTGGCGGGCGTCAGGGTCGCGGCCGTCGAGGTCGGCGTAGGGCGACTCTTGTTCGACGACCAGGATGGATTGCCTGAGCTGCAGCAGGGCGTAGAGTGTGCGCGGGTCGAGCTCCTCGAACGTGCGCCAGACGAGCTTCACGTCTTCCATGGCCGCCACCATACGCAAATTCACCATGGGCTGTCGACTTGACCAAATCAGGCGGGGCGTCTAAACGTCCGCCCTCTCAATCTTACCGAGGTGTCGTCATGGCGAAGCTTGCTGAAGAAATCCTGTTCGACTCACGCCTCGTCGAGCGCCACATCCGCCAGGGGCTGACGACGCGCGCCGAGTACGACGCGTGGCTCAAGAAGCTGCCGGACTCGGAAGAGCACCGTGACGTCATCGACATGGACGTCCTGGCCAACGGCCGTGCCCACGACGACAACGACCAGCCGTCGTAATCAGCCGATGCGCCGGCTCGCGTGCCTCCTGCTGATGCTCGGCATCGGTCATGGCGTGGCCCGTGCAGCCGCGCCGGAGCCGGTGGAGCGCCGGTCCGCTATCGTGCGCGCCGTCGAGCGCGTCTCGCCGGCCGTCGTCAGCGTCCGCGTCACGATGGTGGTGACCCGGCAGGCTTCGCCGTTCGGCTGGTTCTTCCGCGACTTCCGCGAGCCGCAACGCCGCCGCGAAGAGGCGCAAGCGCAGGGCTCGGGCGTCGTCATCGATGATCGCGGCTACGTGCTCACCAACTTTCACGTGGTGCAGGGCGCCGACCGCATCGTGCTCGATGGTGTCGACGGCAAGAGCTACGAGGCGGACGTCGTCGGCACGGCGCCCGATCACGACCTCGCGGTGCTGCGCTGCCGCGCGAAGACCTCGCTCCCGCACGTGCCGATCGGCACGAGCCGCGACCTGATGATCGGCGAGACGGTCATCGCCATCGGTAATCCGTTCGGCCTGTCGCACACCGTGACCACCGGCGTCGTGAGCGCCTTGCACCGCACGCTCCACACCGAGGAGCGCGACTACAGCGACTTCATCCAGACCGACGCGTCCATCAACCCCGGTAACTCCGGTGGGCCGCTGCTCAACGTGAACGGCGAGCTCATCGGCGTGAACACCGCCATCTACGGCCACGCGCAGGGCATCGGCTTCGCCATCCCCATCGACAAGGCGAAGCGCATCGTCGACGACCTCATCGCGCACGGTGAGGTGCGCCGGCCGTTCTTCGGCTTCGATACCCAAGCGCTCACGCCGGAGCTCGCGGCGAGCTTCGGGTTGACCGAGGCAGGCGGCGCGGTGGTGTCGCAGGTCGCCAAGGACGGACCGGCGAGCGGCAAGCTCCGCGATGGCGATGTCATCGTGAGCGTCGATGGCGCGCGCGTCACCGACGACGATGGGCTGCGCGGCATGCTCGGCGACTACACCGTTGGCAGCACGGTCGTCCTACGGGTGATGCGCGACGCCAAGCCCGTGGAGGTCGCGCTCCAGGCGCAAGAGCTCTCGGCGGCACAGGCCATGAAACGTCTGCGTGAGCGGACGGGGCTCGAGCTCGAGCAGGTGAGCGTGCAGGGCGGCTCCGTCATCGCGGTCAAGAAGGTGGTCACTGGCTCACCCGCGGGGCGCATTGGCCTCAAGGCTGGTGACGTCGTCCGCGCGGTCGACTCGCAGCGCGTCGGTAACCTCGAGGCCTTCGGCAAGGCGATGGCACGCAGCTACTGGCGTGGTGAGGTCATCTTGATGATCTCGCGTGGCCGGGCGTGGCAACAGCTCGCCTTCAAGCTGTGAGCTTGATCTTCCGCCCTCCCTTTGGGAAGTGAAGGGGCAATGAGCGAAGAAGAACAGGAAAAGAAGGGCTTCCGCGTCGTCGACAAGCGACGCTTCAACTCCGAAGGCGAGACCCGCGCCGACGCGCCCGAGCGCCCAGAGCCCAAGGTCGAGCCAGCTCCCGCGCCGCGCCAGCCGCCGCCACAAGCGCAGCGCACCGATGCGCGCGCCCCGGCTCACCCCGAGGACGCGCAGCCACACCAGCAGCGCGGTGGTGGCATGGATTTCATCTCGTTCGTGGCGTCGCTTGCGACCCAGGCGCTCGCCGCGCTGGGCGCGCTCCCCGAGGCACGTGCCCAGGGCATGCCGGTGAGCATCGAGATGGCGCGCGAGTACATCGAGATCATCGCGATGCTGCAGGACAAGACGCGCGGCAACCTGAGCCGTGAGGAAGACGCGGCCATGCAGCGGGTCATGACCGAGCTGCGCATGGTCTACGTCGAGACCACGCAGCGCATCGCCAAGGGTGCTCAACCACCCAAGCGCTGATGGGCTTTACGGCGTCGGGCAGCCCGCGGGATCGGCCGTGAGGTTCTCCGGCGCCCGCGCGACCGCGCCGTCGAAGAACTGCTGCAAGGTCGCCGTGTCGACACAGGCGCTGGTGAGCCGCGCGCCCCAGGCCACCGCCGCGAACCGACTGTCCATTTCAGCGTACGGCAAGAGGAGCGTCCTGCCGGCGGGCTGCGCCTGAACGAAGGCCGTGAGCGTGGCGATGTCGGCGTCGCAACCGTCGGGGCAGTCGTAGAGCAAGGCGACACCGCCGTGCTCGAGGTTGTGCACCCAGCGCTCGGTGGGGATGGCGTGATCGTAGATCGTCCATGGCACCCAGCACGGGTCGTGTGGGCCGCCAGCCGGAGGCCTCGTGTCGTACTCGACCGGCGCGGTGGTGTGGCGGCGATCGGTGATCTCGAAGGTCTCAATCAGGCAGTCGCCGCCGCAGGCGTCACAGTTGCCCAGGTGCTTGGCCTCGCCGCCGTTGCAAGCCGCGAGGGTGACGAACGTGGCCGCGAGCGCGAGGTGCTTCACCATGCCCGTTTAGCCGCTTTCGCGGTCAGCCGGCAAGCGCGCTATATATCGAGCTCGTGGCCTTTCTATTTCTGTTCCGTGAGACCTGGCGTTACGCAGGGCGTGACCGCTGGAAGATCGTGCTCTACGTGCTGGTGCACCTGCTCGCCGCCGTGGGGCCGCTCGCGACACCGCTGGTCTTCGCGCAGATCTTGAACAGCCTGCAGACCGAGCAGGGCGATGCGATGCTCCGCTCGGTCGTTCGCTGGACGCTCGCCTGGGCCGGGCTCTTCGTGTGGTTCAACGTCTTTCACCGCGTCGGCCGCTGGTTCGAGTTCGACGTCGGCTATCGGCTCAAGCGCACCTACTTGAACCGCTACTACCGCATCGCGACCGACCTGCCGCTCGCCTGGCACACCGACCATCACTCGGGCGAGACCATCGACCGCATCAACCTCGCCGCCGGCGCGCTCTTCGAGTTCAGCCTGCGCCAGTTCGTCTACATCGATCAGCTCATGAAGTTCGCGGGGACGCTCATCGTGCTCGCGTTCATGTCGTGGCGGGTCGCGGCCGTCGCGCTCGTGGTGGCGGTCGTGACCATCGTCATCGTGCGGTCCTTCGACAAGCGCTTGGTGCTGGCGTTCGCGAAGCTCAACACCGTGAACCACAAGGTGTCGGCGGTGCTCTTCGACTACCTGTCGAACATCAAGACCATCATCACGCTGCGTTTGGGAGATCGCACCGCGCGTGAGCTCGATGCCCTCATCGCCGAGGGGTACGGGCCGTTCATGCGCGCCGAGACCTACTTGAACGCCATGAAGTGGGCGACGGTCACCGTCTGCATGATGGCGCTGCAGGTCGGCACCATCTTTTATTACATCTGGCTGCGCCTGCGTGACGGCGGCGGCGTGCTCATCGGTAACGTGGCGGCGGTGCTGCAGTACCTCGAGCAGATGAGCGGCACCTTCGGCAGCATCGCGGGTGAGTATCAGCAGATCATTCACTGGCGGCAGAACTACGAAGCCGTGAGTGACCTGGATGCGTCCGTTCCAGCGGATGCGGCATTCGCCCACCAGGCGTTCGCGTGGCGCGACATCGCGGTGGACGGCTTGAGCTTCGCCTACGGCGGCGCGGTGAAGACGCTGGATGACGTGAGCTTCCACATGAAGGCGGGTGAGCGCATCGCGCTGGTGGGCGAGAGCGGCTCGGGCAAGTCGACGCTGATGGTCTTGCTGCGCGGTTTGTACGAGACGCGCGACGTGCGGCTGACGATCGACGGCAAGGAGTCGCGGACGCTCGCGCCGCTGGGCGGCATCACCACGCTCATCCCGCAAGAACCGGAGATCTTCGAGAACACCATCCGCTATAACATCACGGTTGGCCTCGAGTACCCCGAGCCCGCGGTGCAAGAAGCCCTGCGCTTGTCACGCTTCGACCGCGTCGTCGGGCGCCTTGGTGGAGGACTCGAGACCGACGTACGCGAGAAGGGCGTGACGCTCTCGGGCGGTGAGCGCCAGCGCCTGGCTCTGGCGCGCGGCATCCTCGCGGCCTCGAACAGCTCTCTCGTCTTGATGGACGAGCCGACGAGCAGCGTCGACGCGGCGAACGAGCTTGCGATCTACGAGAACGTCTTCGCGGCGTTCCCGCAAAGCACCATCGTCTCGTCGATTCACCGGCTCCACTTGCTGCCGCGCTTCGACCGCGTCGTGGTGATGGAGAAGGGGAGAGTGGTGCAAGCGGGGAGCTACGCCGAGCTCCGGGACGCGCCAGGTTTGCTCGGCGAGCTGCTGCGTCGTTACAGCGACGCGACCAACGACGAGAAGCGCGTTTAGCCGCAGTGGGTCACCGCACGGGAACGACGAGCGGCGTCTCTCGGTTCGTGACCTGCACGAGCACGAGCTCCGGGTTGAAGCTCAACGTCAGGCCTTTCCAACTCTTGAGTCGTGGCGACGTGGATTCTTTCACTTTGCCTCCCGTCCACCGCAGGAGCTTGCCGCCGCCGAGCCCGACCCAGCCTTTGTCGGTGGCGACGATGCCGAGGATGGGCGAGGTGCTGCCGTCCTTGTTCTGCTTGGCGTAGATGCTCTCGGCCTGCGGTCCGCAAACGCGGACAACGGCGCCGCCTCCCGACAGCTGCTGCTGGGCGATCGAGGCGAAGCCGCACTCGGGCTTGGAGCGGTCGCTGATGACGGTGGTGAGACCGGTGAGCGGCGCGTCGCCGAGCTTCACTTGGCGGGTGAGGCCGGTCATGCGGTTCACGGCGTAAAGCCCGCCGCCCTCGAAGCCGACGAGCACACCCTCGTTGGTCTGGGCGCCCTTGGCGACGTTCGTGCTCTTGAGCGGTGCGGTGAGGCGCGCTGCCTGCCAGCTGCCCTTGTCGAGCGACATGATGGTCCTCTCGGTGATGATGGTCGGCGGCCCGCTCCCGACGATGATGGCGAGCGCGCGGTCGTCATCGAGAGGGAAGCGGGAGGCGATGGCGGCCTTGGGAGCGATGTCGCGGAGCTCGTAGATCGTCCGCTTGGCCGCCACGTCGTGGGACACTTCCATCAACGCGATGACCCCGCCGTCCGGCCCGCGGTCCATGCTGAGCACGTGCTCGGCGCCAACGCTGCTCTTGCCGCTCGCCCTGTCATAGACGGTCACCCGGTTGTCCGCGTCGCGCAGCCAGAGCCGATCTTTGGCGGCCAGGCCATCCAAGAAGGTCCCCGGTGCATTCAAAAGTGAAGCAATAATCAGCAGATACGACACGATAGACCTCGAGTGCTTAAGACTGCGGAATCGCTGTTTACCTGTTGACTAAACGATAGGCGAGTCCTACTTTACGCGTCATGCGAATGGACAAATTCACCCAAAAAGCCCGTGAAGGCATCCTCGGCGCGCAGACCCTCGCGCAAGAGGGTGGTCAGCAGTCGGTCGAGCTCGAGCATCTGCTCGTCAGCCTCATCCGCCAAGAAGGTGGCATCATCGTGCCCCTCCTCGAAAAGATCGGCGTCTCCCCCAGTGAGCTCGAGAATCGCCTGGTCGCGCGCATCGGCAAGATGCCGCGCGTCTCGGGTGGCGAGCCCTACCTCGGCAGCTCGATGAACACCGCCGTGAAGGCCGCGGAGAAGTTCGCGAAGCAACTGAACGACGATTACGTGTCGACGGAGCATCTGTTGCTCGGCGCCGCGGAGGCGAAGGGCGAGCTCGGTCGCTTGCTCACCGATGCGGGCGTCACCGTCGACGCCATCCTGGGGTCGCTAAAGCAGATCCGCGGCTCGCACCGCGTCACCGACGACAACCCCGAGAATCGCTATCAAGCGCTTGGACGTTACGCGCGTGACCTCACGGAGGCGGCCAAGAAAGGCAAGACCGACCCCGTCATAGGTCGTGACGACGAGATCCGCCGCGTGCTCCAAGTGCTGGCGCGCCGCACCAAGAACAACCCGGTGCTCATCGGTGAGCCTGGCGTTGGTAAGACCGCTATCGTGGAGGGCTTGGCCCGCCGCATCGTCGACGGCGACGTCCCCATGGGCATGAAGAACAAGCGCCTCGTGTCACTGGACTTGGGCGCGCTGGTCGCGGGCGCCAAGTACCGCGGTGAGTTCGAAGACCGTCTGAAGGCGGTGTTGAAAGAGGTCATGGACTCGCAGGGCGAGATCATCCTCTTCATCGACGAGCTGCACACCCTGGTCGGGGCGGGCGCCGCGGAAGGCGCGATGGACGCCGCCAACTTGCTCAAGCCCGCGCTCGCGCGTGGCGAGCTGCACTGCATCGGCGCCACCACCCTCGACGAGTACCGCAAGCACATCGAGAAAGACCCGGCCCTGGAGCGTCGCTTCCAGCCCGTCATGGTCAATCCGCCGAGCGTGGAAGACACCATCTCGATCTTGCGCGGCTTGAAGGAGCGCTACGAGATCCACCACGGCGTGCGCATCCAGGACGGCGCCATCGTCGCGGCGGCCACGCTGTCGAACCGCTACATCACCGACCGCTTCTTGCCCGACAAGGCGATCGACTTGATCGACGAGGCCGCGTCGCACCTGCGCTTGCAGATCGATTCGCTGCCGACCGAGATCGATCAGCTGCAGCGCAAGATCACGCAGCTCGAGATCGAGAAGCAGGCGCTGCTCAAGGAGAAGGACGAAGGCTCCCGCGCGCGGCTCGCCCGCCTCGAGGTGGAGCTCTCCGACTTGAAGGAGCAAGACGCTGGCCTGCGCGCGCAATGGCAAAAGGAAGTGCAGCAGATCAAAACCGCGCGCTCCGGCAAGGAGGAGCTCGAAGCCTTGCGCAACGAGCAAGCCGACGCCGAGCGCCGTGGTGATCTGAACCGCGCCGCCGAGCTCAAGTACGGCAAGATCCCCGAGGCCGAGCGCAAGCTCAAAGAGGCCGAGAGCGCCGTCGACGCGGGCACCGGCCGCCGCATGCTCAACGAAGAGGTCACCGCCGAGGAGATCGCGCAGATCGTCGCGCGCTGGACGGGCATCCCGGTCAGCAAGATGCTCGAGAGCGAGATCGAGAAGCTGGTGCGCATGGAGGACAACTTGCGCTACCGCGTCGTCGGCCAAGACGAGGCGTTGTCCGCTGTAGCGGATGCGGTGCGCCGCTCGCGGGCTGGTTTGGCCGATCCGAAGCGCCCGGTGGGTAGCTTCCTGTTCATGGGTCCGACCGGCGTCGGCAAGACCGAGACCGCGCGCGCCTTGGCCGAGTTCATGTTCGACGATGAGCAGGCCATGGTCCGCATCGACATGAGCGAGTACATGGAGAAGCACGCCGTGTCCCGCTTGGTCGGAGCGCCTCCCGGCTACGTCGGTTACGACGAGGGTGGCCAGCTCACCGAAGCGGTCCGCCGCCGGCCGTACAGCGTCGTGCTCTTCGACGAGATCGAGAAAGCGCACGGCGACGTCTTCAACATCCTCTTGCAGGTGCTCGAGGATGGGCGTCTCACCGACGGCCAGGGCCGCACCGTGGACTTCCGGAACTGCATCATCATCATGACGAGCAACGTCGGCAGCGACGCCATCCAGCAGTACGCCGGCCGCGACGACCAGCGCATGCGCGACCTCGCGATGGAGGCCTTGCGCAAGAGCTTCCGTCCCGAGTTCCTGAACCGCATCGACGAGATCGTCTTCTTCAAGGCGCTCGGCGAGGAGCAGATCGTCGGCATCCTGGACATGCAGCTGCGCTCCCTCGAGAAGCTCCTCGAGGACCGCAACATCCGCATCCTCGTCTCTGACGAAGCCAAGCACTACCTGGCGCGCGAAGGCTACGACGCGGTGTACGGCGCCCGTCCGCTGAAGCGCACAATCCAGCGCGAAATCCAGAACCCGCTGGCCACCGCCATCCTGCGCGGCGAGTTCAAGGCGGGCGACACGGTGCGCGTCGGCGTCGACGAGCATGGCCTGACCTTCTCGAAGGACACGGGCCACGCGGCACAGGCCAC
>JBDHVB010000141.1:0-15178 GCA_039809465.1 Myxococcota bacterium
GACGCCGGCAGCATCACGATCTTTGCGACCACCGACGGCGGCACCGCCGAGCAGCTCTTCGATGGAGCGGCGCTCGGCTACACCGCCTACTCAGGACCACAATCGGTCGAGGCTGACGTCGCGACGGTCATCGAAGCGCGGCGGAACGACGGGACGACGCTGTTCGCGGCGCCGGCGACGACGTTCGGTAAAGACAAGACGTACTTGGTGGTCTTGGCGGGGTATGCGGTGGCGGCGAACAAGCCAGTCGCCGAGGCGCAGAGCTTGGCGGCGATTGTGCTTGAGGATGGGCTCAAGACACCGGATGCGGGCTATGCTCAGATCCAAGTCGTGAATGCCATGTTCGACGTTTCACAGACGGGCTTAGGACCGAGCTTCGTGCTCCTTAGAGCGTTCCCAGCGTTTTCTTTCCCTTTGGCCTTTGGCCGAGCGACTCCTATGGGCGGCACAAGCGTTACAGTCCGCGACTGGGAGCGCTTGGCGATCTTCACGGCCGAGAGCATCGACGTGATGTATACGATCGACATCGGCGCCAACGACCGCTTTACGATCGTCGCGGTGGGGAATCGCGCGGCCCCCCAGGACGGCCCCGATGCGTTGCAGCTCATACTCGTACCCGCCGCCGGCACGACCGTGAGCAATGCCTCGCCGGTCTTGCCGGACGCGACGATTTATTTTCTGCATGCGTATCCGAACATGGGGCCCGTGGGTGTTTCACTGAATGACGGTTTGGAGACCTACCATATCGACCAAGATCGCGACGTCTACGGCTTCCAGCCAACGGCACTGGGTCAGGTGACACCGCGTTGGTTCGTAAGCGACAAGGTGAACTTGCTAGACGTCGCTGGCTTCGCCACCGGCGACAGGACTGCAACGTTGCCGGAGATGCCAAACGGCACAGTCAACGTGTTCGCCCTTGCCGGATTCCCATTTCCAGGGAGCAATCAGCAGCCGTTGACGGAGGTCGGTCCCATCCCACTCACACCTCTCGCGGGCGCAAGCACGGCGAGCGTCACCATCGCGCAGGCAGGCTCGGACGCCGACGGTTTGACGTTCACGCTCACCGCCACGGGTTTTTCGAAGAGCACAGCGGTGAATTTCGGAGGCTACGACAACGCCATGATGAGCGATGTGCCGGCGGGCACGGACGTGAGCCTCCATATCGCGGAGGCTTCATTCGATGCGACGTTTCAGCTGCTTCCGGCCACGCGGTACGTGCTGATTTCCTACGGCATCGCAGCGCCTAGTGGTTATTCCTTCGCCTGCGCCCTCCTCCCCTTCGCACCCAACGGCGCGCTGGGCGCGGTCGTCACGCTCACGGATTGACGTCATTTGGGCGAATGCTCCGCTATGACGCAGCATTCCATGGTATGCTTCGAGCGCCTTGAGTGAGGTAGCAATTGCGCGTCCGCGTCCTGTCAGCGCTCGCTTTGATCTTCGCCGCGACCATCGCGAGCTGTCACGGCTGCGCTGGTGCTGACGACGCCTCGGAGAGCGTCCATGTCTCGGTGCTCACCGACCTGACGCCTGGTAGCGAGTTCGACTCCATCCGCTTGGCTGCTCGTGGAGTGACGCGCCTCGTCCCTGTCGAGTCGGACGAGGCTTGGGTCCCCGCACGGGAGGTCGCGCTCCTACCGCTCGACGCGGGTGACCAGATGATCACGGTCGAGCTCACGCACGATGACGTCGTCGTGTTGACGCGAAGCGTGCTCATCACCGTGTCAGACGACGCGCAGGTGACGGTCGTCTTGACGCGCGCGTGCCTCGGGGTGACGTGCGCTGACGGCACCGTCTGCCATGGCGGACAGTGCGCGGACGCACGTTGCTCGCCGGCCGCGCCCGAGCGCTGCCCGGCCGAGGCCTGCAGCAAGGCCACGGACTGCGCGCGACCGGTCGCGTGCCTCACCGCGTCGTGCGTGGCGGGCCTCTGCTTGACGCTCGCCGACGACTTCAACTGTGGCGATGCGGAGCGGTGTGACCCGGCGAGCGGCTGCGTCGCGAAGGTCGCCGAGGTGCGCTCCTGCGCCGGTCAGGCAGCGGGCGTCGTGTGCCGACAAGCACGGGGCGGGTGCGATGTCGCCGAGGTGTGTGACGGCCAGAGCGACGACTGTCCGGCCGATACGTTCACGGTGAGCGGGGTCGTTTGCCGGCCCGCGAGCGACGTCTGCGATGTCGCCGAGGTGTGCAGCGGCGCCAGCCCGAGCTGCCCGCGCGACGTGATGGTCGCCGAAGGGACGATCTGTGGCGCGCCGCCCACCGGAGCGTGCGACCGGCAAGACACCTGCGATGGCGTCAGTCCTACGTGCCGCGATGTCCTACAGCTGTTCGGCATCGTCTGTCGCGAGCGCGCGGACGCCGACGTGCCGGTAGGCGTGGGGAGCTGTGACCTCGTCGAGACGTGTGACGGCGTCACCAAAGACTGTCCGCCGGATGAGCGCGCGCCTCCGACGAAGATCTGTCGTCAGGTGACGGATGGGACAGAGACATGCGACGTGGCCGAGCTATGCGGCGGACTCAATCGCTGCCCACCCGATGCATTCCTTCCCGCCGGCACACTGTGTCGCCCAGCCGGCGGAGAGTGCGACCTCGACGACCGCTGCAGCGGCGTCAGCCCGACATGTGCGGACGACAGGAGAACCGGGCAGCTCTGCAGAGCGGCTGTCGGACCATGCGACGCCCCCGAAGTCTGTGCCCCCACGGACAACGTTTGTCCACCAGACCTCAAGCACGGCCCCTCTTACATCTGCCGCGCCGCGGCCGGCGGCTGCGACATCCCCGAGTACTGCGATGGCGCAAGCAACGCGTGCATCGCACCAGATCTCTACCGTCCCGCCGGCTACGTATGTCGCCCGGGAAGCGGCGACGACGAATGTGGCAATCAGCCGGAGCGCTGCTCCGGCGGGCCAAATTGCCCCCCGGATACCGGGACGCCCACCGGGACCTGCTGTTCAGACCCCACCGGTCAGTGCGCCAGTGGCTATCGCAGCTGCAGCGGTGGAACGTGCTCCGGCAGCTGCAAGGGTCCGAGC
The DNA here is from genome assembly GCA_039809465.1 of Myxococcota bacterium. GTDB lineage: Bacteria > Myxococcota > XYA12-FULL-58-9 > XYA12-FULL-58-9 > JALHOP01 > JALHOP01. The sequence continues at coordinate 3,030 of JBDHVB010000141.1, forward strand.
GCCTGTGACTGAGCGCTGTACTGTCATGCCGCGCAGGTTGGCGGTCGCACCTTAGCGCAGCGCCACTTGCACCGTCTGGCGCAACTCGGATGACGGCGACGTGATCGCGCTCGGCAACAGCGAGCTCGCGGTCAAGATCCGCTAGTACCTACATACCCCTCCAGTGCCGCACAGCGCAGTTGTCTGTGGGCCCATGTGCGCCATGATGGCGCAAACCCTAGCGCACGCCTCCCGCAATTGCGTTACGCTCCTCCAGACTAGCCAAGCGATTGTCCGCGTCGGTAAGTAGACAGCCGCCAACACTCACACGAGGAGCTCACCATGGGCGCAGTATCTCTCCAGCCAAACCAAACCATTCAAGCCGTTCAAAGCGCGGCGATCGATGCAGTTCGCCCCGGTGGTGAGCAAGGTCGGCAGGTTTCCGATGCGGAGTTCGCAGGGGTCGTCGGAAAATTCCGAGATGCGATGCGCCACGACTCCGCTGCCGTTGCGACCGCGATGAAGAACATCGATAGCTGGTTCGGCGAGTACTCGCAGAATGGCGTCAACCTCACGCCCGACGCGCGCGCGCTCATGACTCGCGCGTACGAAGCAGCTCGTGCCAGCAGTGGCCAGGGCGCTCCTGGCGCGCCGCCGCGCCCGTGATCAATCTCGTCGACATCGCCGCTCGCCATCTGCGTAAGAAGCCGAGCGGCGCGTTGTTCTACGCCCCCGAAGACGTGCGCGCGATCCTCGATGAGAGTACCGCGCTTGGGAACGGCGACGAGCTGCTTCGCGCATGCGGCGAGCTCGTCGAGTTCATGGTCTATCTAAAAGGCGCGGGTGGCCCCGAGGCTGCGCGCACCATCGCGTCCGAGCTGTTCTCCGCTTTCGCGGAGCGTATGAAGCTCGCGGAAGGTGGCGAGCACCTCTGTGAAGGCGCGCGCAAGCTGGCCAAGTTGGCAGCCGAGAGCACCGACACAGGTGCCGCCATGAAGCGCCCGACTCTCAAGGGTGTCGGCCTCCGAGGTCGCTGAAGTCCTTCGCTTCGCTGCGTCCTGATGGCGCACACGCGACGCCCGCGTGAGCCTCGCTGCCGAGCATCTCCTGGTCACTTCGTACCGCATGGGCCGCCGTACGATCAGGAGCACACACAATGAGCGCATTGCTTACCGTTTCCGCTGGCCAGTCCCGCATCATCCAGAAGGCGCAGGGCGCTTTCGCTCCCACCACTGGCAACGGCGTAGCGCCATCATCGGGCGCCGGTATTGCGGACACCATCGAAGGCACCAGCGGCCGTGGCCGCTTCCTCGGCCCTCGTGGCGAGAGCGGCACGACGCTCCCCGGCCCCACGAAGGGCTCGGGCGTGAAGCTCCGTAAGGACTGCTAGACACGCCGCAACGGAGGTCGGCCACACCTGCCGGCCTCCGCACGAGGGGTGGCCTTCTGACACTCTGCTTCATGCGCCATCATGGCGCAGACGTGTCTCTCGGCGCGGCCGGCATCGCTTATCTTGCTGGCCCGCCACGGGAAAACCGGCTGACAGCTTGGAATCCGGCGTGTACTGTTGACTTAAGGCATCATCCCCCCAATGGAAAAGCTAGTCGACATCGCCGCGCGCCGCTTGCGCAAAACGCCGGAGGGGCAGCTCTTCTATGCCGCCGAGGACGTCGCGAAGATCCTCGAGGAGAGCTTGCCTTTGGGGCGCGGTGCCGAGCTCTACGATGCGTGCCGAGGGCTAGTCGAATTCGCAGCCTACTTGCTGAGAACGAACGGTGCGCGAGCCGCGCAAATGCTTGCCACCGAAGTGCTGCCACCACTGGCGATGCGCCTCGCCGCTCCCCAAGAGAGCGATCATTTTCGCGAACAGGCACGCCAGCTCGCCCGACTCTCGAGCGAGAGCAGCTCGACAAGCGGAGCGTTTGCGCGTCCCTCGAGCAAAGGGGCCCGTCTGCGACGCCCCTGAGAAAACGTTCGAACAAGCCAATACAAATGAAAGGGTATCCACTATGGCAAACGACACTCTAGTTCCACCAGCGGCGGTCTGGCGCACTGCAAACACCGCGCTCGAGGTGGTAGCCCCCGGGGGTCTAGACGGCCGGACCGTAACCCGCGACGAATATAATGACGTCGTCCGCGCTTACGAGATGGACAAGACCACCAGAGACTACGACAGGAGCGCCGAGGACTTCGAGGCGGGAATCAAAGGTCTGGATGACTTCTTCCATCGATGGGCTCAAAACGGCCACCCAGGAGGTCCGGAGGCCAGCCACCTCATCAGGAGCGTGAGCGAGGGGCTTAACTATGATCGATTCTTACTCACCTTGTGCCGCAACGAGCCCGCCACAACAGCGCGCGGCGAAGAGCGAACCACTCACAACAGTCCCTCCGTGCGCCCCCACGGGACAGCATCTGAAAGGACAGAGCGCGACCCGCAGCTCTTCAGCGACCGTGCGGTCAGGCGCTAGTGTCGGTAGCGTAAGCGCCGCGTCTATCGCGGCGTGAGCTAAATCGTCATCCCCCGCAGATCGGCGGTCGCGCCGTGCCGCAGCGCCGTCTGCACCGCTTGTCTGAGCTGGGCCTCGGCGAGGCTCGCGATGGGCAGGATGGTGCGCCGTGGGGCGTCCGCGATAGCAGGCTGACCGGGTAGGCAGAGGAAGACGACCGAGGCGCGGCGCTCTACCTCCACGAGGCGGAGCGCGCCGTTGAGCTCGTCGGCGGGGCCCATGACGATGGCGGCGATGGCTCCCGCGGACAGGGCGTAGCCCAGAGGGGCGAGCGCGGGATCGGCCGACAGCGCCACGACGTCGACGACCAACCCGTGGTCGAGCGTGAGCAATCCGAGGGTGCCGAAGGTCGCGAGCTCGCCGCCGACCGCGGGCTGGAACTCGCGCCAGCGCAGCATCATGGACGCCGCGGTGCGCACGTCCGCTGGATCGGTCATCACCAAGACGAGCTTCGGCGCGCCCATGAAGCTGGGTGGCAAACCGATGCGGCGCAGGCGCGAGCGCAGCTCGAACGACTCGTCTTGCGAGAGCAAGCTCTTGCCATCGACGGCGGCGTCCGAGGCGACGATGCGCACGAAGCCGGCCGTGAGCAGCGAGCGCAGCGCCAGGTAGACGTCGAGGTCGGTGGCCTTGGTGCGGTCGACGATGTCGCTCACGCGTGAGGTGCTCGCCAGCAGGCTCATGATCTCGGCGTTGACCGGGTGCAGACCGGGCGGGATCTCGTCCGGCGAGATCGCCTGCTCGATCCGCGCGGCCGGCGGCGGCAGCTCCGCGCGCATGCGCTCGAGCTCGTCGGTCTGGCGCATGCCCTCGATGAGGAGCGCGTCGGTCGTCACGTCGAGTGAGCGCACGGGCGACTGGCGCCCTGGCATGAACGAGAAGCGCCCCTCGCGCAGCCCGATGATGCGGTAGAGCGCCTTCTCGCCGCGGGTCAGCCCACAGACCGCCTCGTCGATGCGGCCTTCGTTGACGAAGATCTCGGCCGACGTCCCCGCCCCCTGCAGCTGCAAGACACCGGTGCGCCGGTTCATCGAGAAGACTTGCAAAAGGTCCGCCATCGAGATCTGCTCGAGGCTGCCGCTGACGGTTCCGGCCTCGTGTCCGACTTCGCGGACAGCATCGGAGCGGCGGAAGACCTGCGCCACGTGCGCCCTCACCTCGTCGAGGTTGAGCGGCTTGACGAGGATCCCCTCGAGGAAGCCGGGCATGCTGCCGGCGGTGACCGCTTCGTCGGAGAGAACGATGAGCGGGATGTCCTCGGTGCGCGGGTTGGTGCGCAAGATGCGCAAGAACTGCGTGGCCCCGATGAGCGGACAGTTGCGGTAAAAGAGAATGAGGTCGGGATAGCGGAGCACCGAGGTCTCGAGCGCCTTCGAGCCGTCGCGCGCCACCAAGATCTCGTACTGGTCCTGCAGCGCCGTCTTGAGCGAGCGCGCCACCTCGACGTCGGGGTCGGCGATGAGGATGGTGCGCTTCTTGGCAGCGGACATCGGCCCTTACCCTTTCTGCAGGTGGTAGGCGTCCTGGAGCTTGTCGATGAGCGCCTCGACGAGCGTCCAGTCCGCGGTGTGGAAGCCATAGAGCCGGCCGTCGGCGCGGCGCCGCGCGATGAGCCCGTAAGCCGCGTGCTCGAGCAGCAACAAGGCAATCTCGTGACGGTCGAAGATGTCGCCGGGCGCCTGCACGTGCGTGAGCTGGGTGCTCTCCTCGAGGTCGCCCATGCGCTTGTGTCCGAGCACATACGTCTTCAAAGCGGTGCCGCCCGCGCGGCCGAGCTGTTGCAGCGCTTTGCGATCCGCGGGCGCGCCGGTGAAATTGCCGCCCACGTAGAGCCAACCATGCTGTCTGCCCTGCCGCTGTGCTTCACTGAAGATGCTGCGCCGCAGATCCTCGACCGCGCCCTCCGGAAACAAGGCGTGACGTGACATGCCGCGCTCGTCCTCGGTCATGGCCATGAGGCGCGTGCTGCGTAGGCCCGCGCCGCTGTAGGGACCGTCGGGCCCGACGAGCACGTCGACGGCGCTCCAGAAGTCGAGGTCCTCGAGGTGCAGCTTCCTGAAGGAGCTGCGGCGCGACTCTTCCAGGCGGCGCGCGGTGGCCGCGAAGATCTGATCGACGTCGTCACCGTCACGCGGGAACGCCGCGGGGCCAAAGCTCACGCGAATGGGGTGCTGGCGGTCGATCTCGGCCAAAAACGGATTCTTGGTGATGGCGTCGCGCACCTGGCGCACGAACACGAGCCCCCGCAAAAAATCGGCTTCGGGGAGCAGCAGAAACATGGCGTCGTCGTCGACCCGCGCCAGCACGTCGATGTCGGAGAGCGTCTGGGCGATCGCTTGGATGAGCCGCCGCTGCGCCTCGCGCACGGTGTCGAGCTTGAGAGACGCCTTGAGCTGCTCGAGGTTGTCGACCGACACCTGCACCAGCGAGAAGCTGCGCTGATACCGCCGCGCCTTGTGCAGCTCGCGGCCCAGGTAGTCGACGAAGTACGTCATGTTGTACGCGGACGTCGACGGGTCGCGCAGCCCGACGCGCTCGAGATGACGAAAACGGCGGGCGTGCGCTATCGCGGTCGCGGCGGCGTCGGCCAGGATCTTCCCGTGGCCGATGTCGCGGCTGTCGAAGCCACCGCCGAGCTTGTCGACGAGCTGCACCAAGCCGATGAGGCGCCCTTCCTTGGCGAGCGGCACCAGGAGCGCCGGCGCCGGCACGTGCGTCACCGTCATGGTGGTGAGATCACGCATGGTCGGCACCGGCAAGCCCGCGAGCAGCTCACGCGCCACCGGCGTGGTCTCCGGATCCCAGGTCATCGCCAGGTTGCCCGGCTCGACGAGGCCGCGGTAGCCGTGCATCGACAGCTCGTTGCTGTCATCGCGCGCGAGCCACAGCGCCGCGCCCTGCGCGCCCGACACTTCGCCCAAGGTCTCGAGCAAACGCTCGCACACCGTCTCGAGCTCCAAGCTCTGCATGATGCGCAAGGCCCGCAAGAAGATGCGCTGGATCTCGGCGTACTCGATGTTCTCGCTCAAGAGCCGCGCGTGCTCGTCGTAGAGCGTCGACCGCTCGTGCAGGCGGTCGATGACGTGCACCAGCTCTTCGGGCTCGACCGGCTTCACCAGGTAGTCGTAGACGCCCAGGCGCATGGCCCGGACCGCGGTGCGCACGTCGTCGTCACCGGTGACCACCACCACGTCTTGCAGGGCGTCGATGCCGCGGATGCGCTCGATGAGCTCGAGGCCCCCCATCTCCGGCATGATCAAGTCCGCGACGACGAGCCGATACTTCCCCTTGCTGAAATGCGCGAGCGCCTCCTTGCCAGAGGCCACGGCGTCGACTTCGAAACCGCGCGCGCGGAGAAAGTCGCCGTAGACCTGTAGGAAGAACGTATCGTCGTCGACCAACAGGATGCGGTAGGGGGTCACGCGATCCCTAGAGTTCTACGAGTCCAGGTGGACTTCAAGCCAAACTCAAGGGAGAAACGTGCGCTCGTCGCCGTACCGCCGGGCTACGAGCCAAGCGAGCACCAGCGCGCTTACCGTGGTGCTGCACAGGGTAAGCGCGACCAGCCCAGGCGCCACGCTCTGGTTGCGCAGCCACTGGTCGATGATGATCTGCTCCGCGAAGGCGGGGATCCACATGAGCTGGGCACGGGGCGCGGGCTGCACCATGATCTGCATCATCGCGGGCACCATGGGGACGAGCACCACGTAGGTGAGGGTCGCTTGCGCGTCCTTGAAGCCCTTGGCGCTCGCCGCGACGAGCGTCTGTAGCGCCGAGGCCAAGCAGGTGAGCGGCACCAGGAGCACCACGGAGGCGAGCACGGTCAGCGGATCGAGCTTGAGCGGCACGTCGAGCGCGCGCTCGGGCAAGACGTGCGGCAACGCCACCAGCCCCACGGCGCTCACCACCAGGGCGAGCCACGCGAACAACGTGACCGCGAAGAGCTTCCCGAAGGCGACGGCGGCGCGTGGCACCGGGCTCGTCATCAACGCCTCGAACGAGTTGCGCTCGCGCTCGCCAGCGGTGGTGTCGATGGCGACGTACAGACCGCCCATGAAGGCGAGCATGATCAGCGTGAACGGCACGCCCGCGAAGAGGAACGCCATGCGCGACTCGGGCGTCGCGAGGTCATGCTCCGCGATGGCGAACGGCGCCAAGATCTGCGGGCTCACGCCGCGCTCGATGAGGCGCACCGTGCCCAACGTACGCGCGAGCCCATCGAGCGCCGCGCGGACACGGCTCGCCGCCCGCGACGAGTCTTGCTTGCCCGAATCGAAGATGATCTCGACCTCGGCAGGCTTGGCCTCCCGCAGCTTGGCTTCGATCTCGGGGTCGATGCGGACCGCGACGTCGTAGCTCGTCTGACCTTCTTCGAGCGGCACGAGCACGCAGCCCGCTTGGATCAGCGCGTTCTCGATAAGCCGCGACTTGCCTTCGACGGGCACGGTGAGCGGGCTGTCATAGCGCTCGATCTGCTCGTGGAGGTTCCACACCAGCACCAGGCCCACGGTCATCGGCGTGAACAGCGGCAGGAGCATGGCGACGAAGAGCGTGCGCCGGTCGCGCAGGTTGTCGCGGAGCTCCTTCACGAGGACGACGAGGAGCGCCTTCACGTGCCCTCCCCCACCAAGCTCACGAAAGCGTCTTCGATGGTCGCGGAGCCTGTCCGCGAAAGCAGCTCGTCGCGCGTGCCGTCGGCGGCGACACGGCCCTTGGCGACGATGACGATGCGGTCGCACAGCGCGGCGACCTCTTGCATGACATGCGTCGAGACGACGATGCAGCGTCCTTGATCACGGAAGCCCTTGATGATGCCGCGCATGGCGCGCGTGGCGATGACGTCGAGGCCATTGGTGGGCTCGTCGAGGAGGACGTTCCTGGGGTCGTGCACCAGGGCGCGCGCGATGTTCACCTTGAGCTTCTCACCTTGCGAGAAGCCGGCGACCCGGCGGTCGATGATGTCGTGCATCTGCAGCTCGTCGGCGAGCTTGGCGCAGCGCTGCTCCAAGGCCCTCTCCGCGAGCCCGTGCAGGCGTCCGTAATAGAAGACGTGCTCGCGCGCGGTGAGACGCGGGTACAGACCGGCGCCGGCGCTCACCACTCCGAGCCGGCGGCGCACGGCGGTCGCCTCACGCGCGCAGTCGAGATCGTCCACCTTGGCGCTGCCCCCATCGGCGCGCAGGATGGTCGAGAGGATGCGGAGCGTCGTGGTCTTGCCGGCACCGTTCGGCCCGAGCAAGCCAGTGACCTCGCCGTCACGCGCGGTGAAGTCGATGTCGGCGACGGCGCGCGTCGCGCCGAAGGACTTGGTGAGGCCGGTGACCGTGATCATGGAGCGTTCGGCCCCGTGAAGAACGGCAGCACGAACGTGCGCGCGGCGCAGGTCGTGTCGAGATCGTCCATGGGCGCGTCGAGGAAATCGGCGACCAAGCGCGGGACGCAGCCACGGACGACACCGATGTGACCTTGGCCTTCGAGCACGAGGCTGCGCGCGTTCTTGGCGTGCGCCGCGACCTTCTCCGCCTCGCGCGGTGGCGTGACCGGGTCCGCTGAACCGGACACCAACAGCATCGGCACCGCGGTGGCGACGGGCTTCTTCTGCTCGGCGTCGACGCGCGGCACCCGCCAGATCTTGCACGCCTCGGTCAGCTCGCTCACGCGTGATGGAAACAGCCCGGGAGCGCGTGGCGTGAGGAACGGGACGTCCTCCGCGCACACCACCGAGAGGTAGACCAGCGGATTGACCGCGTCCGTGAGGCTCGCGCGCGCGAACAGCCCCTGGGTCGCGAGCGGCACCAGGTCACCCTGCGCGGCGCGCGCGACGAGCTGCGGCAGGAGCGCCGCAAGCTCGCTCTGGTAGAGCATCATGCGCAGCGTATCCTCGAGCAGCCGGTCATCGACGACGACGGGCGTGAGCGCGCCAGTCACCGGATGGCGGAGCGTCAACGTGACGGGGTCGCGCGCGAGCTTGGTGGCGAGCGCGCGAATGCCGTCCGTCGACTCCAAGCGGCCGGCGAGCGCCTCTTCGGTCGCGACGGCTTGCTCGGCGCCCAGGCTCGTCTCCGGGGCGATCACGCCGTCGAGCACCAGCGCCCGCACCACGTCGGGCCGCGCCTTCGCCACCTGCAAGGCGACGCGCGTGCCGTATGAGGCGCCGTAGACGTCGATCTGCGCGTACCCCATCGCGTCGCGCACCATCTCGAGGTCGCGCACCGCGCCAGCGGTGTTGATGAAGCGCGGCTTGTCTCCAAGCTCCGCCGCGCAGGCCGCAAGCCGCGATAGCGCATCGGCGGAGCGCAGGTCGTCGGGCAGCTCCGTCGCGCAGGCCAGCGGCTCGGACGCACCAATGCCGCGCGGCTCGATGACCACGATGTCACGGTGCCGGCGCACCAGCGCGAACGCCCCCGCCACCTGCGCGAACGCCGCGAAACCGCTCTGCCCCGGCCCACCGGGAATGAAGAACAACGCGTCCGCGGCGCGGCGCCCACCTTCCGCGGGCAACAACGCGACGCGCAGGCCGCCGATGGCCGTGCAGCGCGCCTGCACGCGCGCGCCCCCGGTTGGTCCACCGATCATGCAGTCTTCGAAACGCGGCCGGGCACCGTCTGTCCGCTCTTGCGCACAGGCGATCGCAAGTAAAAGGAGAACGACCTCAACGCAGCCGCGTCTCATCGACCTCGCCGGCGAAAACGAACTCCGCTGGACCTTGCAACGTGACCTGGTCGCCCGCATCGACCATGATGGTGAGCGCCCCTCCAGGGAGCACGACCTCGACGGGCTGGTCACGCTGCGTGCGGCCGCTCCACACGGCGGCGATGCCCACCGCGCACGAGCCGCTGCCACACGCCTGCGTGATCCCCGCGCCACGCTCGAAGACGACGGTGGCGAAGCGGCCAGGCGCGACCGACCGCGCGAACGACACGTTCACCCGCGCCGGGAACGACGGGTGCCGCTCGAGCTCTGGACCGTAGCGGCGCGCGAGCTCCATGGGATCCTCGGCGGTGAAGATGACGACGTGTGGGTTCCCGAACGACAAGGCGATGGCATCGAAGCGCGCCTCCCCCGTGCTCAGGGTGAACGGCGCCCGGCCGCGCGCCTCCGCTGGGAGGTGTGGGCTATCGAGCTGGGGGCGGCCCATGTCGACGCGATAGACGCCGTTGCCGACACGCTCGATGGCGTAGGTGCCTTCGCCCGCCTTGACGGTGAGGCGGTTGCCCGCTTCGGCGGCGCGGTCGTGCACGAACCGCGCGACGCAGCGCAGCCCGTTGCCGCACATCTCGGACTCGGAGCCGTCGGCGTTCTGCACCTGCATGCGGAAATCGTGGCCAGCCTCGCGCCAGAGGGTGAGCACCCCGTCGCCACCGACGCCGCGATGGCGGTCACAGAGGCGCACGACCACATCAGCCGCCAGAGGCACACCCCCAGCACGCTTGTCGACGACGAGGAAGTCGTTCCCGGTCCCCTGGTACTTGGCGAATTTCAGCACGTGGCTTTCCTATCCCATCCTACATCTTTTTTTTAGGGCCCGATGTGCCGTGGTAGCTTTCACCCATGCGACCCACGCTGCGCGCCGCTTTCGGCGCTTCGATCGTCGCCCTCTCGTTCGTGGCTCTCTGGCGCTGCGCGTCGCAGACCCGCATCGCTCCAGAGGTGCGGGCGCAGATCTCACAACGCCACGCCGGGACCGTCATCGAGCTGCGCCAATCGCAGTACTACGGTGAGCTCTACGACGAGAACGAGCTCTGGCTCTTGTCCCCCTATCTCTTCGCCGACACCTCGCACATCGTCGACATGAACGGCACGCCCATCCACCCCAAGGGCCAGCGCGGCATCATCCCCGCGGGCAGCCGCTTCGTCATCGAGCGCATCGAGTTCCCCGACCGCACCGCGCTCTCGCACCGCATGCTCACGACGCCACGCTACAACCCCTGGGTGTATCTGAAGCCCGCCCCCGACGAGACGCGCGCGAGCCTCGAGAACCGCCGCGCCTTCGTCGCGATGCTCCCCTTGGAGCTCGAGACCGAGCAGCAGGTGGAAGACGCCATCGCCGCGCAGTTCGCTCCCGAGGGTGACGTGCAGCGCTGGCTCGCGAGCCGCCGTCCGACCGTGAAGGTCGCCATCGAGCACAAGAACGTCGTCGAGGGCATGTCGCGCGAGGAGCTGACGGCCGCGATGGGTCCGCCCGAGATGTGGTTCATCGAGCAGAGCCCCAACGGCGAGGCGCGCGTCGCCTGGTACACCTCGAAGGAAGTCTGGCTGGTGAACGACGCCGTGTCGGAGGTGAAGAGCGGCCGGCCGGTCCAATCGGTGCCACGTGAGAGCGTCTCTTCCGAAGGTACGCCGACGACCCCTCCCCCGCAGACTTGAGCGGCGTTACCATGGGGTGGTTCTTGGAGGCGTCCGTGTCGAAGCAGCTCATACCTATCGTGCTCGTCGCCGTGCTCGGCTGTGATCAGCTGAGCTCGAAGACCCAAGCCGTCGCCGTGCTCACGCGCACGCCGAGCTTGGCCGAGGCCAACGGCATGAGCGCCGAGCTCGCCGCGGCCCTACCGTTGAGCGCTCTCGACCAGAACGGCGCCACTGGCATCGCCTTCGCTCTGGGGGAGCGCGAGTCGCTCACCTCCACCACTATCACGCCAATCGGCAACGCCAATATCACCGTCTCGTGGTCGGGAGTGACGGTCGGCCTCTGCGCCCAGCGCGGCGTCCTCGGCACCTACACCGCCACGAGCGTCAGCGCCGACAACTGCGGCGACGCGCGCCTCGCCTACGAGCAGAACGCCCTCTACACCTTCGACGTCGAGACCAGCGGCGATCAGTACACCGTGCGCGTGGTCGCCCCGCCGCTCTTGCGAGCAAGCGACGTGACCTTCGAGCCCGCGCTGTCCGCCATCACGAACGTCAACGGCGCGCAGCTGCGCCGCCACGTCCGCACCACCCCGCTCAAGATCGACTGGAGCAACGCCAGCGTCTCCGAGCCCGCCTTCATCACCGTCTTTCGCATCGAGTATGTCGGCAGCGGCGGTGACGACGCCTTGGAGCCCTCGAGCTGGCGCCTACCGGCCGAGCCCAACCCGGTCTTCGAAAACGGTCCGCGCAGCATCGGCGAGTACGTGAACCTCATCTTCAACGACAACCCGCAGACCGCCTTCACCATCCCCCGCGAGGTCTTCGCCCGCCCAGGCCTCTACCTCACGGTAGTCAGCCCGGTCGCCGTCGCCACCGACATCAGCAACAACCTCAGCCTGGGCTCCGGCGCGGTCGCTGGCGCGGGTACCGCGTTCGCGTTCTGGGTGCCTTGAGGGCCCAAGCTCAAATGGCCTTGAGAGACCAGCCAAGCGGCGCCGCGGCGCGAATACCGCTAGCGAGCAGAATGGCGAAGCCGTAAGCGCGCTCCTTGACGATGCCGCCCACCGTCTCGTCTCTCGGCCCATCGGCGCCAAACTTCTCGTGTACGGTGCCGTGAATCGTTTGCTTGCTATCGACGACGCTGTCGTACCCCTTCAAGAAATTCAACGTGAAGGACGCCGGCAGATCGAACGCCTTGGCGAGCATTCCCTTGGCCCACGCCACCTCGCTGTCACTCGCGGTCTTCCAATTGGACAGCGCCGCGAACAAACGCTCGGTGACGGCTTTCCTGTCCGCTTTAGCGACGCCATTGCG
>JBDHVB010000142.1:0-15107 GCA_039809465.1 Myxococcota bacterium
GACTGCCGCATCACCACCACGCAAACCGCCGCACAGACTGCCGCATCACCACCACGCAAACCGCCGCACAGACTGCCGCATCACCACCACGCAAACCGCCGCACAGACTGCCACACCACAAACGCTGCCCCGACCGCCGCGCAAATCGCTCACAGACCACCGCATCGCCACCACGCAAAACGCCGCACAGACCGCCGCGCAAACTGCGGCACAGACCGCAGCATCACCACCGTGCAAACCGCTGCACAGACCACCGCCTGCCATCGTGTAGGCCGCTCCACAGACCGCCGGCCGAGCTTCGCACGCGCGCGACACGCGCACGCAAGCCGTCACGGGGCAGCGTCGCAGCCACGACTTCTGCGGGCTTCTTCCTGCTCAACTGCCTTCTTCGTGCTCAACTGGGGGCGTCGTCTGTCGCGACCCGTGAAGCACAAAGAATATCGGACACACACGATTCCATCTGCGCCTGAGTTGTCATGCGCACGCCTCCCCTCATTGTTGGGTCGACACTAACACGGAGCACTGACAATTTGTTCAGTGCAGCACGGGCGCCTGGCTAAAGGGGGGGCGCCGCATCGATGCGGTGTCGTTTATAGCAGACAGACGGGCGGGGTGGAGGAGTGCGACAGACGACGAAACCTTTGGGGGTTTCGTCTGTCGCAACAGGTGGAGCAGAACATCGCGTGGCGCTTCGAGGAGCACGGCGAGGGAACGGTTGGGGCACGACGAGACGAGACGACGGGGACGACGACGAGGCGAGGCGCGAAGAGTGCCAATGCGCCCAAGGCCCTCTTCGACACCGGCTGTTCGCGCAAGTGAACGATTTCGCGCGGCATCGATACGCAACGAACGGCTCAAGCAATCGGCATTCGCGCTAAACGGGCATGGTCGCGCTGTGAGCTTGGATGAGGGCGTCGAGTGCCTTGCGCGCGGTGGCTTCTGCCTGCGTCATCGTCTCGGTGGGTGCTACGGTGGTGCGAACCTCGTAGTAGCACTTGAGCTTGGGTTCGGTGCCCGAGGGGCGGACGATGATGCGTGAGTCGTCCTCGAGCAGGTAGATGAGCACGTCGCTCTTCGGCAGGTCGATCGGCTCCTTGATGCCGCTCTTGCTGGTGACGGTCGCGGTGGAGAGGTCGCTGGTGCGCACGATGGCGTGGGGGCCGATGTGCGTGGGGGGGTTCTCGCGGAGCATGGCGCCTACGGAGACGCCTGGCTTCAGTGCCAAGCTCTTCTGCACGGTGAGGAAAAGGCCGTGCTCGCGGTAGAGCTTCTCCAGGCGTTGCCAGATGGTCTCGCCTTTCGCGGCGCAGCTGGCGACGAGCTCCGCGAAAGCGGCCACGGCCGAGATGCCGTCCTTATCGCGGACCAGCTCGCCGACCGTGTAGCCCAGCGCCTCCTCGTAGCCGAACACGAAGTGCTGGCCGCGGGCGTGGCGCTCGATGGCGGCGTTGGCGATCCATTTGAAGCCGGTCAGCGTTTCGAAATAGTCGGCTCCACGCGCGCGGGCGATGAGGCCGAGCATGCGGGAGGAGACGATCGAGGTACCGACCACGGCGTTCTTCGGTTGCGCGGCGATGAGATCGTCACCGAGCAGCACGCCGACCTGGTCGCCGGTGAGCATGCGGTAGCCGCCGTTGCCATCGGGCAGACCGACGGCCAGGCGATCGGCATCCGGATCGTTCGCGAGGACGAGGTCGGCCTTCACCTTCGAGGCGAGCGCGAACGCCAGGTCCATCGCGCCCGGCTCTTCCGGGTTCGGAAACTTCACGGTCGGGAAGTTGCCGTCCGGCTCGCGCTGCTCCTTCACGGTGTGGACCTTGGTGAAGCCAGCGCGCGCGAGCGCCTTCTCGGCGACGTTGGCGCCGACACCGTGCATCGGCGTGTACGCGATGACGATCGCGTCGCGCTTGGCGGGGCTCCGGTGCACCGACAGCTCGCGCACTGCCTTCAAGTACGCCTCTTCGGTTTCGTCACCGAGCATGCGCACCAGGCCGTCGCTCTTCGCGTGCGCGAGATCGCGCCAGAGGATATCCGCTTTAGCGGCTTTGTCGATGGCGAGCGCGATGCCCTCGTCGATGGGGGAGATGATCTGGGCGCCGTTCGACCAGTAGACCTTGTAGCCGTTGTAGTCGGGCGGGTTGTGGCTGGCGGTGACCATGACCCCCGCGGCGGCGCCAAGCTTGATGACGGCGTACGCGGTGAGCGGCGTGGGCGCTTCGCGGTCGAAGAGGTGGACGACGATGCCGTAGCCCGCGAGCACCGACGCGGTGTCCTCGGCGAACTCGCGCGACTGGCGGCGTCCGTCATAGCCGACAACGACACCGCGCCGCCCCGCCTCGTCGTCGTTCTCGAGCAAGTAGCTCGCGAGCCCGGCCGTGGTCTCGCGCACGACCAGGCGATTCATTCGGTTGGGGCCGGCGCCGAAGAGGCCACGCAGACCGGCGGTCCCGAACGCGAGACGGGTGCCGAAGCGGTCGGTGAGACCAGCTTCGTCGTTCACGGAGATGAGCTGCTCGACCTCGGCGCGGGTCTTGGAATCGGGATCACGGGCAAGCCAGACGCGGGCGGCTTCGACGAGAGACATCGGTGTATTCTCCCCCAGAGGGACAAAGCGGAGTGTGGCGATAGGACGGCTGATCGCCAATACATGATCTGGGAGCGATGATCACTGGGGAGCGGGGGCTGACTGCCGATGGCCGACAGCCGACGACCGATTGCCGATGACCGATTGCCGATGACCGATTGCCGATTGCCGATTGCCGATTGCCGACGACCGATAACCGACCGCCAACCACACCACCCAGCCTAAGTACTCCGCCTCACCAAATCGACAAACTCCGCCGCCGCGAGGAAAGTCATCTCGACGCTGCCGAAGCGGAGCCGCATCCCTGACTCGACGATGACCGGCCCGCCCTTGTTCTTCTCGGGAACCTCTTCGCCATCCACCGCGGTGCCGTTCTTCGAGCCGCCGTCTTGTAGGACGAACTCCTCCTTCTCGCTGCGGCGAAAGAACGCGTGGAACTTCGAGACCGATTCGTCTTCGATGATGACGTCGTTGCTCTTCGCGCGGCCGATGGAGATGAAGTTTGGGAAGGGGGAGCGTCCGGTTCGGCGGACGGGGAAGACCGCGAAGTTGAGGCGCATGGCGGGGGTTCCCGGCGCGGTTGCTTCTTGCGGGGGATCGATGGCGACCGTCGCCTTGGTGCGCGGCACTGGCTTGAAGTTTTGCATCGGCGCTTCGTGCACCAGGAACGCATCTCCATGCCGCTGCGCGAAGTCCTCCAGCGGCAACAGGCGAGCGTCGGCCACGTAGTTCGACAGCGTCTCATACTCGCCCGGCGTCAGGACTACGTTCATCTAACGTCCACTATCGTCACGCACGGGGCTCGTGATCAAGCCTCAAAATGGCGTTCGACATTGGAACAAACCGGCGAAAACAGGCCTGATTACGGAGTGCTGGTCAGCTCGGCGGTGCCGCTCTTGCTGCCAAATGTCGCAGTGATCGTCGTCGTGCCGGTCCCTGACGTGGCGCACTCGCCCGCGCTGTTGCAGGTGGCGACATTGGTGTCGCTCGAGCTCCAGCTGGCGGCGACGCCCGTGCTGACCGTGTTGTCGGTGTACGTCGCGTCCGCGCTGAACGTCTGTGAGGCACCCACAGTCACGGAAGCCGTCGCCGGGGTCACCGCGATGCTGCGCACGACGGGCGCCGTGATGCTGATGTCGGGGCTGACGCCAATGACGCCCGAGACATTGCCGCGGCACTGCACCTTCAAGGTGCCTTGGCTGCTGCCGGTGACGGAGCCCGCGACGACGGTCCCGGTCGCGGCGCTGCCGACGGCAATCGACCAGGTGACGTTACCGTTCGTCACGTCTGCTTGCGTGCCGTTCGTGAGCGTCGCCAGGGCGTTGCATTGCAGCGCGACGCCCAGCGGCGTGGTGTATGCGCTGCACGTGACCGCGATCGACGTCGCGGTCGCGGGGTTCACGGTGATGTCCGCCGTACCGGAGACGCTCCCGAGCGTCGCGGTCGCGACCGTGGTGCCTTGGGCGACGGTCGTCACCTTGCCCTTCTCGCCGGCCGCGTTGGAGATCGTGGCGATGCCAGAGGCGCT
Organism: Myxococcota bacterium; assembly: GCA_039809465.1. Lineage (GTDB taxonomy): Bacteria > Myxococcota > XYA12-FULL-58-9 > XYA12-FULL-58-9 > JALHOP01 > JALHOP01. The sequence goes on from JBDHVB010000142.1 coordinate 4,113, forward strand.
GCCGGGGATCGACCAGGTGACGTCGTTGGTGATGTTGCGGCTGCTGCCGTCCGCGTACTGGCCGGTGGCCGTGAGGTTGCCCGATTCACCAGCTGGAGCGCTGAAGGGATTCGGCGCGACCGTGATGGTGTTGAGCGCCGCCGGTGTCACGTTGACCACGTACACGAGGCTCGTTTGACCGCCGAACGACACCGTCACGTTGGTCGTCAACGTGCCGGTGATGCCCGTCGCCGTGGTGAGGCGGCCGCCGAACGAGGTGCCGGTGTCGATGGTCGCCGCCGCGGGGTTGCTGCTCGTCCAAACGCCCGTGGTGGTCACCGGCGCGTCCGTGCCGTTGTTGTAGTGCGCTGTAGCGGTCAGGTTCACGGTCGCGCCGGCCGACAGCGTGCGCGGGCCTGGCGCCTGATCGATGGTGACCGACGTCACCACGGCGTCGCTGACGGTGACCGTGCGCTGCGCCGTGATGCTGTTACGCGATGCGGTGATGCGCGCGCTGGGTGAGGCGACGCCGGTGACGATGCCCTTGCTCGCGCCGGCGTTGTTCACCGTCGCCTTCGTCGGGTCGAGAGTGTCCCACTGGCAGGTCGTCGTGATGTCTTGCTGCGTGCCGTTGTCGAAGGTGCCGCGCGCGGTGAGCGCGACCGTCGTGCCAACGATGACCGACGGCGTCGCGGGGAGGATCTCGATCGCGGTCAGCTGCGTGTTGACGACCGTGAGCGCCGCGGTGCCGGTGACGCCGGAGAGCGTCGCGGTGATCTGCGCGGTGCCGGCGTGAGAGCCCACCACGATGCCGTCCGCGATACCGATCGTCGCCACCGTCTCGCCCGCGACGGCCGGCTGTTGATTGGTGATGGCCCACGTCACCTGCGTGGTGATCGGCCGCGTGCCGTCGGTGTACGTGCCGGTCGCGACCATCGAGCGGTTGGTGCCGACGATGATGCTGACGGGCGTGGGGGTGATCGCAATCGACTGCAATTGCGCGGCGGTGACGTTCAACGTTGCCTGGCCGGTCTTGCCGCCGAAGGTCGCGCGGATCGTCGTGGTGCCGACATTGACCGCGGTCGCGACGTTGCCGGACACGGTCGCGGCCGCCGTGTTCGTGCTTTGCCAGATGGCGACGCTCGTCAGATCGGTCGTCGTGTCGTCCGTCAAGATGCCGGTCGCCGTGAAGGTCGCGGTCTGTCCCTTGGCGATGCTCGAGCTGCTGGGCGCGACGTTGATGCGGTCGAGGACCGCGGCGCTGACCGTCAACACCGTGGTGACCGGCGCAGGCACCGAGCCGACAGGCGGCGTGGAGGTCACCGTCGTGTTGCCGGTGCTGAGCGTGCTGAACGTCGAGCTCCCCGGCGGAACCGTCGCGACGCCCGTGTTCGACGATGACCACGTCACGAGGTTGGTGATGTCGCTGTCGGTGCCGTCGGAATAGACGCCCGTCGCGATGAACGTCACCGGCTGACCTTGAGGAACCGTGGGCGTGGTCGGCGAGATCGAGAAGCGCTGCAGCGTCGCGTCGGTGATCGTCGCGGTCACGGACGCCACGGGGCCTTCGGCGGATTGCGCCGTGATGACGACCTCGCCCACCGCGTTGCCAGTCACGAGGCCCAACGTGGAGATGGTCGCCCGGTCACTCGGCTCGATGCTGAAGCTGACGGAGCTCGTGATGTTGACGCGGCGGCCGTCGCTGTACTTGCCGTAAGCGAAGAACTGGCGCGTGAAGCCGCGCGCGATGCGCGCATCCGGCGGCTCGATGACGACCTCGGTGAGGACCGGGATCGTGACGCCGACGGTGGCCACCGCTTGTTGTCCGCCAAAGCGAACAGTAATCTGGGCATTTCCCTGATTGACCGTCGTCACGTTGCCGGTCGCGTCGACGGCCGCGACGTTGGGGTTGTTGCTCTGCCACTGGGTGTTCGGATCCGCGGAGATGTCGACCGTGTCACCGTCCGAATACTGCGCGGTCGCCTGCAGCACGGCCGTGTTGCCGAGCGCCAAGTTGACGAAGCTAGGCGCGATCGTAAGGTTCACCAGGCGTCGCGCCGTGACGGTGACGGGGATCTGCAGGGTGCGCCCCTGAAGCGTGACGCTGATGACGGCTTCGCCCTGGCCAACGGCCTTCGCGAGACCGCGCGAGCCCGCCTCCATCGAGATGGTGACGATCTCGGTGTTCGAAGACACCCACTCGGCCTGCTCGCTGACGTCGCCGTTGTTCTCGTCGCTGAACGTCGCGTGGGCGAGGAACTGCTGGGTGGCGCCGAGCGGCAGGGTGACCGACGCCGGGTCGACCGTGAAGGTCTGCAGCACGTGGCCGAGAACGATGTTCACGTCGACGCCGCGCCCAGGCAGCGGACGGATGTTGTCCACGCGGCCGGACGTCACGACGTTGCCTTCGAAGAGGCCTACCGCGCGCACCGAGATGTCACGGCCTTCGACCGACTCGGGGACGATGATGGTGACCGTGATAGCGGTCGCGAGCGGACCCGCCGCGTGCTCCGGACGCACCGCCGGGTCGGCGATGAGGTTGTTGTCGCGCAGGACCTCGAAGCGCAGCTGGTCGACGACGATGGTCTCGTCGAAGCTGACGGTGACGTTGGCGTAAGCGGGCATGCCGTCGCCGCTGCCACACGCGGCCGTCATGACGGTCAACGCCAGCGCGGCTGCGAGGAAGGCTTTCGTGAACGCTCGTCTCATGTGCCTCAACGCACGTCGATCGTTTGAAGATCGCCGTCAGGTGGCGTGTCATTGCCACCCCGCGTCACCAGGATAACAGACGTCGCGGCGATCGCGACGACGCCGGCCGCGGCAGCCCAGAACCACCATTTCTTGTAAACCGGCGCCGAGGTCTCCTGCGTCATGCGCAGGCGCTCGGCGTCGAGCTCTGCTTGCTTCACGGCAGCCATGTGGGCCTGCTCTTGCGCACGCATAGCCAGGTCTTGACGCTCGCGCTCCTCGGCTTCTTCACGCTGCCGCTTTTCCTCGGCCGCGGCATAGGCGACCTTGGCTTCTTGGAGGCGTTTGTTGGCCAACGCCTTCTTCTTGGCGTCGACGTCGCCGCGCAAGAACTGCTCGTAGAAGAAGATGGCGCGCTCGTAGTTCGCGAGCTCGAAATGGCACTGGCCGACGTTGAACAAGAAGGCCGGGAGCGGCTTCGTCTCGTAGGCCATCGAGTAGTTGTCCAAGGCTTCCTGGAAGCGGCCGAGCGCGAAGTCGGTCTCACCCGCCTTGAAGAAGGCCTTGGCCTTCTTGGTGGCCTCGTCCTCGACCGGCGCGGCAGGAGCGGGCGGCGCCTTGGCGGCCGATTTGGCGGCCCTGGGGGCGGCGTTTGCCGTGGCGGAGATGAACGCGGTCAGCAAAAGGGCCGCGAGGAACCGACGAAGCATCCCGAAAACTCTCCCACCCGTTTGACGCGCCGTCAAAAAACCACGGCTCAACTCACTCAGCGAAAGGATCGATCGTGCCACGCGTCGACGCATCATGGTCCGTCTTGGGATCTTCGCCGCGGCGGCGCGGGCGCGAAGGCTCGAGCTTGGCTAGCGTCGTGCTGACGTGACGGTCGGTATCGAACGAAACAGTTTCGCGGCTAGCTCTATAACCGCTGCGGCGGAACTCGAGAACCTGGGCGACCTCTGACTTCTCGGCACTCAGGATGAACGGCGTCACCCCCAGGGGTGCCTCGACACCGTCACGGTAGACCTCGGCCCCCGCGGGCGACGAATCGAGGTGGATCTGCACCTTGGCCACGGGGCGCGGTGGCAAGGCCTCGAGCGCCAGCGGATCCACGGCGGGCTTGGGAGGCTCCTCGACCTTCTCGAGCGGCGGCAACGCTTCGCCAACCGCGGGCTGTGGCGGCGCGGCGGCGGCCAAGGGCTCGCCCGGCGCGGCCGGCTGCAGCTCGAGCATCTCCTCTTGGTGGCTCCCCGCCCGCAGGCTCATGACGCCAATGACGGCGGCCGCGACCAGCGCGAGGCCAGCCGCGATAGCGTAGCGGGTGGTGCGCGCGCCGCCCACCGGAGAGCCCGCGCCCGGGGCGGCGATCGCGAGATCCTGCGCCATCGGGGTCAGGCGCTCGATGATCTCGCTGACTTGCTGTGGCCGCTTGAGCGGATCCTTCTGCAAGCACTGCATGATGAGCTGCTCGAGCTCACGCGTCGGCAAGTGCGGCAGGTCCTTGAGCTTCGAGGGCTTGGGCGGCGTCACCGTGAGATGCTTGATGGCCATCTCGCCCAGCGACTTGGCGGTGAACGGCTGGCGGCCGGTGACCACCTCGTAGAGGATGATGCCCAAGGCGTAGATGTCGGAGCGGCTGTCGACGGTCTTGCCGCTCATCTGCTCGGGCGACATGTACTCGGGCGTCCCGACGAGCGCGCCGACGCCGGTGCGGCCCATCTGCTGGCTCGCCGAGAGGTCCGTGAACTTGGCGACGCCGAAGTCGAGGAGCTTCACGAAGTCCGTTTTACCGGCCTTGTCGATGAGGAAGATGTTGTCGGGCTTCAAGTCACGGTGCACGATGCCCGCCTCGTGCACGGCCTGTAGCGCGCTGCACACCTGCAGCATGATCGGGATTGACCGCGATAGCGGAAGGATGCCCTCGGTCTTCTGAACGTCGCCCAGCGAGCGGCCCTTCAGAAGCTCCATGATGTAGTACTTCTCGGCGGGCTTACCGTCGGCGTCGACGTCGTTCTCGATGAAGTCGGTGATCTCGACGATGTTGTCGTGGCTGATCTGATTGACCGCGCGCGCTTCGCCGAAGAAGCGCTGCACCGCCTTGGTGTGCCGCGCGTACTCGGGGCGCAGCAGCTTCAGCGCGATCTTGCGGCCTAAGCGCGTGTGCTCGGCCAGGTACACCTGCCCCATGCCGCCTTCGCCGAGCAGCTGCAGCAGGCGATAGGAGCCGAGGACGCGGCCGATGTTGGGGTTCTGCGGCGCATCGGACGAGTCGATGGTCGACAGCCGAGTGCCGTCACCATCGCAATAGGCGACGCCGTCAGCGTATTGTTTGCCGCATTGCGGACAGGTTCTCATAGCTTGAAATCATGACCCGCGGCCCTCGCCACGAAGTGGCGGTTCGCAGTGACAGCGGGAATCCCCGGCGGACATCATACCCGCTGGCAATTCACTCGTCCAAGTCCGAGAAGCCCCGGCATCGAAATAGACCCTCCAAGAGGCGCGCCGATTCTTGGTTTGGTGCCGCCGACCATGTACGTTCCGCGCCGTGTTGGTCCGTTTGGTCGACGTTTCGAAGCGTTACGGCGCCCGTTGGGCACTCGCCCCGGTGTCGATGGAGCTCGATCGGCCGGCCGTGGTTCTCCTGACCGGCGAGAACGGCGCTGGGAAGACCACCCTGCTCAAGATCGTCGCCACCATCCAAAGGCCGACGCGCGGTCACGTGGAGCTGTTTGGCCAGCGAGCCTTGGATAACTTGCAAGCCGTCCGGCCGCGCCTGGGCCTCATCACTCACCAGGCCCATCTCTACTTCGATCTCACGGCCCGCGAGAACCTCGTGCTGGTGGCGCAGCTCACGGGCAAGCCCGTGGGCGAGGTCGATGGTCTGCTCGAGCGGGTTGGCCTGGGCGCGAGCCTCCAGCAGATGGTGCGCACCATGTCGGCGGGCATGAAGCGCCGGGTCAGCATGGCGAAGCTCCTCCTGCAGCGCCCCGAGATCGCGCTCCTCGACGAGCCGTTCACCCAGCTCGACCCTGGCGGCGTCGTCCTCATGGAAGAGGTCGTGCGGGAGCTGCGCGCCGCGGGCTCGCTCGTCATCCTCTCGACCCACGACATCGAGCGCGGCCGGCTGCTCGCCGATGCCCAGCTCACCTTGAGCTCCGGCAGCGCGCGGTCGCTCACCTTGGTGGCCGCGTGAGCTTCGCCGGCAACGTCGCGACGCTCGTCGCCAAGGATCTGCGCCTCGAGTGGCGCAGCCGCACGCGCATCAACGCCACCCTCTTCTTCGCGCTCCTCACCCTGCTCTTGTTCTCGTTCGCGGCGGGTCCGTCGCACAGCGTGCAGTCCGCTAACGCGCCCGGCTATCTATGGCTCGCGTTGATGCTCTCGAGCGTCATGCTCCTGGGAGAATCGCTGCGGCTCGAGCTCGAGAACGACAGCCTCGAGGCGCTGCGCATGCTGGCGGTCGATGCGCGCGCCCTGTTCATCGCCAAGGCGCTCACCAACGCGTTCTTCTGTTTCTTGCTCGGCGTCGTCCTGTTGCCGGTCGCCATCGGTCTCTACGGCGCCGAGGTGAAGCTCGGTCTGCCGCGGCTCGTCGGGGTCATCGCCCTGGGCACGCTCGCCATCGCGGCGCCGGGCACGCTCTACGCCACCATCGCGGTGCAGGTGCGCGCCCGTGACGTGTTGCTCCCCTTGCTGCTCTTCCCGGTGCTCGTCCCCGGCCTCCTCGCCTCGGTGCGCGCCTCGTCGCTCATCATGCAGGGGGATCCGATGGACCAGGTGGGCAGCTGGCTCGCGTTGCTCGGCATCTTCGACGCCCTCTATTGGATCTTGTGCACACTGATGTATGGGCGAGTCATCGAGGACTGACCATGAAGCGCGTGCTCAACATTGGCCTGCCCGTACTCGCGCTCGTGCTCGTGGCGTTCGGCGCCTACCACGGCCTCGTGATCGCTCCCACCGAGCGCATGATGGGCGAGGTCTACCGCATCATGTACGTGCACGTGCCGACCGCCATGATGGCGCTGCTCGCGCCGACGGTCGTGTGCATCGCGAGCCTCGTCTACCTGCTGAAGAGCTCGCGACAAGCTGACGCACTCGCGGAGGCCGGCGCCGAGGTATCCGTGTTGTTCGCGACGCTATGCTTGGTGACCGGCAGCATCTTCGGACGCCCGACCTGGGGCGTATGGTGGACTTGGGATCCGCGCCTCACCAGCGTCGCGATCCTCTGGATCGCCTTCATCGGCTATCTCGCGCTGCGCCGCTTCGTGGACGACGCCGAGAAGCGCGCCACCTGGAGCGCCGTGACCGCCATCATCATCTCGGTCGACGTGCCCATCGTGTACTTCTCGGTGAAGTGGTGGAACAGCCTGCACCAGATGCAGTCGAACCCGAACACCGTCGACCCGCGCATGGCCGCGCCGCTGCGTCTCAACATCGCGGCTTACTTCGTGGTCTTCCTCGCCTTGTTGTGGACACGCTACCGTATCGGCCGGGCGCGCGACGAGCGCGAGAACGCCGTGCCGCAAACCGAGGCGCAGCCCGTGCTGCGGATGAGCCCATGATCCAGGGCGGCTGGAATTTCGTCTGGGCGGCCTACGGGTTCACCTGGATCGCGCTGGGCGGATACGCCCTGTCGCTGTGGAGGAGAAGCAAGTGACCAACGCTGGCAAGAAACGGCTCGTGGCTCTGTTCGCGGTGCTGGTCGCCGGCGGCGCGCTCTCGTTCATCGCTCTGGGCGGTCTCGAGAAGAACCTGGTCTACTACTGGAACGCCCAGGAGCTGCTCGACCACGGCGAGAAGGCGCACGGCGCCACTGTCCGCTTAGGCGGAGTGGTCAAGAACGAGTCGGTGAAGTGGGATCCGCAGACCCTGAAGCTCGACTTCGAGGTCGGCATCGCCCCCGAGAAGGGCGGCGCCACGGTCACCGTGCACGCGACGGGCGCCCCGCCGCAGATGTTCCGCGAAGGCATGGGGGTCGTCGTCGAGGGCAGCTATGACGGACAGGCGTTCGCCGCCGACCGCGTACTGGTGAAGCACTCGAACGAATATCGGCCGCCCGCGCCAGGTGAAAAGGCGAGCGAGATCTACAGCACGCTCGTCGAGTAGCGGCCCGTACAGCAGCCGCTTCAGTCCGCCGCGACGAAGCTCGCCGACCAGTCCTGATTCACGATCACGGCGCCGTGATCCGCGGCCGCGTCACCGATGAGCACGACGTAGCGCGCCGCGGCGGTGATGCTCGTGGTGTACGTAAGGGTCGTGGCGGCCGCCCGCGTCGCGAGGACGGCGGTGATCGCCGCCGGGTCGGTGATCAAGGTGCCGGCGCCCGAGGATGCCGCGCCGACCACGAGATCGGTGCCGAGCACCGGGGCTGGGTCGAACATGATGTCGCGCGCGCCCGCGCCGGCGGTCGCGTTGATGGCGCGGACGCGCGTCTCGACGCTGTCCGCTAAAACGTCGCGATAGGCGTACATGGTGATACCGCCGCCGAGCGGGTCCCGGGCGAGCACCACGAGGTACGTCGAGGCGGGGTCGAGCGCGCCGTCGAGCGACGCGGTCTGCGTCCCGAGGGTCGCGGAGAGCGCGGTGGGGACCTGGATGAGCGGCGAGACCGTGGAGTACGGGACCTCGAGCGCGGTGCCGTCGACGACCAGGCTCGGCTCGCTCCCGGGCACGCCGTTCACGAAGACGGCGAACGGGTTCTGCTGCACGCTGGTGAGCGGCGTGGTGTTCGCGGGCGAGACCTCGGGGACAGCGAGCAAGCGCAGCGTGCGCACACCGTCCACCTCGGGCTCGGTCGAGCCGATCACCACGATGGTCACGTCGCTCGCGGGTGGGAGCGCGGGCACCGTGAACTGGGTGGTCTCGACGACGAGCGGCTCGGCGGAGCGCGTGATCGCGACCGCGACGGGGAGCGGACGGTTGGCGGCGACCTCGGTGTCCACGCCGCCCACGTACGCAAGACCGGCGAACGCAACGGTGGTCTCGACGAGCCTGCCCGTGCCGTCGGGACGCAGATCGACCAAGCTCGCATCGACGGTCGTGCCGGTGAGCGTGGCGTTGACGACACGCAGCAGCGTCTTGCCCGCGCCGGGGTCGATGCGATCGTCGTTGAACGCGGTGATCGTGATCGGCTGCTCGCCCGGACCGGGATTGATCGCGCCGCTCACCAGAATGAGCTGACGCGCCTGTGCCGGCAGGCGAATGTCCAGCTGGGCGAGGATCGTGGGATCGCCCGGCACACGGGCGATGAACTGATAGTTGGCGTCCTGGTCGAGGCCGACCCGGCCGGTGCCAGCGCCGCTCGCGACCCGCGGAAATGCCGGCAAGCGCGCCGCGGTGGTCACGTACACGTCGAGAACGGGCGCATCGACGACGGCCTGCACCACGCGCACCTGAGCGCGCTTGATGGTGTCGTCGCCGAGGTCGTCGTCATTACCGCCGCAGGCCGCGAGGGCCACGAGGCAGCTTCCCAGGATCGCAGTTAGGACTCGCATCGGAGCACGCCCTAAACCTCATTTGCGGGCGCCGCGCTAGTTGTGAAGCTCGGCTGTCTCGTGTCATTTACGGCGCGCCCACGATGAGCGACGCGGCGGATATCGTCAGCGCGGTGAAAACCCGGCGGTTCGTCCGCTGCCTCGAGGCAGCGATGGTCATCATCGTGTTCGCGTGCGTGGCCGCCATCAGCCTGAAGAGCCGCGTCGGCGTGCATCCGGACGAGCCGCTGCACATCAGCAGCGCCCGCTACTTCCAGGATCACTGGCTGCCGCCGCGCGCCAACGACGAATTCACGCCCTACCTCGACCCGGCGTACGGCGTCTCCTACGCCCTCTCGACCCCGCCCGAGGCGGCTTACCTGGTCTACGGCAAGATCGCCGCGCTCACCGAAGCCATGGGCGGCAGCTTCGCGGACGGCTGCCGTCACGCGGCGCTCCTGCTCCTCGCGTTGATCTGCGGCTGGCTGGTCATCAAGAGGCCCGAGCACCCCGCGTATGCCTTCATGCTCTTCGCGACGCCACAGGTCTGGTACGTTTTCGCGTACGTTAACGGCGACGCCTGGGGCATGTTCGCGTCGTTCTGGGTGGTCTGGCAGCTCGGCAACCCGCGCTCGCTCGGGCGGCGCTACATCGACGGCGCCGCACCGCGCTGGGGGATCGCGACGCTCGCCTTGGCCTTCGTGGCCCTGGCGCTCTGCAAGCGCAACTACCTGCCCTTCTTCATGTACGCTTTGGCGTACGGCACGTACATCACCTACCGCGACCGCGCGCGGCTGCAGCGCTGGGCCCTGGCGCTCGGCGCCGGCGCGCTGGTCGCCGGCTCCATCTTCCTCGTCGACGAGGCGCGCAACGGCTTCGACAAGACTGGCCGCGCCCTCGAGCTGCGCGAGGCCCACGCGATGCAGCCGTTCAAGCAGAGCTCCATCGACGCCGGCACGGCGATGAACGGCCTCGGCTTGAAGCAAAAAGGCGTCCCGCTCATGGACGTCATCGGTAAGCCATGGAACTGGGCCGAGGGCATCTACAAGACCTTCCTCGGGGTCTACGGGCCGATGTCGATCTGGTTCCCACCGTGGGAGTACGTGCTGCGCGGCATCGCCTTCCTGGCGCTCGCCGCGCTCGCGGTGTGGAGCGCGCGCGGCAGTCCGCTATTGCTGGCGGCCGCCTCGGTGATGGCGATAGGCGTCATCATCGCCGCGCTCGAGTTCGCCTGGACCTACGACTTCCAACCGCAAGGCCGGTACGTTTTCGCGGTCATCCCCATCCTGGCGCTCACCTGGACGCACGCCGCGAAGCCGCCCAAGCTCCTCCTCTCCTGGGCGCTGCTCTTCATGGCCTTCGCCCTGGGATACCGCTCGATGGTGACGCTTGGGATTCCCGAGCTTCTGGGAGCCGTGTTCCTGGCGTAACCCCAAATGCTCGGCTGATCCGCTACGCGGATGGCATCTCAATTTGACGCGCGCGCGTTGCAGTTTGAGACGCGCCCAAGTCGAGGACGCGTCGAGATACGCGCTACACGGCCGAACAGCGTCTGGCATGCTTACTGCCTGAGTAGAGTCAGGAGCATTCGAAGATGACCGCGCATTTGCCTTGCGCACGCGCACGCAGTCCTCTAAAACGGAGCACCGGCCTAACTGGAGTCGCCCCCATGATGCGCCGCGCGCTCTTTGGAGCCGCTGTCGTGACACTGATGTGCGTCACACGGGTGAGCTTCGCACAAAACGAGAGCGCAGCTCTCGTGGCCCTTCAACCTGACGCGCTGCTGCAAGGTCGCATGCGTGACGTCGCTGATTGGGCGCCGATCTTGGGCCGACTCGTGTTCTCTCCTCTCGAGCTA
>JBDHVB010000143.1:0-15100 GCA_039809465.1 Myxococcota bacterium
ATTCCACTCCCAGTCGAGCACGACCGACGAAGCTCTTTAGCCCGGGGCCTCACGCAGCTCGTTCCAGCACCACCACGCTCATGCCCAAGATGACGAAACCTTCGGGGGTTCGTCCGGGGAAGGCGGGCGTAGAGGGATCGGCGCTCAGTGAGCTCGCCCCCTGCGCCATTCACCAACGCCGCCGTCACTCTGGTCACAGAGCGGAGACAAAACTGAACGGCCTTAGAGGTTCTTCGCCAAAGCGTGCAGCGCCGCGACGTCGTGGATCTCCTCGACCTCGCGCGGCACCACGCCCACGTAGCCTTCCCAGTGAGCGTCACGGCGCAGGCGGGCGATGGCGGCGGTGTCCTCGCGGGCGCGGGCGTCCATCTCGAGGGCGGTCTCGGCGAGCTTCTTGGCGAGCGGGCCGCCGATGACACCTTCCATGAGCTTGGCGGCGGCTTCGGGGCTGTCGACGCCGGAGCCGACGCTCGCGCGGTTCACCACGAAGCCGGTGAACGCGAGCGCCCTCTTCCCCAGCTCGTTGCGCAGGAACACCGCGTCGGCGAGCACGAACGGGTCGGGCGTGGTGACCACGACGAAGCCGCTCTCGGTCGAGCGCAGGAGCCTCTGGATCTGCGCGGCGCGCTTGCGCAGCTCCGCCGTCATGCCTTCCAGGTCGCGGACGAAAGCGCTGAAGTCCGTCATGAAGGACTCGCCGAAGACCTTGCCCAGCACGTCCCCCAGAGCGCGGGCGGTGCGCTTCAAGACGATGCGCGTGATACCGCCCCCACCCTCCGCGTCGTTCAGCAAGGTGAACCACTTGAAGATGCGGTCATCGAGGAAGCGCAGCAGCCACTCGGGTGCCTCGATGAAGTCGACGACGTTCTTCGACGGCGGGGTGTCGACGATGACCAGGTCGAAGCCGTGACGCTCGCGCAGATCGTAGAGCTTCTCGATGGCGGTGTACTCGAGGGTGCCGGCGAGCGCGCGCGACATCTGACGATAGATGACGTTGCCCAAGAGGCGCTCCGCCGTAGCGGGCGTCGGCGCGATGCGGCGGATCATGTCGTCGAGGGTGCTCGACTGATCGAGCATCACCGCCCACAGCTCGCCCTTCGCCTCGGGCGGGAGCTCGACGCGGCTCGGTGAGTTGCCGACGGCCACGCCGAGCGCGTCGGCGAGGCGGCGCGCTGGATCGATGGTGAGCACGACCACGCGTCTGCCCGCGTAAGCGCACGCGAGCGCCAAGGCCGCGCTGGTCGTCGTCTTGCCGACCCCACCGGGGCCGACGCACAACATGACACGCCGCGCGGCGGCGAGCTCGACGAGGGAGGTCACGCGCGGTCGAGGTTGTCGGCGATGGAGTCGACGAGGCCCGCGCCGCGCGCCCGCGTCCAAGCGATCTGGTGGAAGCGCGCCGTCAAGCGCGCCTTGAGCTCACGGATGCGCTTGCGCTGCAGGGCGACCATGGACACACGGCGGCTCGCGGCTTGGAACAAGCGCTTGGCGGAGCTGTCCTCCTCGGCGAGGCGCTCGATGGTGCTGCGCTCGCCGTCATCGAAGACGTCGGCGGTGACGCCGTTGATGAGCACGTGGGTCGAGGAGAGCTCGAGGTTCTGCTGCAGGCGCTCGGCGAGCTGCACCGCCTCGTTCACCGGCAGCTCCTCCGGGAGCGTCACGATGCAGATGGCGGTGCGCGCGGTGTCGTGCAGCAAGGCGTCGATGTCGCGGGCCCGAGCCGCGAGCGTCGAGCCGCGGATCATGGCGAGCGCGCCGCGCGGCACGCCGAGCATCGACAAGGCGTGACCACTCGACGGCATGTCGACGACGATGAGCTCGAAGCGCGGCTGGCCGTGCGTGTCGCGCTCGGCCTCGAAGCGCCACAGCGCGTTGAGCACCGCCATCTCGTCGACCGACGGCGCCGCCTGCCACAAGCGCGCGAGCACGCGGTTCTCGGTGGCGAGCTTCACCAGGCTCTTCATGCGCAGGGTTTCGAGCAAGTACTCCTGCAGCGCGCGGGTCTCGTCGAGGCGGCAGGCCCAGAGGTTGGGGAAGCGTCGCGCGATGACCTGCGGCACGTGATCGGGCGCCACGCCATCGAGCAGCTCACCCGCGACCGGACGCGCGCCGAGCTCGACCAGGAGCACACGCTTGCCGTCACGCGCGGCCGCGACCGCGATGGCGGCCGAGCACGTCGATTTGCCGACTCCGCCCTTGCCGGTGACCAGCACCAAGCGCTTACCGGCGAGAGTCGCTGCCATCGACTCGTTCACGAAGTCCCCCCGGTACGAAGCTAACCTTGGACCGCTACGAGAACAACCGACGTTTCTTCGACACGATACCCGCGAACTCTTCAAGCAGCTCGCGCTGGCGCGCTGTCAGGTTCTTGGGGATCTCGACCCGAAAGACCACGTGCAAGTCGCCACGGCCGTTGCCACGCAGATGCGGCACGCCCTTGCGCTTGATGGTCACGACGTCACCGAACTGCGTGGCCTTCGGCACTTCGACGGTCTCTTCGGCGTCGATGCCCTTCACGACGACTTCGCCACCCAACGCCGCGAGCGCCATGTTGATGGGCGTCTCGGCGATGAGGTCGTTGCCCTCGCGGCGCAAGGTCGCGTGCGGCTTCACTTCGACGGCCACGTAAAGGTCACCGGGCGCGCCGCCCCGTGGGCCCGCTTCGCCCTCGCCGGCATAGCGCAGGCTCATGCCGTCATCGAAGCCGGCGGGGATGCGCACCTTCACTTCACGGCGGGCGCGGACGCGGCCCGTGCCGGTGCAATCGGGGCACGGCTCGGTCTGGGTCGCGCCACGGCCCTGGCAGGCTGGGCAGGTCGTCGAGACGAGGAACAGCCCTTGGCCGTGGACGATCTGGCCGCGGCCCTGGCAGGTCGAGCAGGTGACGAGCTTCGAGCCCGCCGCCGCGCCCGTGCCGCTGCAGCTCTCGCAAGCGACGTGCTGATCGACGTGAATGGTCTTCTCGGTGCCGAAGACGGCCTCCTCGAAGTCGATGGTCATGTCGTAGCGCAGGTCGGCGCCACGCTGCGCGCCACCACGGCGGGCGCGCTGACCGAAGCCGAACAGGTCACCGAAGATGTCGCCGAACGACGAGAAGATGTCTTCGACGCCGACGCCCTGGAAGCCGCTGAAGCCGGCGCCGCGCAGACCGTCGAAGCCGGCGCGGTCGTACAGTGACCGCTTTTGCGGATCGGAGAGGACTTCGTAGGCCTCGGATGCTTCCTTGAACCTCTCCTCCGCGTCCGGGCTGGGATTGCGGTCGGGGTGGAGGTCCATCGCAAGCTTGCGATAAGCCTTCTTGATGTCTTTGTCGGTCGCTGAGCGCTCGACATCCAGTACTTCGTAATAGTCGCGTCGCATGAGCGGTTCTACAGGGGTCCCCTCAAATTAGAGATTCGCTAAGCATGCTGTCAAGGATCTGTAATTGCGGCGGCAGCGGCAGCGTGTAATACACTTTGGCGTTTGGGTTGTCGCCCCGAAAGGCCTGAGGCTCTTGGTGAAATCGGATCCCCCTGGTGGCGGTAGCGACCGCCGCGAGCTAGAGCGCGTCACCGCGGCAGGTGACCATTTCGTCCTGGTCGCCCTCCCATCCGGCGAGGAGCGCCTAGAGCCCCTGCTCGACCTGGGCCCACACGGCGTCGCCATCCTGGTCCGGACGCAACGCGCGGACCTCGCTCCGGGCGCGTTCCTGCCGCGTGTCCGTTTCTTCGTGAAGGGTGAGTGCACCCTGCAGTGCCAGGCGACCATTCGCGAGATCACGCCCACCAAGCTCGAGGACGGCGGCATGGGCGTGAAGGTCGGCATGCGCCTCGAGCTGCTCGACAGCCCCGAGCCCTCCCAGCCCGTCGTCGACACGTACAGCGACAGCGAGATCGTCGCCGACACCGTCACCAACTTGGTGCGCGCCAAGGCCGCCCTGCGCCTGCACACCATCGGCGACAACAACGCGCGCGGCCTCGCGACCGTCGAGATCGTCCGCTTCTCGCGCGAGAACGGCGAGCTGTCGGTGCGCGTCATCGAGGGCGAGACCACGGCGCTCGATACGGGCGAGACCTGTGAGCTGCGCGGCGAGTCCTACGGGACGCGCCTGTCGCTCGTCGCCAAGCTCACCGAGAACGGCGGCCCCTCGCTGCGCTTCGACTTGCCAAGTCGCCTCGCGGTCTGGCGTCACCGCGTCGGTGGCCGCGTGCGCACCCTGCCGCCGAACCTCGAAGCGAGCTTCGAATCACCGTTCACCAAGACGATGCGGCAGCGCCCGCTCGTCGATCTGTCGGCGCGCGGCCTCGCCTTCTCGGGCTCCGCCGACGACGGCCTCATCGTCGGCATGCTCCTGCCCACCGTCGTGGTGCGGCTGCCCTCGGGCACCGTGCACGCCCGCGGCGTCGTGCGCAATGTCCGCCCTAGCGGATCATCGCTGCTCGTGGGCGTCGAGTTCGTGTCGATGCCGGAAGCGTCCACCAAGGTCCTCGAGGCCTTCGTCGACAGCAACCTGCATCCCCAGGTGCGCCCCGCGAGCGTCGCCGACATCCCGCGCCTGTGGCCGGTCTACGAGAAGGCCGGCATGTTCTCGCGCTCGCACGCCGCCATGTCGCCGACCATCGCCGCCGCCGAGCCGGCGCGCCGCAACATGCTGAGCCGCGCCCGTGAGCTCGTGGTGCACATGGTCGCGGGCGGTGACGACACCATCTACGGCACGGCCGAGCTCCTGCGGACCTACGGGTCGACGTGGAGCATGCAACACGTCTGCGTCAGCGACACCAACAAGACCCTGACCGCCGACCAGCTGGTGGTGCCGCTCGTCGAGGCGGCCCTCCGCCGCAAGGACTTCTCGTATCTGCACGCTTTGGTGGACCCCGACCGCTCCCGCATGGGCCTCGCCCGCCTGCGCGCCATGCCGCCCGACGAGAACGGCGTGTACTGGGTCGAGCGCGTGCTCTTCTCCGAGCCCCAGCGCCCGACCAGCGCGGTGCACGACGTGCAAGAAGCCACGCCGAGCGACCTCGAGTGGGTCGCCGAGCGCGCCCGCGAGGTCGTGCGTCCGCTAGAGCGGAACGCCTTCGACATGGCGAACGCCGCGGACCTCAAGCTCGGCAAGGTGCAGCGGCTCTACTCGAACGTCGGGATGGTGCGGCAGCGCCTGGTGCGCATGGCGTTCAGCGTCAGCGGCCCCAATGGCTTCTCGCTCGTCGAAGTGACGACACCTGGCGTATCGTTCCCCGGCAACACGGAGCTCGCCCGCCTGTATCCCACGCGCAAGGAAGCGCCGGCACGCCGTGACGCCCTGATCGCCCTCGCCTACGACGCCATCCGCGTCCACCACGAGCATCGCATCGAGCGCACGCAGATCTTGGTCGACACCAAGGACGCCCAGATCCTCGAGGACGCGGGGTTCACGCGCGTGGGCACCCGCATCGAGCTCATCGCCTCACGCAACGGCGCCTCGCAGATCGTGAACTTCATCAATCTGCTGGCGTAGAGCCGCGCGCGGTCCCGGTCAGCCTTTGGGCGCGCCCTGCTTCGGGGGGAGCTCGTCATGCGCCCGCTGCCCGAGCATCCAACCAGCATACAGAGCCAGCGCCACCAGGACGGCCATCACCATCGGCACGAACATACGCCTGCGGCGGGCGATCTCGATGCGCTGCGTGAGCGACATGCCCTCCGGCGCTTCGTAGGCCGGTGGCGTGAACGACTTGGTCGGTGGCCCCAGGCGAGGCGAGCTCATGCTGACGCCCATGCCTGTCGCGGCGCGGGCGAAGCGGCCCAGCGCGTCGGCGTTCACCTGGACGGCCGACTCGACGAGGTAGCCCTTGAGGTCGCGATAGAACGCCACGGCGTCGCGCGGCCGCTTGCGTGCCTTCATGTGCAAGGCGCGCGCGAGGATCGCCGACAGACGGGTGTCGACCTCGGGGTTCACCTTGTGCGCGGGCACGATGCGCGGGGGGACGGCGCCGTACGCTAAATCGGACTCACTGACGCCGTCGTACACACGCCGGCCGGTGATCATCTCGTAGAGCGAGCAGGCGAGGCCCCAGAGGTCCACGCGTTGATCCAGCGGCGCGCCGGCGATGACCTCGGGCGGCATGTAGCCGATCTTGCCCTTGAGCATGCGCTGCTCTTCGTGCGCCTCGAGGAACTTCACGCGCGCCACGCCGAAGTCGCCGATCTTCACCTTGCCGTCGAAGGTCACGTAGATGTTCGACGGTGTGATGTCGCGGTGGACCATGTCCATGCTCTCGCCGCCGGGCGAGCGGGCGCGGTGCACGTAGTCGAGGCCGCGCAGCACTTGCAGCCCGACGAAGACGGCGAGGTCGGCCGGGAAGCGCAGGCGGCGCGCCCGCAGCCGGGTCATGAGCTGCGCGAGATCGAGCCCCCAAACGTACTCCATGGCGATGTACGCCTGGTCGGCGACGATGCCCGACTCGTAGACCCGCACCAGGTTCGGATGGCGCAGGAACTTGGCGATGTCCGCCTCGGTCATGAACATGTCGACCTGCTGGGTGTCACGCGTGAGGGCCGCGTGCAGGCGCTTGACCGCGAGATCGAAGGCGTAGGTCTGCGGATCGGGCCCGATGGTGGCACGGAAGATCTCGGCCATACCGCCCTGACCGATTTTCTCGTGAAGCCAAAAGCGGCCGAAACGCTGGGCCATCGCGGCAAGAAACGTAGCACCGTCGGTCGGGTAACAGCCAATATTAGAGCTTGACCGCGAACGTCCGGGCTGGTGAATCTCGCCGCCGATGAAACCGGCCCTTCTGCAGACTCAATGGTACAACCGCGCGAGCTTCGACCCCCGTGGGACCGCGCCCCAAGTCGAGGCGTACCACATGCGCGCCCACGACCCGGTCACGGGCCGCGCTCTCTGGGTTCACCTGTCTCTCGCGGGCGACGCCAAGCGCCGCGTCGGTCACGTCCGCGCCATCTTCATCGACCCGGTCGCCGGCAAGACCTACATGGCCGGCAACGCCTTCAACGGCGACCGCCTGCTCCTCGATCCCGAGCGCCCTGGCGCCGGCATCGGCGAGAGCACCATCGAGGACAGCCAGGTCTTCGGCATCGTCCGCGGTAACGGATTCAACCTCACCTGGCAGCTCCGTCTGCAAGAGCAGATGCCGGCGTACACCCCCCTGCCCTCGCAGCGCCTCTACCAGGGCTCGCTCCTCGCCACGAAGTACGTGAGCTCCATGCCGCTCGCGAAAGCCACTGGCACCATCGAGGTCTGGACCAACGCCACCCACGAGGACGGCCACACCCGCGACGCCAAGGAGACGGAGATCCGCGTCGACGGCTGGACGGCGACCGTCGGCCACGTCTGGGGCTCGCACTACCCCGATCGCTTCGCGTGGGCGCACTGCTCGCACTTCTACGACGAGCACGAGGCAGCCTCGTTCGACCTGTTCGCCGCCGACGTGAAGCTGGGCGGCGTGCTTCACCTGCCGACCACCTTGGGCCGTCTGCAGATCGGCGCGCACACCTACCGCTTCGACACCTTCCGCACCCTACGCTCGGCCAAGTCGTCGTACGGTCCGGACCGCTGGGTCTTCGAGCTCGACGGCCCCGACGGCGCGCTGCACGGCCGCATCACCTCACATCACCCGTACGGCATGGTGCTCGACGGCCCGAACGGCAAGCACAGCTACGCCTCGATCTCGCCCATGGCGGATCTCGAGCTCACGCTACGCCCGCGCGTCGGCATCACCCGCACCCTCACCAGCCACTCGGCGGTGTTCGAGGTCGGCCAATACGGCGACCGCGGCGGCGTCGAAGTCGTGCTCTAGGCTCTCTCGAGCGCGCGGGGGTCACCAGCCTTTCCGCTCGCCAGGAGATCGCAGTACAGCAGCGTGCCACCCGCCGTGGCGAACGGCAGCACGAAGAAGCCCGCCGCCGGGATGATGAGCAAGACGAGCGTCGTCGCGCCAAAGCCGAGCGACACCGCCGCGTTGGCGCGGATGACCCGCCAGCGTCCGCTATAGTTGATGAAGCGCCGGATCATCGGCAGACCCACGAACTCGACCGCCGCGAGCAGCGCCGCGAACACGTAGCCCAAGATGCTCGCCGGGACGGTCCCCACGCCAGGAATGAGCCCGAGCAAGAACAGCGGCACATAGACCGCTATGGAAGTCACCGTGCCCCACACCAGGTCGGACATGCCCATGACGAAGGCGCGCATGATGCGCTTGGCATCGAGGGGCGTCTCGGGCGTCCGCAGCACGATGTTCTCGACCTTCTCCGAGAGCGTGTCGAGGAAGGGACTGGCGAGCGCCTGCCCCACGAGCACCAAGGCGATGCCCGACAAGCCGAGCACCAGCAGCACCACCACGATCCAGATGATCCAGGTGAGGATGCCCACGAGCCCCGCCGCGAACTCGGACTGCACCGCGAACGTCCCCGCGATGTACGTGCCCGCCGCGGCGAGCAGCGGCTTCACCAACACGATGGTGGCCGCGACCAGCGCCGCGAAGACGACGATGTCGACGAGCACGATCCACAAGCAAACGCTCCACAGGCGGTGCTCTTTGATGAAGCTGAAGCCCTCGAAGGGGTAGCGCGCGCCGGCGAGAAATCGCCCGATGAAACCCTGTGGCAACTGGCGGGGAACGCGCGGCTCAAGCATGCTGTGGTTCCATCGTGAAACGACCATTTATGCAAGCCGTCGAAGCAGGCGGCCTGACCGCTGACGGCGCCATCGGCAGCCTCCTGTACGAGCGTGGCGTCTTCGCCAACCGCAACTTCGAAGAAGTGAACCTCGCCCAACCCGAGCTGGTGAAGAAGGTCCACCGCGACTATCTGGCCGCTGGCGCGGACATCATCGAGACCAACACCTACGGCGCGAACCGCTTGCGCCTGTCGCGCTCGAGCCTCGCGGCCCAGACCGCCCGCATCAACCGCGCCGGCGTCGCCCTCGCCCGCGAGGCCGCCGGCGACGACGCCTACGTCGCCGGCTCGATTGGACCGTCCGGCCTCACCGCGGGCGAGCTGCGCCGTGGCGAGAAGGACGTGCGATCCGCTTTCGCGGAGCAGGCCTACCTGTTGTCGCAAGAAGGCGCCGATCTCATCTGCATCGAGACCTTCGGCAACGTCTCCGAGCTGCGCATGGCCGTCGAAGCGGCGCGCGGCCAGACGTCGCTCCCCATCGTGGCGCAGATCGCGGTGACGGACGACGGCACCATCAGCGACGGCACCGCCCCCGACGAGCTGGCGCGCGAGATGCTCCAGTGGGGCGCCTCGGTCGTCGGCGCCAACTGCAACGGCCCCGACCTGGTGTTCGAGATCGTCGAGAAGATGGTCGCGACCGGCATCCCCGTGTGCGCCATGCCCAACGCCGGACGCCCGCGCAAAATCGAGGACCGGCTCATTTACTTCGCGACGCCCGAGAACTTCGGCGTCTACGCCCGCCGCATGTTCAAGGCCGGCGTGAAGATCGTCGGGGGCTGCTGCGGCACGAACCCGGAGCACGTCACGCGCATCGCCTCGGCGGCGCGCATGGTCGTGCCACGGAGCGAAGCGCGCCAGGTCATCGAGGTGGCGCCGGTCGTCAAGCCCGACACCACGCCCGCCGAGCAGCGCAGCCGCTTCGGCGCGGCGCTCGGCAAACGCTTCGTCTTCAGCGTCGAGGTGAACCCCGACCCGGGTCTGTCCGTGGACGCGGCCATCGACTCGGCGCGCATGTTGGCCGGCGCCGGCGCCGACGTCATCAACATCGCCGACGGTCCGAGAGCCACCGCGCGCATGAGCAACATGGCGCTCGCCGTCCGCATGCAAGAAGCCGTGGGCATCGAGACGCTCATGCACGTCTGTGCCCGCGACCGGAACCTCCTGGGCTTGCAGGCGCACCTCTTGGGCGCGCACGCGCTTGGAGTCCGCAACCTGGTGCTGGTCACCGGCGACCCACCAAAGCTCGGTGACTATCCGGACGCCACCGCCGTCTACGACGTCGACTCCATCGGCCTCATCCGCATGGCCGACGGCTTCAATCGTGGCCTCGACCCATCCGGCAAGGAGCTCGGCGCCCGCACCAGCTTCGTGCTCGCGACCGGCGCCGAGCCCGCCGCCGCCGACTTCGAGCGCGAGATGAACCGCTTGAAGCGCAAGGTGGCCGCTGGCGCGGACTGCGTCATGACCCAGCCGGTCTACGACCCCAGTCACCTCGAGCGCCTGCTCGCGGCCATGGAGGGCTTGGGCGTGCCCGTCATCGTCGGCATCTTGCCGCTCTCGAGCTCGCGCAACGCCGAGTTCCTGCACAAGGAGGTGCCGGGCATGCAGATCCCCGACGCCATCCGCGAGCGCATGCGCAAGGCCGGCAAGGGTGACGACGCGCGCCGCGAAGGCATCGCCATCGCCTGCGAAGCGCTCCACGCCCTACGTGAGCGCGTCGCTGGTGCTTACATCATGCCGCCGCTCGGCCGCTTCGACATGGCCGCCGAGATCATCAAGCAGTTCGCCAGCGACCGACACGTCGGCGCGGCGGCGCGCTCCGCTTAAACGGAGCGTTCGCGGTTGACCTTGGCCGACAGATCCTGCGGCCAGGGCGTGCACACGAAGCCGAGCTCGCGCAGCTCCGACGCCTGCAAGGCGGTGTACGCATCGCGCAGCAGCGCCTCGAACGGACGCTGAGGCTGATCGTCGGGCTTCGACTCACCTTGCGATGTCCACAACCCACGTCGCTTGTCGAGGAAACGGTAGATGCTCAACTCAGTTCCCTTGGCCAGTCTGCAAAAGCGCAATCCCAGAGTGACCGAGCCCGGCTCTTCACCAGGCGCATCCCCCAGGGTCGCTACCTGGGCGCCGACCTTAAGCAACTCGCGCGTACCTGGCAACCGAAAGGAGAGCTCCAGATACGTTCCCGGGAAGACCAGCGATCGGGAGATCGCGCGCATCCCACCCAGCCCGATGTCGTTGGCCCAGATCGGCTCGGGGAGCTTGCCGGCCTTGACCATCATGTGGAGACGACCCCGCGCCGAAGCGCGACGACCTTCAGGGCTGATTACGTCCGTCATAGAGGGCAACCTCGCATCGCCCACGCGATCCGTCAAAATTGCCGCCACATTGCTACAAACCGCGCTTTCTGCCACGAATTCGAGCTGATGCGGTCTCCGGCACGCGACGAATTCATGCAGGCGGCATTGAACAATGCCCAGCGGGCGGTCGGACGCACCCGGCCGAACCCCAATGTCGGCTGCGTCATCGTCCAGGGCGAGACCATCGTCGGCCAGGGCTTCACCGCCCCGGCTGGCGGTCCGCACGCCGAGATCGTCGCTTTGCGCGAGGCCGGCAGCGCCGCCCGAGGCGCCGACGTCTACGTGACCCTCGAGCCTTGCAGCCACCATGGCCGCACCCCACCCTGCGTCGACGCGCTCATCGCCGCCGGTGTCGGGCGGGTCATCGTCGGCATGCGCGATCCCAACCCGCTGGTCGACGGTCAGGGCTTGGCCCGGCTGCGCGAGGCCGGCATCGCGGTCGAGATCGGCATGCTCGGCGACGCCTGCGCCGAGATGAACCGGGGCTTCACGTACTTCATCACGCAAAAGCTCCCCTGGGTGGTCGCCAAGATGGCGCAGAGCCTCGATGGCCGCGTCTCCACCCGCCTCGGCGCCTCACGCTGGATCACCAGCGAAGCCTCACGCGACTATGCTCATGTCCTGCGCGACATTTGCGACGGCATCCTGGTGGGCATCGGCACCGTTTTGGCGGACGATCCGCAGCTCACGACGCGTAGGCCCGGGGGCCGTGATCCAGTGCGCATCGTCCTCGACACCCACGCCCGCACCCCGGTGACCTCGAAGCTCGCCAAGCTCTCCAGCACCTCGGGCGCGCCGACGTGGATCATGGTCGGCGAGAACGCGGACGCGGGCCGCGTGGCGGCGCTCAGCGACGCGGGCGTGCGCGTCGAGCGATGCGCGATCACGGACGGCAAGCTCGACCTTCAGCAGGTCGCAAGACGCCTCGCGGCGCTCGACATCGTCACCTTGCTGGTCGAAGGCGGCCCGCGCGTCCTGGGTGGCTTCGTCGACGCGCGGCTCGTGAACGAGGTCGTCGCCTTCATCGCGCCCCGCATCATCGGCGGTGACGGCGCCAAGAGCACCATCGGTGGCCTGGGCGCCGGCGAGCTCGCCGACGCGCTCGAGCTCGAGCAGGTCCGGGTGGAGCGCGCGGGGATCGACGTGGTCGTGCACGCGCGCGTCAGGCGCTAACGCCATGGCGGACTTCTTTCCCGACCCGAGCACCGCCGACCCCTACGGCCTCGTCGCCATCTCCGATACGATGACTCCGGCGCTCGTCATCGACGCGTACCGCAACGGCATCTTCCCGTGGTCGACGGATCCGGTGCGCTGGTACTCGCCGGACCCGCGCGCCATCTTCACCTGGGAGCACCTGCATCTCCCCAAGCGCCTCTTGCGCGACCTACGCAGTGACCGCTTTCGCGTCACCTTCGACACGCGCTTCGCCGAGGTCATCCGCGCCTGCGCCGAGAGCCACGCGCACAGCGGGGTATGGATCAGCGAGCTGTTCATCTCGACCTACTGCGCGCTCCACGAGATGGGCTATGCGCACAGCGTCGAGGTTTGGGAGGGCGACGCGCTGGTCGGTGGTCTCTACGGCATGCAAGTGAGGGGCCTCTACGCCGGCGAATCGATGTTCTACCGGGTGCCCAACGCCTCGAAAATCGCCTTCGCCTACCTCTCCCGCCACCTGCGGCAGATCGGCATCGACCTCTTCGACGCCCAGGTCGCCAACGAGCACACCGAGCGTCTGGGCGCCATCAGCGTGCGTCGGACCGAGTACCTGCGCAGGCTCGAGCGCGCTCTTCTATCGCGTACACCATACGACGGCAAGAAGTGGTTGTTGAACGTGGCCTCCTGGGAGCGCTAGAGCTATGCCCCATGGGAAAACGGTCCATCGATAGCCTGCGCGTCCGCCCCGGCGAGCGGGTCAATCTCGAGAAGTACGATCCGAACGACGACATGGGGTGGGACCGCGACGACGCCGACCAGCAGCTCGAGAAGAACCGCGGGCGCATGGCCGAGCTGCACGACTTGCTCTACGCCGCCGACAGCCACGGCCTGCTCATCGTTCTGCAAGGCATGGACACCTGCGGCAAGGACGGCACGGTCCGCCACGTGCTCACCGGCCTGAACCCGCAAGGCTGCAAGGTGCACGCATTCAAGGTGCCAAGCTCCACCGAGGCCGACCACGACTATCTCTGGCGCGTGCACCAGGTGGTGCCGGCGCGCGGCGAGATCAGCGTGTTCAACCGCTCGCACTACGAAGAGGTGCTGGTCACCCGCATCATCGGCACGGTCTCGAAGAAGCTCGCCGAGCGCCGCTTCGCGCAGATCAACGCCTGGGAGGACTACCTCACCGAGAACAACGTGCGGCTGCTCAAGCTCTTCTTGCACATCAGCAAGGACGAGCAGCGCGAGCGCTTGCAGGCGCGGCTCGATGATCCGTCGAAGAACTGGAAGTTCTCGGAGAGCGATCTGCAAGCGCGCGCCAAGTGGAACGACTATCAGGACGCTTACGCGGACTTGCTCTCGGCCTGCAGCACCAAGCAGGCGCCGTGGTACATCGTGCCCGCCAACCGCAAGTGGGTGCGCAACCTCGTGGCATCCGAGCTCATCGTGGACACGTTGAAGTCACTCGGGCTGAAATATCCGAAGCCGAAGATCGATCTCTCCAAAGTGGTCATCCCGAAATAACGCATGACTCACTTGTTGTTCGCGCTGCTGCTCGCGCAAGCAGACTCGCCCGAGATCGATCCCGCGTCCGCTATCGCGCCGCACAGCGAAGAGGAGCCGGAGGTCCCGTCCGAGAACGAGGAGCCGCCGCGCGACGCCCTCCCCGCCGAGCTCATCTGGCGTGACGGCTTTGGCCTACGGGCGGCCAACGGCAACTTCCAGCTGCTCATCGGCGGCCGCGTGCACAACGACTGGCTGGTGAGCAGCGCGGGAGACGCCCTCGACGCCCGAGCCGCCGCGCTGAACGGCGGTGATCGCTTCGGCTCCGGCACCCGCTTCCGCCGCGCCCGCATCAACTTGCAAGGCCAGCTCTACAAGCGCGTCGGCTTCCGCAGCGAGTTCGAGTTCGCGCAAGGCAACCAGGTCGAGTCGACCGACACTTATCTCGAGATCGAGGACTTGCCGATCATCGGCAACCTGCGCATCGGCAACTACAAGGAGCCGTTCAGCTTCGCCTTCATGGAGAGCTCGAACATCATCACCTTCCAGGAGTTCTCGCTGGCGCACGCCTTCTCGCCAGACCGCAATAGCGGCATCGGCTTCGCGAACTCCATCGGCGGCAGCTTCCACTACGCCACGGGCGTGTTCGTCGAGACGCAAGGGTTCCTCGAGACGCACATCCGCGGCGAGCTCGTGAGCACGAGCCGCCTCGCCGCCATCCTCTTCGAGAACAAGCACGAGCGCTTGCTCGCCCAGGCCGGCGTGTCGTTCCGCTACGAGAAGCTGGGCAGCACCACGCAGCGCTACGCGGTGGTGTCGGGCAGCACCCTCGCGCCCGTCGTCTTCGACACCGGCGCCCTCGAGGGCCGGGAGGCGTACGCCGTCGACGGCCAGCTCGCGCTGGTGGCTGGCCCGCTCGATCTGGTCGCCGAGGCCACGGGGGTCCGCGCCGTCCTCAGCGGCAACCGCATCGCCAACTACTGGGGCTACTACGCGAGCCTGGGCTGGTTCATCACCGGCGAGTCCCGCCCCTTCAACCCCAGCACCATGCTGTTCGCGCGCGTCCGCCCCCACCGCAATCTCTTCGAAGGCGGCCCCGGAGCCCTCCAACTCGCCCTCCGCTGGTCCGAGCTCGATCTCGACGGCCCCACCGACGGAGGCCGCGGCAACGAGCTCACCGCCGTGCTGAATTGGTGGCTCAATCCGCACGCCCGAATCTCGGTCTCCTACATCACCACGAACCTCTACGGCGTGGGCCGGGCGAACCTCGGACAAACGCGCATACAATTCGACTTCTAGGATGCTTGACCGCGCGACACTGTTTCATCTAGAAGCCGCCTCACAAGCTTTCCCCAATAGCTCAGTCGGTAGAGCAAGTGACTGTTAATCACTGGGTCCCTGGTTCGAGTCCGGGTTGGGGAGCCATT
>JBDHVB010000144.1:0-15053 GCA_039809465.1 Myxococcota bacterium
CAGGCGTTGATGGCCGCCGTGAAGCAGGGCGATACGCCCGCGACGCTGGGGTTCGTCGCGTCGTTGCCCGCGGCGGGCAGGTCCGCCATCGAGGACAACGTGCGCGTTGGCCACTGCGGCTATGCCGACGACGCCCAGGTGAAGGTGCTGGCGGGCGCGCAAGAGCTTCGTGACGCCCACCTCGCGCAGCGCATGCTGGCCGCGGCGACCGCCGACGGCGCCATCCTCGTGGCCGGTGGCGAGCACGCCAATCGCGAGCACGGCGCGGCTTTCTGGGCCGCAACCGCGCCGGGCGTGAAGAGTGACGAGGTGCTGTCGATCGGCTTCGTCGAAGGCGAGCGCGACGCCAGTGGCTTCGACATCGTGTGGAGCACGCCGGCGCTCGAGCGGCCAGACCCGTGCGTCGCCTTCAAGGACAAGCTCGAGCGGATGCGCTAGCGCGTCGGGATGATGCGCAGGATCTGATCGTCGCTGCCAGCCGGCGTGCCGCCCGGGCGGCGGTTCGCCGTGGTGACGTAGATGTAGCCGTCGGGGCCTTGGACGATGTCGCCGAGGAGGCCGTAGGCGTCTCGCAGCATCTCACGCACGTGGGCGATCTGCTCCGGGGAGGCGGGGAGGGCGGCGGCGATGGAGGGGGGCGCGACGAGCTCCTCTTGCACGAAGCCATTGCGGATGATGCGCGTGCTGCCGTTGCGCTCGGTGAAGAAGACGTTGCCGTTCGATGCGAAGGTGAGCCCGGTGGGCAACCTGAGGCCCGTCGCCAGCGTTTGCACGGTGACGCCACGCGTGACCAGGCGCTCGGAGCGCACGACGTTGATGCCGAGCGCGTCCGCGGGCCAGGTGTTCGCCTGCGCCTCGAACGACGAGCTGGACATGTAGCGCTCGTAGCCGGCCGGGTCGTCGCGGCGCATCCGCAATAGCGTTCCAGTGCGCCGGCCGACCAGGTCGTCGGAGCTGAAGACTTCATGATGGTGGCCGGTGGCGCTGCGCCAAGCTTGGCCTTCGGGGGTCGCGGCCCAGGCGCGGCCGTTGGGGGTGGCGATCCAGGTCTCGACGATGTTGTCGATGTGACGATGCCAGAGCCAGAACACCGGATCTTCCGGGGCGCTGCGGCTCCACATGACGGCGCCCGCCGCCGCGTGACCCGCGCCGTGGTAGCCGAGGTTATCCGGGAAGCCGCTGCCGAGGGCGCGGCCGAGCTCGTCGAGGCTCTTGAAGTCGCCGAGCTTGGTGTAACCGAAGATGGGCGCGGTGGGCGGGCCGTTGAAGGGCGCCGTGGAGCTCGAGGAGCCGGCCGTGGTGAGCCACGGGGGGAGCTGCACGTTGAGCGCGACCGAGTTGCGCTTGAAGTCGCCGAGCTGCGGCGGCACGACTTGGGATGGACGCCACTCGACGAGCGGCACGAGATCGAGATCGCGGCCCGACGCGGTGATGAACTGCTCCATCGTCACGATCATCTCGTGGTGCATCTGCAGGAACGCCGAGCCCGAGCCCTCGCCGCGCGTGCCGCCGGGGCCGTTGATCTCGTGCCACGCCGCGTGATGCGCCAAGAGGGTGGGGTTCTGCGCCAGGTACTCACGCACGCGGACCGCGAAGCGCTCGTATTGCTGTGGCGTCCAGGTGACGCGCGCACGTGAGGGCGAGCGCGTTTGCAGTCCATGCGTGTGCGCGGCGAGCTGCGGCCGTGCTTGCCCGAGGAGCTCGGCAGGCACGCGCCGCTCTGGATCAGAAGTGCAAATGTCCTCCGGGCGAAGCGGCGGCAACACCGCTTCGCTCGGCGCACGCGTGAGGCCGAGACTGCCGAAGAGACGGCTGACCGCCTCCAGGCCCATTAGCGAGCCGGGGCCTGGGCCGCCGCGGGCGCGTCCGCGTTGATGGACATCACGCGGTTCGAGCCGTCGGTGTTGCGCTGCACGTAGACGACGCGCAGCGTGCCGTCCGGATTGGTCGCGAACGACGGGAACCAGGCGAGGTTACCCGGGCCGGCGTTGGTGGCACGGCGCACGGTGTTGTCGCGCAGGTCGTAGAGGTAGATGTCGGCCGTGCCCTGGCGCAGGAGCTCCTGGAAGCCTGGGTCGTCCGCCGAAGCGAACCCGTAGTGCGCGAAGTCCGCCGCGGTCACCGCGTGGTGGAAGGCGAGATAGTTGCCGCCCATCTTCGGCTTGCCGCCGCGCAGGCCCGAGATCACGCGCTCGTTGTCGAGCGTCACCGCGCCGTTCGCGTCGCGGCCAAGGCGGTAGATGGCGTAGCCCAACTGGTTATTGGGGCTCGCCGGGTCGACGATCTGCGACACCATGTGGTGGCCGTCGTGCGACATCTGCCAGCCGCTGTGGAACGGCGTCGCGATGGTCTGGGTGTTGCGGTCGCCGCCCTGCACGAGGCCGGCGAGGTTGTGCACGCGGACGCTCGCGGTGGCCGAGCCGCTGACGCGCGGGTCACGGTTGCTGGGCGCCGAGTCACCAGCCCAGATGTGACCGTCGAGCGCGAAGCCGTTGGCGTCGGCGCCGGTGACGTCCTGGTAGAGCTGGAGCGACTGCACGCGCTGCACGCCGCCGGGCACTTCGCCGGTGACGTTCTCGGGTGGATTGTTACGCAGCCAGTCCATGCCGACGCGCCAGGTGCCACCACCTTGGAAGTAGAGGGCGTCGTTGCCGAAGGTCGGGTCGTACGAGCCCTGGCGGAAGTGGACGGCGTTGGTCTGGCCCTCGCGGAGGTCGACGACCGACACGCCGCGGTTCGAGCCCATGGCGAAGAACTCGCCGTTGGGCGAGACGCGGCCCCAGAACGAGGTGCGGGTGATGCCGCTGTCGGCGAGGTTACGCAGCTCGGTGCCCGCTTGCGCGGTGCCGTAGGTCGCCATCGCGGGCTTGGCGGTGGCGATGATGTCAGCGGTCAGGCCGGGGAGCTGGATGGCGAGCTGCGCGTCGCGGCGCGTCTGCTCGAGGTTCTGGTCGATGAGCGCGCTCGGCGTGGGGAGCGTGACGCCGCGGGCGAACGAGGGGCGGGCTTGCGAGGCCATGTCGCGGCGGTCGCCGATGGCCTGCTCGATGGCGCCCAGGTCGATGTCGCTGAAGCGGTCGCTGTCGCCGTCGACGCTGTTGGCGCGCGTGAGCGCCGCGTCGAACTCGCCTTCGCTGACGCCGGCGCCGAGGGCTTCGCCGCGCAGGGTCTGTATGCGATCACGGACTACGGTGGTGTCGAAATTGATCTGATCAATGGCGGTCATGATGGACTCCGAGAAATTCTATGTGTGGAAAATTAGCGAGCTGCTTCGAGCGGGACCACGCGGAGGATGCGGTCACCCTCCGGGAGGCGCGGGCCGCGGCCGTCGTAGTTGCTGGTGGTGATGTAGAGGTAGCCGTCCGGACCTTCGCTGACGCTGCGCACACGGCCGAAGTCGTCGCGGAACATCGGCTGCTGGCTGCGCACGACGTCGTTCTCGTCGATGGTGAAGCGCATCACGCCGCGGGCGGCGCCGGCGCTGAAGCCGAGCATCGACATGAAGTAGTTACCGCGCCAGCCGGGGATGCTGTTGCCGTTCAGGAAGGTGCTGCCCGACGGCGCCCAGCTCGGGTTGCGGCCGGCGTGGGCCAGCGGCGCGGTGAAGGGCGGACGGTGCGCGTCGCCTTCGACGACGGGCCAGCCATAGTTCTGGCCGGGGCGGATGAGGTTGATCTCGTCGTGCGACGAGGCGCCGAACTCGCTCGCGACCATCACGCCGCGGTCGTTCCAGCCCATGCCTTGCGGGTTGCGGTGACCGTAGCTCCAGATGCGCGGGTCGGCGTCGGCCTGGCCCACGAAGGGATTGTCCGCCGGAGCGGAGCCGTCGGTGTTGACGCGGAGGATCTTGCCGGAGAGCGAGCTCAAGGACTGCGCGTTCTGGCCGCGGCCCGCGTCACCGATGGAGATGTACAGCTTGCCATCGGGACCGAAGGCGATGCGGCCACCGTTGTGGTTGCCGGCGGCCGGGATGCCCGACACGAGCACCGTCTCGGGACCAGCCGACGTGCCGTCCTCCGAGAGCTGCACGCGCACGACGCGGTTCTCACGGTTACCCTGCGCCGTGTAGTAGAGGTAGGCGTAGCGGTTCTGCGCGAAGTTGGGGTCCAAGGCCATGCCGAGGAGGCCGCCTTCGCCGCCGCCGACGGTCATGCTCGCGACCGGGTTGGGCTGCACGACGCCATCGCGGATGAGACGCACGCGGCCGGGCTTCTCGGTGAAGTAGACGTCGCCGTTGGGAGCGTACGCCATGCTCCACACCGCGTTCAGGCCGTTGGCGAGCGTCTGCACGCTGACGCCGAGCTCGGGGTAGGGCTTGCTCGAGATGACGTTGATCGGGAGCGGAGCGCCGGCAGGGGCGGCGGTCTGGGGAGCGCTATTGCGGAC
This sequence comes from Myxococcota bacterium, assembly GCA_039809465.1. Lineage (GTDB taxonomy): Bacteria > Myxococcota > XYA12-FULL-58-9 > XYA12-FULL-58-9 > JALHOP01 > JALHOP01. Next base: position 4,387 of record JBDHVB010000144.1, read on the forward strand.
AGTGACGCGCGGCTGAGCTAGCCCCATGCGCGGGTCTTGGCCAGCGATGATCGGCATCGATGCCAACAACGCGCGGGGTGGCGCGCTGACGATCTGCCCCGACGGCGCGGTGGGGTTGTACGGGCCGGTGCTGCTGGGCGGCAGCTGGTCCTGCTGGAGGCTTCCGACGCGGGTGCTACCTACGGGTTGGATGGGGCTGCTCATGATTAATTCACCGGAACCGACATGACGCGGCGCGACCCGTCGGCGTTGAGTTGCAAGTAGTGGACGCGGTAGTTGCCCTGCGCGTCCTGGCTGAACGACGGGTACCAGGCGAGGTTGCCGGCGCCGGCGTTGGTGGCGCGGCGTACGGTGTTGTCGCGGGTGTCGTAGACGTAGATGTCGGCGGTGCCGCGGCGCAGGAGCTCCTGGAACGCTGGATCGTCCGCTGAAGCGAACCCGTAAGCCGCGAAGTCGGCCGCGGTGATCGCGTGGTGGAAGGCAACGAAGTCGCCGCCCATCTTCGGCTTGCCGCCGCGCAGGCCAGACACCATGCGCACGAGCTCGAGGCTGACTTCACCGCTCTCGGCGCGGTTCACGCGGTAGACGCCGTAGCCGACCTGCTCGTTCGGCGCGTCGGGATTGGCGATGAGCGCGGCCACGTGCTTGCCGTCGTTCGAGAGCTGGAAGCCCGAGTGGAAGGGCGTCGCGATCGTCTGGGTCTGCTGCTGCGCGCCCATGAGACCGTCGAGGTGGTGCACGCGCATCGTGCCGTTCTGCGAGCCCACGGTGCGTGGGTCGCGGCTCGAGGGACCCGAGTCGCCGGTCCACATGTAACCGTCGATGGCGATGCCGCGGGCGCCGTTCGAGGCGACGTCCTGGTAGAGCGCGAGCGAGCCGATGCGCTGCACCGCGCCGGGCACTTCACCGGTGACCTCTTCCGGCGGATTGTTGCGCAGGAAGTCGAGCGAGGCGCGCCAGGTGCCGCTGCCCTGGAAGATGAGCGCGTCGTTGGTGAACGTCGGGTCGTACGTGCCCTGGCGGAAGTGGGTGGCGCCGGTCTGGCCGGGGCGGATGTCGAACGCGGTCACGCCACGGTTGCTGCCGATGGCGAAGGTGCCACCGTCGGGTGAGACGCGGCCCCAGTAGGTCGTGCGGGTGACGCCATTGGCGGACAGGAGGCGATGCTCGGTGGCCTCGGGCGGCGTCGACTGCACGAAGCGGGCGGGCTGAGCGCCACGGATGAGGTCGGGCGAGAGCGCCTGGCCCTGCGCTACGGCGGACACCGCGGCGCGGCGGCTGGTCTCGAGGTTCTCGTTGAGCTTCTCGGACACGGTGGTGCGGGCCTGCGGCGCGAAGCTGGGCGGCAGCGGGATCGCCAAGGCCTGGCGGGTGTCATGGACGGCCTGCTCGAGCTGCCCGAGGTCGGCGTCGGTGAACACGTCACGGTCGCCGTCGAGGGTGTTGGCGCGGTTGAGCGCCTCGGTGAACTCGCCCGTGGTGATGCCGGCATCGAGCGCTTCCTGGCGCATCGCGGTCACACGCGACCGAACGCCGGGATTGTCGAACTGAACTGGAAGTTGGTCAGACACGTGAACCTCTCGAGCTCATCGCTGGATGCGGGTGGATTGAGTTGTGGTGAAGCTGCCGGTAGCGACCGATGGGGATATGAGTCGCTGGCGGCTCAGTCATCGGCAGCGGCTGCGCGATCGTCGCGAAATTGTGACAGCTGATTGCGACGTAGGTGACAGTGAGGAATGCGTTGAACGCACCTCGTATGGAGCGACGCCGATGATTACGACCGGGCGCTCGGCACATCCTTCGGCGCCGTCATTGGGAGTCAACGATGCAACCGACCGCAATCGCGCCGAATTCGCGCATTCAGGTGGCGCAGGCCACCCCGGCCCCAGCGCCCAGCGGCCCCGTCCCTGGCTTTGCCCGCGTCCGTGAGATCTTGGACAACAGCATCCAAAACTGGACCAAGGACCAGCAGCGCGAGCCGCATCTCGATGTTCATGGCCCGAAGTTCCATTGGAACACCCGCGAAGAGCTGTTGAAGGCGGTGGTCGAGATCGGCGACGGCTACCCGCTCATCGACCCGCAGCTCATCGGTAACGGCCGTGCCGAAGAGACCTTCCTCATCCAGTACCTGCGCCACGATGGTGAAATGTTCGTGCGCATGCCCTCGGGCGGTCCTTACTTGCCGGACGAGCAGATCGACGAGATCGCGCGCTGGATCGACGCCGGCTGCCCGGAGAACGCGCCTGGCCAGCAGAGCTCGCTGCGCAGCCCCGATGTGCAGCGCGCCTTGCAGTTCGCGCAGCGCTTCGCGCGCCCCACGGACGCGTCGCGCCTGCAGCTCGCCCCTCCCCGCCCCTGAGCACGCGATAGCCATTGAAACGAAGAAGGGGCCCAGCGAGGCCCCTTTTCTTTTGCTTGGATTGCGGGCGGGCCTTCGTGACCCGCCGTGCTCCTACCAGACGCGCAGGCGCTGCTCTGGGGTGAGGAACATCTTGTCGCTCTCCTGAACGCCGAAGGCGCCGTACCAGGCGTCGCTATTGCGGACGCTGCCGGCGCGGACCATGCCCGGCGAGTGCGGGTCGGTGGCGAGCAGATTGCGCAGGGCCTTCTCGCGGTACTTGGTGCGCCACACCTGCGCGAAGCCCAGGAAGAAGCGCTGGTCGCCGCTGAAGCCCTCGATGACCGGCGCGGGCTTGCCGCCGAGCGACGCTTTGTAGGCGTCGTAGGCGATCGCCAGGCCCGCGATGTCGGCGATGTTCTCGCCCAAGGTGAGCTCGCCGTTCACCTTCACGCCGGGGAGCGGCTCGAAGGTGTTGTACTGGGCGACGACGCGGTCGGTGATCGCCTTGAAGTTCTTCACGTCCGAGGGCTGCCACCAGTCGGAGAGGCGGCCCTCCGCGTCGTACTTGCGGCCCTGGTCGTCGAAGTGGTGGCAGATCTCGTGACCGATGACCGCGCCGATGGCGCCGTAGTTCACGGCGTCGTCGGCGTTGGGATCGAAGAACGGCGGCTGCAGGATGGCCGCGGGGAAGCAGATGACGTTGACGCTGGGGTCCGCGTAAGCGTTCACGGTCATCGGCGTCATGAACCACTCGCCGCGGTCGATGGGGGCGCCGAGCTTGGCGAGCTCACGCTGGTGTGCCGCTTCGGCGGACCGGCTCATGTTGGCGTAGGCCTGGCCCGGCTCGATGACGAGCTTGCCGTAGTCCCGCCACTTGTCGGGATAGCCGATCATCGCCTTGAAGGAGGCGAGCTTCTCGCGGGCTCGCTTCTTGGTCTCGGGGGCCATCCACTCGAGCTTGCCGAGGCGCGCGTCCATGGCGGCGACGACGTCGGCGACCAGCTTCTCCATGCGCGCCTTGGTCTCGGGCGTGAAGTGCTTGGCCACGTAGTGCTGCGCGATGACGTCCGCCAAAGCGCTCGAGGTCAAGGCGACGCCACGCTTCCAGCGCTCACCCAGCTCGGGCTTGCCGGCGAGGACCTTCCCCGAGAAGGCGAAGTCTTCGTCGACGAAGGCCTTCGGGAGGAGGGGAGCGCTCGACTTGATGTGGTGGAACGTCATGTAGTCGCGCCACACGTCGAGCGGCTCGCTCGCCATGAGCTTGGCCATGCCCGTTACCGCGGACGGCTGACCGACGATGAAGATCTTCTCGCCGCCGACGCCAACCCCGCCCAGATAGGCGTTCCAGTCGAAGCCGGGCGCGAGCTTCGCGAAGTCGCTGCGTGACCACTTGTTGTAGGTCTTCTCGGCGTCGCGCGAGTCGACCTTCGACCAGTGGACTTCAGCGATCTTGTGCTCGAGGGCGTAGATCTTCTCGGCCTTGCTGGCCGCGTCGGCGACACCGGCGAGCTTCAACATCGCGGCGATGTGCTGCTTGTATTTGCCCTGGAGCTCGACGCTATGCGCGTCGCTCTTCAGGTAAAAATCGCGGTCCGGCAGGCCCAAGCCGCCCTGCGAGAAGGCCGCGATGTAGGCGCTGGGATTTTTGCTGTCGGGGCCGATGAACAAGTCGAAGGGGGCAGAGCTGGTGCGCGCGAGCCGTGCCATGACGCGCGCCATGTCGCTGGTGCTCGAAACGCCAGCGATGAGCTCGAGCTCCGCCTGGATGGGCTTCACGCCGAGCGCTTCGATGCCCTTCTCGTCCATGAAGCTGGTGTAGAGGTCGCGCACCTTGCGCTCGCCGGTGCCTTCGCCGGACGTAAGCGATGCGAGCGACTCGACGATGGCGCGGGTGCGGGCGGAGGAGAGCTCGCGCAGCTTGATGAAGGCGCCGAACGAGTTGAGGTCGGCGGGGATCTCGGTCTTGTCGAGGGCGACGCCGTTGGCGTGACGGTTGAAGTCGTCACCGGCCTTCATGGTCTTGTCCATGCCGGCGGTGTCGAAGCCCCAGTTGCCGATCTCGGGCTTGGGGGCCGGCGCGAACGCCATGCTCGCGCCCACGAGCGCCAGCTGGCTGACCGAGCTCTTGCCGAGCGCGGCATCGACGCCGAGCGGACGGTGCGCGAGGTGACCGAACGTCGCGTCGGGGAACCAGCGGCTGTGCGACGCCGACTTGGCGGCCGTCTGGTCGTAGTAGTGACGGCTGTTGGTCTGTTGCAACCCGCCCTGGTGGGGCGCGCTGGGGAGGTAGTGCTGGTGGGAATGGGGGCGGATCTGCATGGTTCTTACTTCGCGATCTCGAACGGGGCTTCGTGCACCGACCACTGCTCGTGCTTCGGATCCCGTACCTCGGGAGAGACGAAGCGCACGCGCAGCTTCCATTTGCCGGCGTCCGCTGCAGCGGGCTGCCACTCGCGCTTGCCGTCGAGCTCGGGGCGCTGCTTGCCGGTGGGATCGATCCACTCGATCTTCAGGCGCTCGTCACCCAGGGGCACGAGCTTGGCGCTCACCTTGCCGCCGACGCTCTCGACGCCGTCGATGAGGCTCACTTCCTTCAAGAAGTTGCGCCACATGTTCTCCTGGCAGGCCGGGCAGAAGTGGGTGAGCTGCATGTCACGCATCAGGCAGTCGGACTCGGTCGGGCGGAAGCCGCCGCTGCCGCCGCCTTGGCTGTAGCTCTGGAAGGCGCCCACGGTGGCGCGGTCGGTGGGGAAGTCGGCGGGCACGCCGTAGACCGCGAGCCGCGATAGCGTATTGTTGCCGTCCTTCACGCCTTCCTTGAAGACGATGGTGTGGCGGCCGGGGGTGAGCTCGAGCTTCACCTTGTAGAAGTTACGGTCGTAGTTCCACTTGCCGTCGTACGGGATCTGCTTGCCGTCGACGAGCAGCACGATGTCGTCCTTCGAGTCCGAGCCCAGGCTCGAGAAGTCGAGGAGCACCGACTTGGCGCTGTCGGGCACGTTGATGGTGGTCGTCATCTCGCCGTTGCCCAGGTTCTTCCACGGCGCCGAGATGTGCAGGAGCTTCGCGGCGTGGACCGGCGCGGGCTGCTTGGCCCAGTGCGCCCACGGCAGGTTCGACGATGACGAGCTGTGATTGGCGCCGTCGTAGACCTGGCCGCCGTCGTACTCCTCGCCGACGCGGCCGAAGTTGTGGCCGAGCTCGTGGCGCAACACCGTGGTGATGTTGAGCGGCGCCGAGGTGGTGATGGCGAAGGTGCCGCCCAGGCCGCCGTAGAACTTATCGTTGCCGACGAGGATGGGGTAGTCGGTGTCGGGCGCGAGCTGGGTCGCACGCTTCGCCGCCGACGAGTTACCGGGCATCACGGCCTGGCGCATGCTCGAGTCGCGGTAGAGGCCCAGCGCGGTGTTCTTCGCGCGGCCGTCGCCGATGCCGCTCTCCTTCGAGGGCACGAAGACCGCGTGGACGTTGAAGAGCGCGAGGTACGACTTGAAGGTGTCGTTGCCGAAGAGCTCGTCGGTGATGCGCTTGGCGTCGAGGAAGAACTTGTCCTTCTCGGCCTCGGTGTAGCCGTCGCCGACGATGGTGAGATCGATGCGGTTCTTCGAGGGACCTTGCTGCACCAGGGTGCGCACCTCGGAGCCGGGCCAGCTCGGCGCCTCCACGGCGTCGACGCTCGGGGTCTCGTCGAGATAGATGCGCTGCACGGGCATGCCGGGCGCGAAGTCGATGATGCGCTCGAAGCCCGCGGGCTGACCCAACAGCGAGCGGTCGCGCACCTGGCGCTGGCCGACGACCTCGCCCTTGGCGTCGACGATGTCCGCTTTGACGGGCAGCCAGCTCGACGGATCGGCGACGACCTTGGCGCCTTGCATGCGCGGCGCCTTGGTGTCTGCTTTGACGGATTTCTGGGGGGAGGCCGCGCCCGAGGGAGTGCCTCGAACGCCGGTGCCGCGGCGCGTCGAACGGGTGGTGAATGTCATGGCTTGCGCCGGTATCGGCTACTTGGCGCCGGTGTTGCGTCGGGCCGCTTCCAGGCCCTTGAAGAAGCGCAGCATGAGATCCCGCTGGTCGACGTGCCAGCTTTGGCCGTCGGGCCGCTTCACCTCCGTGGCGAGCTTGTGGCTGACCCCTTCGAGGGTGACCACCGCGAGCCCCGGCCGATGCGCCAAAGCCCGCGCAAAGCCTTCGATATTCAGCTGCTTGCCGGCCTGGTCGTCGGCGGGCCCGAAGACCACGGGCAGGGTGAGCCCGTCGTTCCAGGAGGCGAGCGACGGGGCGCTCGAGGTCACCGGCTGCGCCAAGGCGTCACGCGTGCCGCCGGTGATGAGGAGCGGCACCTTGGGCATCTCGCCGCGGGCCAGGTGACGCTGCGGGCTGATCCGCGCGAAGTGCTCGGGCGTGACGTAGCTCTTCACGGCCTGAGCGGCGGCGGTGAACATGCGCTCGATGCCCGGCTCGCCGTTCGCGACCGTTTTAGCGAACTGGTCGCCTGGCGACGTTGGGATGGTCCCGCATGTCGAAGGACACGAAGAGGGTGCCCGGCGCGTCGTAGCCCGCGTACTCGCCGAGGGCGCTGCGGGCGCGGTTGTCGCCGCTGCCGATGGTCATGACCACGCGTTCGATCGTCTTCGCGGGGCGCGCGGGATCGAAGCCGGGCGGGAGGAGCGCGACGAAGGCGCCGGTGCTCTGCTTACCGTCGGCGAGGATGGGGTAGTAGCCAGGGGAGCAAGCTCGCCGTAGTGCGCGGCGACTTGCTCGGGGCCGAGGAAGGTCGGCGTTTTGGCGGTGGGGGTGGTGCGCAGGGCAAGGCGGGGGGCTTCCGGCCAGGCGCCAGCCGATTGATGGCGGACGGCTGGCTGCGCCGTCGGCGCGCTGGAGGTCGACGGCGGGAGGATGTTCTTGGGCGATGGGCCGAGCCAGACTTTCATGCCTGGACGCTTATCGACGGTGGGAAATGCCTGGTGCGATCCCCGCGAGTGCCGCCGTTTCGCTCGGCGTTCCACTACCGCCTGGATTGCGCTAGGCTCTCACCACTTTGGTCGCACCGCCAAAATCACCTCCCAAGCCCCCGCCGATCAGCGAGGATGATCTCCTGGCTTTGCAGGAGATCATCGAAGGCGAGGGTCTGCCACGTGAGCTCGGCCGTCGGGCCATTCGGGCCTGGCAGGGCGTGACCGGCATCAAGGGCCGCGTCAACGAGCCCGACGTCTTGAAGCAGGTGCCGCCGCAGCTGGCGCGCGTCATCCGCAGCGGCCAGTGGGGCACGCTCGCCACGGTCCTCGAGAAGCTGGTGCCGCAAGGTGATCCGGCCGCGATGGACGAAGCCACCAAGCAAGGCCTCGAGCTCGTGCGCATGGCGGCCGAGGATTCGCGCAGCTCCGCCGTGGTCGTGCAGTCGCATTACTCGCGGGTGAGCGAGACGCGCCGCGAAGAAGTTGTCCGCAAAACCGGACGACCGATCCCGAAGATCCGCGACATGGATCAGAAGAACCTCACGCACGCTCCCGATGCCTTGCAGGCGGGCCTCGCGGGTCTCGCGAAGCCGTCCAGCGGCAAAAAATCGCGCTGAGCGCCGGTCTGTGGCGGCCTCCCGCCGTTGGTGCCACGATAGAGGAATGTTCAAGCTCGACAATGAGGATGAGCTCTTAAACACCTTCCGCCCCAAGGATCGGTCTCAAGTCGACGTCCACGGCATCACCTTCCCGCTGATCGTGCGCGGCTATCACGCGTGGGTCCATCCGTCGGGTGGCAAGACGTTCGTGGTCTTCGCCGCGGCGGGCGACGCTCCCACCGGCATCGTCTTCGCGAGCAACGGCGTCGGCCCGGTCGTGCCCAACATGTGTGATTGGTGCCAATGCTCCGGCCCGAGCGTGCAGGCCGGCATGCTCACCGCGACGGTCAACGCCAAGAAGAAGTCGGGCGTCTACGTGTGCCTCGACCTGTCGTGCCGCGAGAAGCTCGAGGAAGAGGCGAACCGCTTGGGGAGGAGCGCCAAGCCGGCCATCGACAAGGTCGTCGCCCGCATGGGCAAGTTCGCGAGCGACGTCTTGAAGATCGATCTGTCGGGCGCTGGCCGGTAGGGCGCGGCTCAGGCGTTCGGCGGGCTGTCGGCCTTCAAGGTCTCGACGAAGCTGTCGGCGTGCTTGATGGCGGCTTCCATCTCGTCGATGAGCTGGGCCACGTCGTTCTCGATGCGTTGATGCTCGTTCTTGAGCGAGCCGACCGCTTGCGCGTTCAAGTTGTGCTTCAGGAAGAGCACCTGGTCGTGAAACTTCTTCAAGACCGGGCTCATGACCTTCTCGGCCTCGCGCATCTGCTTCATGAAGGAGTCGTAGCGCTGGCGAGTCGCCTTCATTTGGCGCGCGCTCGCGGCGCGGAGCTCGGCGCTCTCGTACTGGCCGAGCTCGTCCTGCCACTCCTTGAAGAGGTCCTCGGAGACCGACTGGACCTCTTGGATGCGCTTGGTGACTTCCTTGGCGCGGGCTTCGCTCTTGTCGTACTGGCCTTGCAGCGCGTCGTAGCGCTTCTCGAGCTCGCCGCCCTCGATGGTCACGACGGCGCGGAAGTGCTCGAGAGCGCTCTTGAACTGCTCCTGCGCGTCTTTCTCGGCGTCGCGGGCGGACTCGACGCGCTTCACCATGATGTCGCGCTTCTGGACGCCGAGCTTGTCCCAGAAACCGTAGTAGACGCTATCGCACGCCACGCTGCTGGCGAGCGAAACGTACGCGATTGCGAGCAGTGGACGGCGCATCGGAGCTCCTGCCGGAAAAGCGCCCCCGAGGGTCAGGCCGCGAGCTTGCGGCAGGCCGTTTCGCAAGCGAGGCACGCTTCGTAGCACGCCTTGCACGCGAGGTGCATGCCGTGGCCCCAGTGCTCCTTGTGCTCGTTACAGGCGGCCGCGCAAGCCTTGCAGGCATCGGCGCAGTTCACGGCGTGACGCTTGGCGAACTCCGAGCGGCTGGCGGCGAGCGTCTCCATGGCGCGGACCATCGCCAGCATCTCGTGGACGCGCTTGTTGCAGCTCGCCATCTGCGTGTTGCCCTTGCCGAGCTCCTCGGTGCAGTGGGCGACGCAGCCTTCACCGGTGCGGATGCAGTCGGCGGCGGTGATCATGACGTCGGTGTAAGGGTCGGCCGCTTTGGCGGGCGCGGCGGCGGGGGCTGCCTTGGCATCACGGGTGGCAAGGATGGAGGCCGCGGCGACGGCTGCCCCAGTGGTGGTGGTGATGAAGTCGCGACGCGTGGTCATTATTCGGCTCCTGGTTCGAGTGCCCGGACCACATACCAAGAGAAGCGGGTCGCCGCCGCTTTTTCGTGTTTCTTGGCGCGACCGCGCCCGGGGCAATGCCGTTTCACTTGAGTCGCCGCTTTCGCGCTTACGCGAGCGTTTGCGGGCTTGGGCTTGGTGCTGCGGCGGTGCTTGTTCCAGAACGAGTTGGCGAGAACGGAAGCTCGAAGGTTTCCGGGCGCGCCAAGTCATCATGTCCTTTATTGCGGCCTTGGTTATGGGCACGGCAAAGCCAGCGCATCCGACTGGCTTGGGTCTTTCCCGTCTTGGCGTACCCATCCATGTGGTCCGCCTCGAGCCAAGCGGTTGCCTTGCAGCGCGTACCGTCCTTGGCACAGTAGGCGCACTGCACCCCATCCCGCTCGCTGATTTCTCGGCGCATCGCACGTGTCGCCGAGCGCGCCGTGGTGACGACCTCGGCAGTCGCGTTGGTGGGAGCTTCGCTTTCGAGCGGTAACTCCTCGCTCGTCACGACCTTCGCCTTCTTGAGCTTGCCAAGCTTACGCGCCTCAGCCCGCTCCACGAGCTCGCGCAACCCCTTCATGACAATCTTCTTGATGTCCCCATCCGGAATGGAATGCCGCAGCAGGTCCCGCGCCCGCATAAGCAGCTCCCGCTCTTCCTCGTCAGCCGTAAACTCCACCTTGAAGCGCCCCGGCGAGAGCGGCTTGGGAAGCGGCGCCGGACGCTGCATCTCGCGAGGAGCTGTAGAGGTCGCAGACGCAGCAACCTGCTCGGCATGAGAGGCCGTTGCTGCCTGGATTCGGAGTAACAAGTCCGGCGGTGAAGGCGGGGTGATATCGACCAATCGGGTTTGCACGTCGGGTTTAGGAGCCCAGAAAGCCACCAGCTCCTGCACTTCGAGCTTGGTCTTCCCGACAATGGCAGCAAACCGTTCACGATGATTTGCTTTCGTGAGCACCGGCGCCACCGTGCGAATGTTGGTCATCGTCAGCTCCCCACGCCGGAGCATGGCGAGCGCCATCGGATATTGCTGCACGACCCGGGCAACCCCAACACGATTGGCTGCAGCATC
>JBDHVB010000145.1:0-14908 GCA_039809465.1 Myxococcota bacterium
GACGGTGCCGTCGCTCGTCCAACCCACGTAGTGCACGCGCACCACCGAGTGCTTGCTAGGGTGCCGCGTGCCGCTGCCCTTGAACAGCACCTTCGACGCGAGCCCCGTCGGGCTGCGCTCGGCATCGGGAGTCGGGGTCGCGAGCGCCGCCTTGTCCTCGGGCTCCACGTAGTCCGCTCGAGCATCCACTTCCTCGCGCTCTTGCTTCGGAGCGGCCTGGGGCGCGGGTTTGTCGTCGGAGCTGCAAGCGACGGCTGCCGCCGCCAGGAAGATCGTCGAGATGCGTTTCATTCGGCGCGGAATCTGGCCTATCAAGGGTGCCCTAGTCCATGACCCCAGGCTTCGAATTCCTCGATTGGTGCGTCGTCGCCCTCTACTTCGCCGTGATGGTGGCCGCTGGCATCTATTTCATGCCGCGCGACACCGAGGACGCGAAGGACTACTTTCTGGCGGGCGGCGAGCTCCCGCCGTGGCTCGCCGCGGTCTCGGTGATCTCCGCGACCATGTCGGCGGCGACCTTCCTCGGCGGCCCCGACTACACCTACCGCGGTGACTTCACCTACCTGTCGAGCAACATCGGCGCGGTGCTCTCGGCGATCTTCGCGGCGCGCGTGCTCATCCCGCGCTATTACGCGATGGGCGTCACCACGGTGTACGAGCTGCTCGACCGGCGCTTTGGGCCGCTGGCGATGCGGGCAGCGGGCGGCATGTTCCTCGTCGGACGCGTGCTCGCGGGTGGCACGCGCATCTACCTCGGGGCCATCGCGGTCTCGATGATCATGTTTGGCTCCATCGGCGCGGGAGAGATCTTCATCGCGTCGCTCGCGCTCGTGGTCATCAGCTTCGTCTTCACGTTCGTCGGCGGCTTGAAGGCGGTGGTGTGGAACGACTTGGTGCAGACCGCCATCTACGTGGGCTCGGCCGTCGCCATCCTCGCCTTCCTCTGGCTGCTCATCCCCGAGTCCGCCGCCGAGATCATCGCGAAGCTCGAGACGCCCGCGGGCGGCGGCCCGAGCAAGCTCGAGCTCTTCGATTTCTCCCTCGACCTGTCACGACCCTTCACCATGCCGGCCATCTTCACCGGCGTATTTCTTCTTTGCGTCGGCAATAACGGTCTCGACCAGGACACCACGCAACGCTTGCTCGCCTGCAAGGACGCGAACGCCGGCGCCAAGAGCCTCATCATGTCGCAGCTCATGGTCATCCCCATCGTGGCGATCTTCATGGCCATCGGCTCGCTGCTCTATGTCTTCTATGACGGTCAGGCACCCGAGACCTACCAGGGCCGGCAGATCAGCGTCTTCATGCACTTCATCCTCACGCGCATCCCGCCGGGCCTACGCGGCCTCGCGACCACTGGCGTCATCGCCGCGGCCGTCGCCACCACCAACTCCGCGATGAACGCCATGTCGTCGGTGCTCATCGAGGACTTCTACCGCCCATGGTCCGTCCGCCATGGCAAGCAGCAGCCGGAGAGACACTTCGTGCGCGCGGGCCGCGTCGGCATGGCGCTCATGGGCCTTGCGATGTTCGTCATCGCGGTCGCCTCCTACTACTGGCAGCAATACGCCAACGTGCCCTTGCTCGAGCTCGTCTTGGGCGTCATGGCCTTCGCCTACGCCGGGCTGTTGGGCGTGTATTTCTGCGCGATCTTCACCAAGCGCGGCTCGAGCCTGACCGTCGTGCTCGCGCTCGCGGCTGGCTTCGTCACCATCCTGGTCTTGCAGAAGTACGTCGCGACCCTCTTGGGCTTGCCGCCACTGCTCACGCGTCTCGCCTTCCCCTGGCAGCTCTGTATCGGCACACTCGTCGCCTTCCTCGTTTGCGTGGTCGGGTCGCCGCCGTCCGCGACCGCCGCCGGAGAACCGCATGTCCAGCACTGAGACCGTCGACCCGCGCTATGTCGACATCGACGTTTGGCCGACCGTCAAGGCGATCGAGGCCATGCTCGAGGGCCAGGAGAGCGCCGTCGCCGCCATCAAGGGTGAAGAGTCGCGCATCGCCGCGGCCTGCGATGAAGCCGCGCAGCGCCTGCTACGCGGTGGCCGACTTTGCTACGCCGGAGCCGGCACCTCGGGGCGCCTCGCGGTGCAGGACGGCGTCGAGCTCGGGCCGACGTTCGGCTGGCCCGACGAGCGCCTGGCGTTCGTCATCGCCGGCGGCATGAAGGCCGTCATGAAGAGCGTCGAGGGCGCCGAAGACGACGCCGAGGCCGCGCAGCGCGAGGTCGCGGCGCTGAACCTCACCGCCGAGGACGTTCTCATCGGCGTCGCCGCGAGCGGCCGTACGCGCTTCACCGTCGCGGCGGTGAAAGAAGCACGCAGGGCCGGCGCACTCACCATCGCCATCGCCAACAACCGCGGCTCTCCCTTGGCCGACGCCGCCGAGCATCCCATCGTCGCGGTCACCGGCAGTGAGGTCATCGCCGGCTCGACGCGCATGAAGGCGGGCACCGCCCAGAAGGTCATCCTCAACTTGCTGTCGACCGGCACGATGCTGCGTTGCGGCCGCGTCTACCGCGGGCTGATGGTCGACATGATCATCTCGAACGCCAAGCTCCAGTCGCGCGCCGAGGGCATGGTGGCGCAGCTCACCGGGTGCGAGCAGCGGGTCGCGGCCGACGCCGTGAGAGCCGCCCAGGGCAACATCAAGAAGGCCGTGCTCGTCGCCATGGGCGTCGACGCCGCCAAAGCGGACAAGGCGCTCGCCGGCAGCGACGGCAACTTGCGCCGCGCCATCGAGAGCCTCGAGTGAGCCCTCCGCGTCACGCCAAGGGAGAACCGATGAGCAAGCACGCCCTCACCGGAGCCCGCATCCTCGCCGGCAGCACCTGGAAAGACGATCACGCCCTGGTCATCGAAGGCGACCGCATCGCCGCCATCGTGCCGGCGAGCCAGCTCACGCCCGACATCGCGCGCGAAGAGCTCGGCGGCGGCGCCCTCCTCCCCGGCTTCATCGACACCCAGGTGAACGGCGGCGGCGGCGTGCTCTTCAACGATCAGCCGACCGTCGAAGGCGTGCGCGCCATCGCCGAGGCCCACCGCCGCTTCGGCACCACCGGCATCATGCCGACGCTCATCAGCGAGGATCTCGACAAGATCGCATCCGCCATCGCGGCCGTGGACGCCGCTATCGCCGCCAAGGTGCCGGGCATCCTCGGCATCCACGTGGAAGGCCCCTTCTTGAATCCCAAGAAGCGCGGCATCCACGACGCCTCCAAGTTCCGCCGCCTGAACCGCGCCGCCGTGACGATGTTGTCGGCGCTGACCCGCGGCAAGACCCTCGTCACCCTCGCGCCCGAGCTCACCGATGCTGGTCTCATCGCCGCCCTCGTCGAGCGCGGCGTCCTCGTCGCGGCCGGACACACCTTGGCCACATACGAACAGATGCAGACCGCTTTCGCGGAAGGCCTGCGCGGCGTCACGCATCTGTTCAACGCCATGACGCAGCTCGAGAGCCGCGCTCCAGGCGTCGTCGGCGCCGCGCTCGAGAGCAGCCAATGCGTCTCCGGCATCATCGTCGACGGTCATCACGTGGACCCCGCGTCCCTGCGCATCGCCCTGAGGACGCGCGGCCCCGCCGGCTTCATGCTGGTCACCGACGCGATGTCGTCGGTCGGCTCCGACCTCACGCACTTTACGCTCTTTGGCCAGGTCATCCACGTCGAGGGCACGGCGCTGCGTGGCCCCGATGGTCAGCTCGCTGGATCGCACCTCGACATGGCGAGCGCGCTGCGTAACGCCATGACGATGATGCGGATCGATCTCGGCCTCGCCTCACGCATGGCGAGCGCCACGCCCGCGGCGTTCCTCGGCGTCCAGGACGACCGCGGCACCATCGCGCCGGGGCGCAAGGCGGACCTCGTCCACCTCGACGACGCGCACTACGTCACCGCGACGTGGATCGACGGCGTCCGCTCAAGCGGGCGCTGACGGCCTACCAGCGAGCAGCAGCGCGCCGTCCAGCGGGTCTCCCAATGGCGGCGAGAGCTTGTCGACGATGCGGGCGCGCAGCCACGGCTTGATGCGGGTCGACACGCCGCCGGCGAGGCTCAAGCGGGTCGCGCCGCGCGCGAAGATGGTCTCGATGAAGCGCTCCACGTGACCCGCGGCCTCACTGACGATGGAGCGCGCGATCTCGTCGCCGTTCTCGGCGTAGTCGAGCACCAGCGGCGCGAAGGTCGCGTAGTCCGCTGGCGTGGCCTCGTCCATCCACGCCACCATGCGGGCGGTGACGTGATCGAACTGGCGCGTCACCTCCTGGCTGAGCGGCGTCGAGCGGGTGCGGCCGTCGAGGGCGCGTAGGGCGTGACGGATCGCCGACAGCCCCAAGGCCGCGCCGCTGCCTTCATCGGAGATGGGAAAGCCGTAGCCGCCGATGCTGATGCTGTCTTCACCGAGCTTGATGATGCCGACGCTCCCCGTGCCGAGGATGAGCGTCGCGCCGTCGGCGCCCATGTGCGCGCCGAGGTTGGCGATGACCGCGTCGCTCGTGAGCGACAGGCTCGCGAACGGGAAAGGCAAGTTGCGGAGCTTGGCCTTGGCGCCCATGCGGTTGATGCCGGCGATGCCCATGCCGACGTGGATCTTGCCGATCTCCTCCTTCGTGAGCTGCGCCATGGCGGTCGCCTGCGCGCAGGTCTCGAGCAAGCGCGCGTGCAGCGGCTCGACGCCCATGCGCGTGTTGGCCGGCCCCGACTGGCCACTGCCGAGCACCCTACCGTGCGCGTCGGTCAGCCGCGCCCGACAGTGACTGCCGCCCGCATCGACACCCATATAAAGAGTCATGGCTTGCTCCAGTTCCGTAGGGTGGTTTTGCGCCAACAGAGTTGGTAGGGGCAAGCTCACGGAGATCTCGTCATGATGCAGCTCGTCGTCGTCCTCTCCCTCTTTGCCCCGGACTGCCGCGAGCTACGTGACGGGCCGCCGCGCTTCAGCGCCAAGGGCGACGTTGGCTACGAGAACGCCAAGGTCGCGGTGCTCGAGTGCGCGGGCCAGCGCTCACTGGTCTTCTCACGGCGCGACAACGCCAACGCGCCGTGGAACGAGCTGCACCGTGTGCAGGTGTCCGCTCCGGTCGCCAACCAAACCTGGTTCTTCGACGGCGCGAGCTGCGTCGCGAAGGGCGCCACCGGCGACGCGCTGCTCTTCAACCGCGCGGTGCTGGGCCACGCCAAGGCGGCCACCGGCGAGCTCGCGGAGTGGAAGCCGGCCGAGGCCTGGCACGTCGATCTCACCAAGAACAAATGGGTGAGGGACGACGTGAAGAAGCTCACCTGCCACGGCGACGAGCCGTAGCTTCGATGCTGGTCTCCGTCATCATCCCGGCGTACGAGGCCGAAGGGCTCATCGCCCGCACGGTGCGCAGCGTGCTTTCGCAGACCTATCGCGAGCTCGAGCTCGTCCTCGTCTCGGACGACCAGCGCGACTACCTGGAGGTGCTCGCCTCACGAGGCATCAGCGACCCACGCGTGCGCCAGATATCGACCGGCAAGTACGGAGGCGGCGCGCATCGTGCGCGCAATCACGGACTCGACGTCGCGCGTGGCGAGCTCATCACCCACTTCGATGCCGACGACGTCATGCAGCCCACACGCCTCGAGAAGCTCGTGCCGCTCGCGGCCGAGAGCGGCGCTGCCTATGACTGGGTCGCGGTCGTCGACGAGCAGAGCGGCGACCACCTCTACACGGCGCTCGAGAGCCTGACGCGCATGCATATCGAGGAGGTCTTCACGTCGGCCACGCCCCTCATTCCGCTGACGCGGCGCGAGCACGCGGCCCCACGCACCGAGGACCTCGATCTCGCGGAAGACGTGATCGCGAACATCTTGCTCCTCGACAAGCTGGGACCGGTGCCGGTGCACCCCGAGGCCCTCTGGCAGTACCGCATCGCGCGTGGCTCGATGAGCCACGTCGGTGATTCGGCCGCGAAGTACGACGAGCACTACGCGCTCATCCAGACCATGCTGCCGATGATGCCGCTATCACGGACGAACCGGGCGATGGTCAACCAGGGCTTCATCGACAAGCGCGCCTTGAACAGCGCCTACGGCAAGGCCGCCGCGCGTCATCCCGGCCTCACCTTCCAGGACTATATCGCCGCCCTGCGGCGCGGCGAGGATCTGGCGGCGTCCTGACGCCCACAGTATCGCACTCTTCCCTACCTGACCTCGCGCGACTGGCGAACCGACCGCGCCTGGGGCACCGTTCGAGTACGTGCGAGTCCTCCCCCTAGCTATCGCCGTCGCTTGTACAGCCTCGGTTTCATGCGTCTTTCGCGCTGGCGACACGTGCAACGACGACGCATGCCTGGCAAACCAGGCCCCCATCGCCCGCATCCGTGGCGTCGATGCCAGTGGCCACTTGCGGGTCGGCGCGCGCACCACCGTGCTCATCAGCGCCGCCGACTCGAGCGATCCCGACGAAGACGCGCTGACGTATGCATGGTCCGTTGGAGCGGACTGCGCGGCACAAGTGCTCGGCGCGGCCAATGAAGTCGAGCTGCAGCTCGCCGACTTGTCGCCGGATCAGGCGTGCAGCGTGACGCTCACGGTGAGCGATGGCCGCGATGAGGGCAGCGCCTCCGCCGAGCTCATCATCCGCGATGTTGGAGCCTACGTCTCCACGGCTCAGCCGTGCGTGGACGGCTACGATGCCACGAACGACGCGCCCCAGGGCACCATCGAGAATCCATTCTGTCACCTGGCCGACGCGCTGCTCGCCGCGGCGGACTACCAGATCGCGCTCGTCAGCATCGAGGCGCTGGGCGAGCAAACCGTCACCGAGCCGTTGCACATCGGCCGCAGCGTCACCATCCGCGGCGGCTACGTACGCAGCGATGCTGGTTGGACGGTCCTGCCGGTCGCTCCACGCAGCGAGCTTGCCCTCGCGCCCGCCGGTACCTTGAGCATCGCCGGCGCCTCGGCCAGCGACACCGTGAAGCTCGAGAACCTCACCATCTTCCGCACCGCCGCGTGCACGGCCGACTGCGCGCTCGTCGACGCCGTGGGCACGAGCGTCACGATCAGCGGCGTCGACTTCGGGACTAGCCCGCGCGCCGGCGTCGTGGTCAGCGCCGCCAACGCCGACAGCGTCTACTATAGCGTACGAGCGGTTGGCATCAGCAGCACGGCGAGCCGCCAGGGTCTCGTGCTCGACAGCGTCAGCATCAAGGGCGCGGGTACTGGCTTGGGCTCCGTAGGCATCGCGGTCGGCGAAGCGCTGAACGCCACCATCGCCAACACCACCATCACCGAGAAGTCGCGGACGGCCACCGGCGTGCAGCTGCTGCGGGCAGGCAGCGTGAGCATCGAAGACTCGACCATCGGAGTCGAGAGCGACGCGGCGACGCTCGACGATGCCAAGGAGAGCACCTCGATCGCCATCGGTGTGCGCGACGGCAACACCAGCACGCTGGGCCTCGGCGGCTGCGATACACCCGAGGCGCGGACCTGCGGATCGTCGGCGGGCCTCGCGATCACCAACTCGTTCATCAGCGCGGCCAAGGCACGTCTCGCCATCTCCGTGCTTGCCCTCGGCACGCGCACCCTCTCCTTCCTCTCGGCGAGCACGGCCGCGCGCACCCGGCTCGTGGCCGTGGGCCGGCAAGCCGCGGGCATCGTCACCATGAACACCGGCGACGCCCCGAGCAACACGCGGGGCTTGAGCGCGAGCCGCGTCGACATCGACGTCACGGCCTCATCGAGCCCAGGCCAGCCGCTCTCGTATGCGGTTGGCTGGAGCGACGGCTACGAGCTCGGTCAACCCGACGTGACCAACGCGCTGGTGGGGCTTGGCTCGCACGGCGCGGTCGTGAACGACATGCACATCGGCGTGCACGCTGGCACCGAGGGCATCGACGAGACCTCCGGCGTCGTCCTACGCGACACCCGCGACGCGGACATCACCTCCCTGAGCACGCAGGTCGACTCGGCCAGCACCACCTTGCCGGTGAACGGCTACGCCGTGGCGCGCGTCGCGGGCGTGCGCTTGCTGCGCACGGCCAACGTCACCTTCACCGGCGGCAGCGCCACCATCGGCAACGTCATGGGATCGTGGATCGTCGCGGGCCTCATCGACGGTCAGATGACGCTCGCCAATGACGACATCGCCACTGGGCCCGACGCCGCGTCCTACGGCTCGACGCACGTCACCGTGAACAACCTCGCGCTCGGCGGCCCACTCTCCGTACGCAAAGTCGGCTCGGGCTTCCCCATCCGTACCTGCGTCGGGCTCTTCGGCAGCAGCGAGGCGCGCGTCAGCAGCCAGAACATCACCTGCACGCTGGGCGCGAGCGAGAACGAGACCGACCCGTCCATGGCCGGCATCATCACCCTGTTCACCAGGAACGTGAGCGTCGTCGAGTCCAACGTGCGGCTCCAAGCCACCGCCGTCACCGCCGCGGTGCGCCTCGTCGGTCTTCAGGACGGCTCGCGACTCGCCGGCAACCGCGGCTCCACCGGCCTGCGCGTCGCGCGCAACATCATCGACCTCGACGCCCGCAGCCGACTCTCGGCGGGCCTGCGCCTCTCCGGTGCTTACACCGGCCTCGACCCGGCGGCGCGCGTCGCCACGGTGATCGACGACAACTTCATCCGCATCGCGCAGAGCGAGGCCAACGTCGGCGTGCTCGTCTACGCGACGCCCGCGACCATCGCCTTCAACAACGTGCGGGTCGCGACCTGCACCGCCACCGCATGCAACGACGCCTGGGCCACCGCCTTCTATTTGATGCACCCACGGCCAACGGACCCGGTGCGCATCCTCGGCAACGGCTTCGGGGTCGCCGACGGCTCGTTCAGCGAAGGCGCCTCCGAGGCAACGCCGTTGGTCGTCGAGCACGCCATGGACGTCAACGTCGGCGTGACCGCCATCGTGGACAACATCCATGGCCGTGAAAGTCCGAGCGGCGCGATTGGCCTCTACACGCGCTTCGTCAACGGCAACGTCGCCGAGCTGCGCTCCCCCGAGGGCGAAACCCCGCTCACAGAGGCCCAGCTCACCAGCATGTCCGTGAGCACCGTGGGCAACGTCGACTCGGCGCCAACCCATTGCGGCGACGGCCTCCACGGAGACCCCATGGGGCCTCAGGCCGGCATCGTGCGGCACATCACCGCGGGAATGCTCGACGTCCCGAACCTCCGCGATCTCGACGGCGAGGCCCGCACCCCCGCTGATGGCGACGACGCCGGCGCCGACAAGCTCAGCCTCTGCCTCGAAATATAGACGGGCACCCATGCCTTCTGGCTTACATCTCTCATGGGCAGTGATTTCGCATCTCGCATCCAGGCCACGCGTCACGCCCTGACAGGCATCATCGAATTCATCTTCGATGGCTGCGCGCTCGAGACCGAGGACGATGTCTACGACTTCTTCACGGCCTTTCGGCAGAAGCTCGATGTCTTTCCGGCGCCGCGCGACTGCGTCATCTGCCTGGACGGTTTGCAAGTCGCCCCCGACGTGCGGCCGCTCTATTCGCACGAGCGCGCCAGCATCGCGCGCACCTGTTACCGCTATAGCGCACGCTATGCGGGCTCCCCCGTCATTCGCATCGCGGTGCTGACGAGCGCCATCCGCTACCAGGCCGACGCCACGCTCTACGAGACGCGCGAAGAGGCGTTCGCCGCCATCCTCATGCGCCGCGGCCCCGGCGAGTCATGAGCGCGCCGCGCTCACGCGGTGGCGATGCGCTCCACGAGACGTCACGCGTGAGTCGGCGTCGGCCCCCGTCGCGCGTCGTCGGTCACTGGGCGTGGCTGCTCTTCCTCGTGCTCACCTGCGCTTGCCGCAACGGCTCCGAGCCCGTCGTGGTCTTCGCGGCCGCTTCGATGGGCCCGACCCTCGAGGCCCTGGTTGGCTCGTTTGCCGCGGCCAACCCCGGCTCGCACCTCGAGGTCGAGCTGTCGAGCTCGCGCGCCGCGTGCATCAAGCTCACCGAGCAAGGCCGCGCCGCGGACCTCGTGCTCTCCGCCGACAGTGAGCTGCTACGCGAGCTGCTGGTGCCCAAGTACGCAACCGAGCTCACGCGCTTCGCGAGCAACCGCCTCGTCCTCGCCGCGCGCCCGTCGAGCCCGACCGGCAAGCGCCTCGCCGCCGAGCCCTGGCAGCACGTCGCCGCGACACCGGGCTTGCGCGTGGGCATCGCCGACCCTGGCCAAGCTCCGGTCGGAGCGCGCACCGTGGCGGCCCTGCGTGCCAATGACACGGTCGAGACCGACGCGAGCCTGCGCATCGGCGCGGCGCTGCTCGAGCGCTTGAAGGGCCCCGCCGTGCGCCCCGATGTCAGCAAGCTCATCGCGCCCATCGAGACCGGCGAGCTCGATGCCGCCTTCATCTACGAGAGCGAGGCCAAGCAATACGGCTTTGCCTACGCGCTGCTCGACGCGCGCATCGACGGCAGCACCACGACCTTCTATGCCGCCGCGGTGCCGCGCAATGCTCCCCATCCAGGCCGGGGCGAAGCGCTGCTCGCCCTCTTGCTCTCCGACAAGGGGCGCAAGGTGGCGGCACGTCACTACCTGAGCATGCTCGAGGCACCGATCGTCGAGGGCGAGGCGCGGTGAATCGCCTCTTCGTGCTGCTCGCCGCGACCCTGGCCTTGGTGACGCTGACACCGCTCGCCGCGCTGCTCCTCGGCGCATCGCCCGCCGAGGTCATGTCCGCCGCAACGGACAGCGACGTGCTGCTGGCGCTGGCGACGAGCCTGGGCTGCGCCGCCGCCGCGACCGGCTTCGCGCTGGTCTTCGGCGTGGCCGCTGGCTACGTGCTGGCGCGCAAGCTGGTGCGTGGGCGTGCCGTCATCGAGGCGTTGCTCGACCTGCCAGTCGTCGTACCTCATCCCATCATTGGCCTCGGCTTGCTCTTGGTGCTGGCGCGCGGCCGCCTCCTCGGCGCGGCGCTCGAGGATCGCTTCGGCATCGCCGTCGCCTCGGCGGCTCCCGGCATCGTCCTGTGCATGCTGGTGGTCTCGGCGCCCTTCGTGGTGAAGGCGGCGCTCGAGGGCTTCCGCGCCGTGCCCATGAGCACCGTGAACGTCGCGGCGACGCTCGGCGCTCCGCCATCGCGGCGCTTCTTCACCATCGAGCTGCCGCTCGCCTGGCCGCAGATCCGCGCGGGCGCCATCCTCGCCTGGGCCCGCGCCGTCAGCGAGTTCGGCTCGGTGGTGGTCTTCGCCTACTACCCGCGCACGGCGCCGGTCCTCATCTGGGATCGCTTCAGCTCGTACGGCCTGCGCGCGGCGCTCGCGCCCGCGAGCCTCTTGATGCTCACCTGCTTGCTCGTGTTCATGGCCCTGCGCTGGCTGTCACGCGACGAGGCGCGCGTGCAGGAGCTCGAGCGATGATCCGCCTCGAGGGTGTGCGCGCGGCCGCGGGGGACTTTCGCCTGGGTCCCATCGACCTGGACATCGCGGGCGGCGAGCACGTGCTGCTCACCGGTCCGTCCGGCGCCGGCAAGAGCGTGCTCATCGAGACCGTCATCGGGCTGCGCCGTCTCGAGGCTGGGCGTGTGCTCCTGCGCGGCGTCGACGTGGCTCATGTGCCGGTGCACGCGCGGCGCTGCGCCTGGGTGCCGCAGTCACTCGGCCTCTTTCCGCACCTCAGCGTGCGCGACAACATCGCCTACGCGCGGGAGAAGGGCTTCGACCCAACCGCGATCGCGGCCGCGTGCGGTGTAGAGGCGCTGCTTGGCCGGCGCACACCCACGCTGTCACGCGGCGAGCAGAGCCGCGTCGCCTTGGCGCGCGCCCTCGCGACCGAGCCGGACATTCTTCTCCTCGACGAGCCGTTCGCGTCGCTCGACGCCGTGAGCCGCGCCGCGGCGCTCGCGCTCCTCGAGGCGCAGCACGGCGCGCGCCGCTTCACCCTGATTCACGTCACGCACGACGAGACGCTGACGCATCACCGCCGCATCATCATGTCCGCGGGGTTGACGCGCGCTGGCTGAACCGCGAGAGGTTCGGGCCATGGATGACCGCACCCGCACCGAGCTCGAAGCCGCCGCTTTCCGCCGCCTGGTCGAGCACCTGCGCGAACGCACCGACGTGCAGAACATCGCGCTCATGGAGCTCTCGGGCTTCTGCCGCAACTGCTTGTCGCGCTGGTATCGCGAAGCCGCCGAAGCGAAAGGCATCACCATGCCCGACGAAGAGGCACGCGCCACGATCTACGGCATGCCGTACGCCGAGTGGAAGGCGAAGTACCAGAAGTAGTGCGCGCGCGGCGCTAACCGCCGGAGAGCCGCTGCAGCACCCGCTCGAAGCGGCCACGCGACGTCACCTGGAACGGCTTCATCGCCGCGGCTTGGCGGCGCGAGAAGCCGTATTGCTCGCAGACGATGCTGACGCGCTCGCCTTCACCCTCGACGGCCGCGACCTCGTGCCCCAGGTCACCGCGAAAGCAGACGAAGCGCCCGGGCTTGGGGGTAAGCTCGGCGACCTGCTGCTCGCCACGCCACAAGCGCAACGCCCCACCGGGCGGCGTCGAGAGATACAGCACGCTCACCGCGAGCGGCGTGACCGTCGCGGCGCCGAGCGCTGGGCTCAACGTCGCATCGACGTGGCGCGCGATGTTCGCTCCAGCGGGCACGACCAGCACGTTGAGATAGAAGGCACGTGTCTCGCGCAGCCACCCTAGCGGCCCGTGGAGCGCGCGCCACGGCCGTCCGAGCACCGCCAGCTCCATGAAGGATCGTAGCGCGGGGAAGCGCTGCGTGAGCTCGGTGAAGCCGTCCCGCGTGAAGGTGATGGCGAAACCTCGGCTCGCGCCGAATGTCCCCTTGAGCGGACTAGCGCCGATGAGGTCGCTCGCGGCGAGCCACTGCCGCATCGCCGCGAGGTCGGCGGGCGCTACGGCGTCATCGCGGGTGAGGTAGTCGGCGGCCAAGACCATGGTTGTAGCGCACGCCTCGGTGGGTGCGATAGCGTTGGGCCCATGCGACGATTGCTCTCGGCCATTCTCCTGCTGTTGGGTCACTCCACCGCGGATGCCGCGCCGCCCAAGCCCACCCCAACGCCGGCGGCGGCCATTCCCGACAAGGCCGACTTCACCGCGAAGCTCCACGGCCAGCTCGCCAGCAAAAAGGGCAACCTCTTCTACTCACCACTGTCGATCCGCATGGCGCTCGCCATGGCACAGGCCGGCGCCGTGGGAGAGACCGCCAAGGAGATGGAGACCGTGCTCGGCTGGGGTGAGGACCCCGCGGTGCCCATCGAGAAGCTGCGCGCCGATTGGAAAGCGCTCGCCGACCCGCCCGCTCCGGCGTGGGCGGCGCAGCAGAACGATCCGCAAATGCAGAAGTACGCTGAAGCGGATGTCGAAAAGAGACGCATCGTCTTGCGCGTGGTGAACCGCTTGTGGGGCGAGAAGCAGCGTAAGCTCAACGAGCCCTTCTTGCGGAACCTGCGCGAGCGCTACGGCGCGCCGCTCGAGGGTCTCGACTTCAAGGGCGCGCCCGAGGCCAGCCGCGTGATCATCAACACCTGGGTCGCCGACCAGACCGAGCAGAAGATCAAGGACCTCATCCCCGAGCAGTCCATCAAGCCGGACACCAAGCTCGTCATCACCAACGCCGTCTACTTCAAGGCGCAGTGGAGCAATCAGTTCGAGAAGTCCGCCACCAAGAAAGAGACCTTCCACGCCCCCACGGGGGCAAAGCAGGTCCCGATGATGCACCAGCTCGATTACTACCGCCTCGCGCACATCGATCAGGGCCTGATGCTCGAGATGCCCTACGGCCGCGGCGAGCTGGCGATGGACGTCATCTTGCCGAACGCCAAGGACGGCATCAGCGCCATCGAGAAGCGCTTCGTGGAGGGCGCGCTCGCGGGCTGGGTCGCAAAGCTCGGCGAGAAGCGGGTCGAGGTGTCCTTCCCATCGTTCAAGACCCAGGCGTCGCTCGAGCTCGCGCCGGTGCTCGGTGCCATGGGCATGAAGAAGGCGTTCACTTATCCAGGCGCCGACTTCTCGGCGATGGACGGCACGCACGAGCTCTTCATCTCGAAGGTCATCCATCAAGCCTTCGTCGCGGTCGACGAGGAGGGCACCGAAGCCGCCGCCGCGACCGCCACGATGATGGAAGCCGGCGCTGCTCCACCGAGCGAGAAGCCCATCGTGTTCCGCGCCGATCACCCGTTCATGGTGGTCATCCGCGACACCCGCAATGGCGAGCCCGTCTTCGTGGGCCGCATCGTCGACCCCAAGCCCTGAGGCTTGCCGGAAGGCGCTGGAGGACAGAATTTAAGGGTGTTCCCACGCGTCGGAGGCGACAGTCATGAGAGCGCTGACGTTTGCCATGGTGATGTGCTGCGCGGTGACCGCGTCGGCGCAGGACCGCACCCTCGAGAGCAACTGGGCGGGCAGCCCCGATGCCGATCTGGGCGCGGACGTGTCGGCGCTCGATGCCCAGACCCCGATGCTCGACGATCCGTCGGCGAGCGTGCCCCTACCTACGACGCCGCAGCCCACCGACAAGCCCACGCCGACCGCCGCACCAACTCCACCGGCTCCGCCACAGCAGACGCAGCCGACACCACCGGCCGCGCCAACGACTCCGCCGACCACCGAGGTGCCGGCTGGCCAGTGGGTCTACACGCAGCAATATGGCTGGGTGTATGCACCGTACGCTCAAGCGTACACTTACGTGGCACCGGATGCGGCGGTCGCGCAGAGCTACGTATGGCGCGTCGGCATCGGCTGGGGCTGGCTGCTCTCACCGTGGATCTTCAGCATTGGCCCACGTCCGTATTGGGGCGCTTACGGTCCACGCTACTACGCTTGGCACGCCCGCCCTTGGTTTCGGCCACACGTCTATCCCATGGGCCCACGCTTTTCGCCCTACCACCGCATCGGCCCCGGCCCATTCCACGCACGCCCGCACGGCGGCCCGTTCAGCCCACGCCGCTGGCGTTAGCG
>JBDHVB010000146.1:0-14708 GCA_039809465.1 Myxococcota bacterium
TAGCCCGGGATGCACTCCTGAACTTCCCACGCGACGTCATCGAGACAAGCCCCGGGGGATTCGTCATTGCGGACACGTCGAATTCTTGCGTACGTCGCATCGACGTCTCCGGCATCATCACCACAATCGCCGGTAGCTGCGGCGTGCGGGCCAACAGCGGTGACGGTGGTCAAGCAACGGCGGCCCGCTTGCGCGGCCCCACGAGCATCACCCAAGACGCCGACGGCAACCTCTACATCGCCGACCGCGAACAACGCACCATCCGCATGGTCAACAGCGCGGGCATCATCTCGACGATTGCTGGCAACGGCGGACAGTGCTTCGACGGCGACGGGGTGGCGGCGACTCACGCGGTCGGTGAAGTGGTGCGCCTACGCGCCCGCGGAGCCCGCGACATCATCATGGTGTCGCGCACCCTCGGCCGCGTCAGGCGGCTCTACTTCGACGGCACCCAGTGGCAGGTAGCCACTCTCGCGGGCAGCGGCATCGCCTGCGAGTCGCATCCCGAGTGCGTCACGGACCAGCAACCAGTCGGCGCCCCATCGTGCTATCTCGCGAGCGACGAGGGGGCGGCGGCCGTCAGCGTCGCGCTCAACAACCCGAGCGATGTGCTGCTCGGCAGTGCTGGCGATCTATACATCGCTGACTTCGACAACAACCGCGTACGCCATGTCGACGCGGGCGGAGTGATAACCACCTGGTTCGGCGCCGCGACCGAACAAGACGCGGGAGACGGCGGCCACCGGACCGCAGCGACCGGACGACCACAGCTCCTCGCGTGGGTACAAGGCGCGAGCGGTCGCGAGCTCGCGATATTCGACGCGAACCTCCGCACGGTGCGTCAGATCGATGGCCAGGGGTTGGTGTCGACGACCATTGGGCCATTGCGACGCGGTGACGGCCCGTGGAGAGCCGCATGGCTCGAGAGCCCGGTGGCGCTCGCGCATCTGGCTGGGGTCGGCGTACTCGCCGTCGCCGACGCGGGAGCGCGTAACTTACGCATCGTCGACCTTGCAGACCAGTCGCTCGGGCGCTTGCCGTTTTCGCTCTCGGGGATCAACTGGCCAACCTCAGGCAGCGCTCCGCTATTCACCTCGGCACTCTTCGCTCGTCCCGGCGGTATGGCCTTCGATCAAGCCTCTGGGACGCTCTTCGTGTCCGATAACCAGCGTGATGGTATTGCCAGTATCCAGGCGACGGGCCCCGACCTAGCAAGCTGGACCATCACGCGGTTGACAGCGACGGACGGCCGCTCCGGAGCCACCGACGGCGCCATCGCCGCCGCGCGCTTCAATGCTCCCCGCGGTGTAGCTCACGACGCGGGACGCTCGATGCTGTATGTCGCCGACACCGGCAATCAATCCATTCGCGCCATTTCCCTCGCTACCAACTCTGTATCTCGTGTTGCCGGTACGCCATTGCAGCGCGGCTACTCCGTCAACGGTGGGGCGGCGCGCGACGCCTTGTTTCATGATCCAGTCGCGGTGGCGCTTGCCCCCGACGGAAGTCTCTACGTCGCCGACAGCGCCAACCACCGGGTGCGGCGGCTGGCGCTCGACGAGAGCGGCACGATCAGCGGATCTTCCGTCATCGCGGACGTAATCGGAGATGGCAGCCCGGCAAGCGGCGGCGACGGGGCACCAGCTCGACTGTTCACGGTCGATACGCCAAACGGCATGCGCGTCGACTCCCACGGCAACCTGTTCGTGACGTCACGTACTTCGGTGCGCGTCATCGCAGCCGGAGCAGATGGTGTCGCGACAGGCGATGACCGGGTCTTCACCATCTATGGCGTTCCGCCGCGCACCAGCTATCCTCAATCCGTGACACATTGTCTCGGCGATATCACCTTCGACGCGCAGAGCGATGATCGGCTTTGGCTCGTGGACGCTTGCCTCGGCATGCTCATTCAGCTCGACCGGCGAAGAGTCGAATGATCCGGGAGTCGGCCGGCGGCCAGGAAGGCGCGGCCGCGCCACGCGGCGACTTGATCTTCGACAAGTACGAGCCGGTCCGGCGACTCGCGGTAGGTGGCATGGGCGAGATATTTCTCGCAAACCAGGTCGGCGTGCCTGGCTTCGAGCGCCTCGTCGTTCTCAAGAACCTGCTGCCGCACCTCGCCTCTAACCCCGCATTCGTCGAGCAGTTCCTCGACGAGGCCCGGGTCGCGGCGCTCTTGAACCATCCGAACGTCATTTCGATCTACGACGTTGGTGCCTGGCGCGGCACCTACTACATCGCGATGGAGTACGTTCCAGGTGTCGACATCGCGACCTTGCTTACGCATTGCCACAACACCAGCGAGCACCTTTCGTTCACGGTCGTCGCGCGCATAGGTCTCGCGGTGGCGGCGGGCCTCGACTACGCTCATCACGCGCGGAGCTCGAACGGCGCGACGCTCAATGTCGTTCATCGCGACATCAGTCCGCAGAACATCATGGTCCGCCATGACGGAGTCACCAAGATCGTAGACTTTGGCATTGCGCGAGCGGCGAATCGATTCACCAAGACCGAAACCGGGGAGATCAAGGGCAAGATCGCCTACCTTGCGCCCGAACAGCTGGCGGGCGACGACGTCGATGCTCGCGCCGACCAGTATTCGCTGGGGGTCGTGCTCTGGGAGATGCTCGCGAGACGTCGCATGTTCGCGGGCCGCAACGAGCAGCAGGCACTGAAGCTGATCATCGACCGAGTGTACCCGCCACTTCAGGATGTGCGGGCGGACGTCCCGGAGCGGCTTCGTGAAGCGGTGGAGCGCATGCTCGAGCCAGACCCAGCGCGTCGCTACGAGCGCTGCGGCCAGGCTGCAGAAGCGCTCGGCGACTATCTCGCGAGCGTCAACCATCGCAGCGAGAGCGAGCTCGCCGACCTCGCGGCGCACGTCGCGCACGCCACCGGCAAGGTCAAGAACCTCGGCACTGGGACCGAACAACTCCAGGGATCCGCGCCGCTGTCCCCAGCACAGCGCCCCGATTCACCGGGCCATGTGCGCGCGTCGAATCGGCGCTCGCGCCCGCGCTTCGCCTTGGCCGGGCTCGCGATCATGGTCGCCCTGGTAACGACGCTCGCCACGGCGGTGGTACTCAGGGAGCGGGCCTCGCAAGTCGTCTCGCCACCTTCCACCGCGCCACCGATAGTCTCGGTGCCGCCAACCGCACCGGCGCCAGCTATCGAGGCGCCCACGAGCCAGGAACGTCCGCCGGAGCACACGCGTCGGAAAGTTCGTGCGCCTGAGGTTGGCACCGGCTTTCTGACCGTGAGAACGGTGCCCGCGACCCAGGTGCTGATCGACGACGTGGCCCGCGGCGTGACCCCGCTTTACAAGCTCGAGCTGCACGCCGGGACACATCGACTCTCGTTCGTCAACCGAGCCGCTGCCATCGACGTCAAGCGCAGTGTGAAGATCACGACCGGCGAAACCACCAAGCTCGACCTCGTGCTCGATCAGCGCGCTTCGGAGCCCTGAGCACCTTCGCCCCATGGAAGAAAGCCCTCGTCCGCACAGCCAATGCGCGCCGGACCGATCGCCAGGTCATCGATGAAGACCCTCAGCGGCGCGCTGGTTGCCTGGAACGTTTGAAAACCCAGATCGAGGGTGTCAAAGGTGGGCGCGAGCCAGCGAGGATCGCCTCCTTGAGTCACCCGCATGGCGTCGTCTTCGATCCCGTCAATCCACACGCGCATGCTGTTCGAGCCTCCATCGACGAAGAGCTCGACGCACATCCATGCATCCACGGGGAGCTCGTGACTTCCCGTTTTGCGCAGGCCTCCATGCTCGGTCACCGCCGTGGAGTCGTAGCGGCTGTTCAAGCGCCCGTTGTTGGCGTGCAGGCCGTAGTAGGCGCGGCCGTCGAGGTCTCCTGCGATCGCCAGGATCGCGGTGTGCATCCACGCTACCTCAGGGGTCGTGCTGAGGTAGAAGCGAACGTGGACCCGGTTGTCGGGCAGCGGGAAGATCTCTCGCGGCTGCACGAAGGCCCTGGCGCCGTCTGCCATGGGGAGCGCGAGCTCGAGACCGCCGTTGCCAGAGCGCGCCGCAGCCCCGCTGACGCGAATCGTTGCCCCGTCTGTGGTGAGTCTAGCCCACTGTCCGCTATCGAGGCCAACCTCGAAATCGTCGCACAGATAGTAGTCCGCGGGGCAAGCCGACGCGGATCCGTCATCGTCGGTGTCGCCACCGGCGACATCGTCTCCGGCCCCTTCGTCACTCGGCGCCGAGCTATCGCCATCGCTCGGCGCCGAGCTATTCCCGTCACCCAATCCCCCACCGTCACTCACGTCGCTGTCGCTCTCTGGGGTAACCTCAACGACCTCGTTGGCTGGTCCGCACCCAGCGAGGCACAGGGCGAGAACTACAGCGA
Organism: Myxococcota bacterium; assembly: GCA_039809465.1. Classification (GTDB taxonomy): domain Bacteria; phylum Myxococcota; class XYA12-FULL-58-9; order XYA12-FULL-58-9; family JALHOP01; genus JALHOP01. Next base: position 4,362 of record JBDHVB010000146.1, read on the forward strand.
GCGCCCCTCGCGTCACAGGCTCACCGGACCGCCGCAGAACTCCGATTCGCCGAAGCTCTCGACGTCGGCGAGTCCCAGAAGGTTGCAGACCGAAACCAGCAGGTTGTTGTGCGGCACGCCCGAGCGTCCGAGATAGCGGTTAGTAGTCAGCGCACCACCGGCGCGACCCGCGAGCATGAAGAGGACCTCACGGTTGTAAGCGTGATTCTCCCCCATGCCCTTGCAGTAGAGGATGAGCGTGTGATCGAGCATGCTTCCGTCACCTTCGGGTACGGCGTCGAGGGAGCTCATGAGGTAGGCGAGCGTTCGATAGTAGGTTGCCTCGATGGTCTCGCGACGCGCGATCGTCGTCGGGTTACGGTTGGCGTCGTAGTCGTGTGCGATCACGTGTTGCGACATCGGGTAGACGATACTTTCGCTCGGCCAGTTGATCGATCCACCGAAAGTCTCGCCACCGCCGCTGCCACCGAGCTGCAGGGTGACCACACGCTCGACATTGCACGCGAGGACCTGGGTGAGCACGTCGATGTGCTTGCGCGCACTCGCGGGGAAGTCCGAGGTCAATGGGACTTGATTCGGCGAGCACGCCTCGGTGTCGGGCAGTGTCGGTGGCGGCGCTGTGAGCTTTTGCTCGAGAGAGCGAACCGACTCGAGGTGTCGGTCGAGCTTCAGCCAATCCTCGCTGGGGAGGCGCTGTCGATAGCGCGCGAGGCTCGCAGCAGCGACGTCGAGCACGCTCTTGTCGCGGGCACGGCGTGCGGTGTCCGCGTCGCTATCGCCGCCGCCACCGATTGCGCCGAAGACCTTCGTGAAGGCATCGCGAGGCTTCCAGATCGGGGTAACAGGCTCTCCAGCGGCCTTGTACGAGATGCGATTGTTGCCGCTGTTCTCGCTCTCGAGGCCCACGCCCAGCACCAACGCTTCGCCGCCCAAGCGCTTGGCGAGTGCATAAGCAGCACAAAAGCGCCCAACGCGCGAGTTCACGTAAGCGATGTTATCAGCCAACGTGTCGGGTACTCCTCCCCGGCCTCGGTGATCGCTGGTGGTATCACATGCGTCACCGCATCTATCCGATGATGATCGGTACGCAGCCCCCGCACACGACCGAGGGCATCCTCGACGAGCTGATGCAGCCCGAGCTCAACACGACCTTCGAGAGTTGCACCACGCCGGGTCAGTGTCCCGTGGGTGTCCCATGCACCGATGGCGTGTGTCTCCCCGAACCGGTGCGGCGCTTCATCGACCGTCTTTCGGCGTCGTCTGACTTCCTGACCTGCACCGGCGTGGGCGCCTACGAGAACACCTGGCCACGCGACCGCGTCATTCCCCTCGACGGCGGCAGTTGTGGCTGGCAGTCGCTCGGTTCGCTTGCGGTGTACGGCTATCGCGTCGTCAACACGACGACGGAGCCGATGGCGTTTTGGGTCGCGAAGCCCTTGGTGTGGCTGGGGCAGCCTGCGACCGACGAGAAGACGTGGTGGACGGTGAACCCCGGCGAGGAGATCCGCTTCAACGTTCTCGGCGGCGCGGCGCTCCATGCGACGACCGCGGAAGCGTACACGGCATGCCAGCCGGACTTCATGGTGAAGACCGTTCAGACGCAGAACCTCGCGCCGGTGCAGAGCCACGTGCAGGTGCAGCCGCGAGAGCTCGTGCGCTACACGCCCTCCGAGGGCGGGGGAGCGTTCGTGGTGTATCGGGACAAGGAGCTGCGGAGGGACGTCGACCTCTTCACGTACCCGAACTACTTCGGGGTCGGTCTCGCGCCGAAGAGCACCACTAGTAACGGGACGCTGACCTACGATCGGTACTCGGACATCGCGTGTTTCTAGAGTCGGTCGCGAGGGTTCCCCGCTAGAGCGATGTTGCTATAAGACTGAGCACATGAGGTCGCCCGCTCATGGTGTCACGGTCCTTGCCGCGCTCTTTGCGACGTTGTGCGTTGCGCGCTCGCTCGCGGCACAAGCGCAGACCGGGGTCGCGACCCCTCCCGATCCGAGGACGTCTCAGATCCGGGCGCTCATCGATGAGAGCCTCGACGTCGCCGTTGCGCCTCAGAGCCTGTTCGATGTGCCGCTCGGCGACGAGGCTGCCATTCGGATCGAAGCGGCTCGCCTGCGCGCGCTGCTCGTCGCCGCGGAGGCCGCCGCGAAGCCTGAGGGGGCGTCGTCGCGTCGTCGCGCCGCTGCGCCGGCCGCTCCTGGCGAGGGCCAGCTGCGCTCTGAGCTTGCGCGTCTCGCACCAGCTTCTTGGTCTGGGCGCCTCGACCTCGATCGCGCGCGGCTCGAGTTCTACGCCTTGGAGCCCGAGCGCCGAACGGAGCTGCTCGCCGCGCACGCTGCGCGTCAGGAGGCGGCGAGACCTCAGGAGACCGAAGAAGAGCGGCGCGCCCGCGAAGTCGAAGAGGAGAGGGCCCGAGCGCTCGAGGCCGCGCGCGTGGCGCGCTCCGAGGCCGAGCGCCTTGTCGCCGAAGAGGTCGCGCGGCTCATTGCGCTCGAGGAGCAAGTTCACGTCGTGCGTGAGAGCTTCCGCCACGAGCGGGAAGAGCTCGACGAGCGGCGCGATGTCGTTCTTGGATGGCAGCGTCGGGTTCGCGAGGCGAAGGCCGCGGGTCACGCCGACGCCGACGCTACTTATGATGCGCTCCGACGTGTTCTTCGAGTGTCGCGTGACGAGCTGACCACCGCTCTCGACGTCCTCGATGACGACGCCACGGCCGTGCCCGCCATCGGTCCGCGGCGCCTGACGGAAGTGCCGCTCGAGGTCTCCGAAGCGGCACGCGAGCGGCGCGTCGCGGCCGAGGCGGCTGTTGCGGAAGCGCTGCGCGACGAGCGCGACCTGCGGGAGCATCGGGCAACGCTGCTCTTGGGTGAGATCGACGTCTTGAACCGCGAACGCCTCGACCTTCTTTCTGGATTGTCGTCGAGCAAGCGTGACGCAATCACCGGCTTCACGGTGGCGGGTTGGGATCAGGCACGCTCCGAAGCAAGACATCTCTCGCTGATTCTCCGCTATCACAGACACGCAACGGTCTCTTGGCTCAATGAGGTGCGTGCGGGTACCACCGGCGTGAGCTCTGCGTGGCGCACCATCGTGGTCGCCTTGCCGCTCATCGTCTTGGTTGGCGTGTTCGTGTGGGCGCGGCGCCGCACTCCTTCGCTCCTGCGTTGGGCCGACGCGCGTTTGGGAGCTGCAGACCGTGCCGAGCGCCGCACCGGGCCTAGCCCACGTCGGCGACTCGTGCGTGTGCTGATTCGCACGCACCGTCCGCTCGAGTGGATTGTCTTCTTCTTCGTCGTGCACTCGCTCCTGTCTCAGGCCGCGCATGATCTGCTCGAGTTTCAGCTCGTCGCGTCCGTGATTCGGTGGACGCTCATCGGCGCGCTCGCCGTCGACCTCATCAACACCGTCGCCGCTCGGGATACCTCGGGCCTGGTGCTCCTCGACGAAGGCGAGGCCGGCGCGCTTCGCCTCCGCTCGCTGCGTCTCGTGAGCCGAACCATCGTGGGGTTCGCGCTCATCTTGGTGCTCAGCGCGCGGCTCGTCGGTGAAGGCACGATCTACAGCTGGGTGTTCTCGACCTGTTGGTTCGCCGCCGTGCCGGTCTTCCTGCTCCTCGTCCGCTGGTGGCGCTCCTCCGTGTGCGATCGCCTCGACCGTGTGCGCAAGAAGACGCCGTTCCAGGCTTGGGTGCTCGCGAATCGCTCGGGCTGGAAGAGCTTCCTCGCGGCGATGCTCGGCGCGGTGATGCTCTTCTCGACCGGAACGGTGAAGACGATTCGCGCTTGGATCTCGAGCTTCGATCTGGCGCGACGCGCCCACGCTTATCTCTTCAGGCGGGAGATCGAGCGCATGGGCGGTGACAAGGGGCGCGTGAAGCTCGCGGGACTGTCACCTGATGCGCTCGCGTACCTCCACCCGGAGCGGCTGCCGAGCACGTGGCTCGCGTGCCCGGCAGACGAGCTGCGCGCGAGCTTCGAGGAGCGGGTCGCTTCGCGTCGCGGCGGTGTCATCGCCGTCGTCGGCGCGCGTGGCATGGGCAAGAGCTCGCTGCTGCGAGCCGCGACCGCGGAAGGGGAGCGCGCGGTCTTCCTGAGCTGCAGCAACGCCTCTTTTCAGGATGAGCTGCGCGTCTTGACCCGGCGAGCCTGGTCCGAAGAGGAGGCCCCGAGCATCGTCGTCATCGACGACGCGCATCTCTTGGTGCAACCCCGCATTGGCGGCCTCGAGCCCTTCGATGATCTCATCGCCTTCGCACGCCATCACAGCGTCACGACCACCTGGTTGTTCGCCCTCGACGCCGCGCTCTGGCCACTGCTCAAGCGTGCTCGCGATGCGCGGCCGCTGTTCGACGAGACGCACGTGCTCGCGCCATGGCGCGAGGAGGAGATCGGAGCGTTGACGGCGAACCGCTCGGAGCTCGCTGGCTTCTCGCCCAGCTACGATGACCTGCTCGATCAACTGCCGCTCGGGGCTGACGAGATTGACCGCCAAGACGCGCTGCGCGCCAAGCGCATGGCCTACGAGCGCATGCTCTGGGACCATGTTGGCGGCAACCCGGGGCTCGCGCTCGAAGCTTGGCGCTCGTCGCTTGGTGTCGACCCTGCCGGCGTGGTGCACGTGCGGCCGTTGCAGGTTCCCGACATCGCGAAGCTCGAGCTCTTGCCCGACTCGTCGCTCTTCGTGCTGCGCGCGGTCTTGCAGCTCGCGCCGACGAGCTTCGAGACGGTTGCGCAGGCAACCCGGCTACGCGTCGAAGAGGTCGTTCAAGACGTCCGCTTCGGCAAAGCGAGCGGCCTTTACGAGCAAGATGGCGAGTCCGTGCGGGTCGCGTGGCCCTGGATGCGGGCGGTTACGCGCTTCCTCGAGCGACGACACCTCTTGGTGAGCCCATGAGGAAGCTCCTTGCCACGATCGCATCCGCCACGGCGGCGCTGCTCGTTGCCGCTCCGGCGTTGGCTCAAGACGCACCCGACTTCGGGCGCCTGGCCGAGTTCGTCCGCTGGGGCGGAGTCGTCGCGTCGGTGCCGGTCGTTGCCGGCTCGCTCTTCTTGCTCCAGCTCATCGAGAAGTTCGGCGACCGCCTGAGCGGGCGCTTCTCGAATCGCCGCCCGACCATCCAGAAGGTCCAGACGACGGTTCGCTTCTTTCTCTATGTCGCGACGCTGGTCATCGTCGCGAGCCTGAGTGTGCGCCTCGACCCAACCGCGCTCACCGTCATTGGCGGCGCGCTGGCCTTCGCGGTGGGCTTCGCGCTGCGCGATCTGGTTGCGTCGTTCATCGCGGGCATCACCATCATGTTCGACCGGCCGTTCCAGGTCGGTGACCGCGTGTCCTACGGCGGTGAGTACGGCGACATCATCAAGATCGGCCTGCGTAGCGTGCGCATGAACACGCTCGACCACAACATTATCACGATTCCGAATAACAAGGTGTTCACCGACGTCACTTCGAGCGGCAACTACGGCGCGCTGGAGATGCAGGTCGCGATGGACTTCTATATCGGTGTCGATCAGGACGCGAAGCGCGCCGCGGAGATCATTCGCGAGGCGTGCCTCACGAGCCCCTACGTCTTCCTCGAGCAGCCCGTGCCCGTTCTTGCGCGTCAGATCATCCTTCAGGACTACGTGGCGTTTCACCTGAAGGTTCGCCCCTACGTGTTCGATTGCAAGTACGAGAAGCCGTTCGAGACCGACGTTCACTTTCGGGTGCTCGAGGCGTTCCGCGAAAACGGAATCAACCCGCCGGCCGTGTTGTATCGCTCGGTCGCCTCGGGGAGCGCGCGGCCGGGAACTGACGCCACGGAAGAGCGCTGATGAGAGCGTGGTGTTTGACGCTCCTCTTCCTGTCTTCTCCGGCGTTCGCGCAAGAGCAAGCGGAGTCCACTCCAGCGCCCCATCTCGAGCCACTCGCCGCCGATAGCCCGCGCGTGCGCTTTCACCTCGCGGATGAAACGCAACTGCGCGTCGGCGGGTACCTCGAGACCTTCTACTCGTGGAACTTCAACGACCCGGCGAATCGCGTGACCGGCTTTCGGGCCTTCGACAACCGCCACAACCAGTTCACACTCCAAGCGGTGGCGCTCGATATCGGCTTCGTGAGCCGACACGTCGAGGCCAGAGTCGTGGGGCAGGCGGGCAATGGCCCCGCGACGTACTACGGAGCGAGCGAGCCGACGGTCCCTGGCACGGCCCTCACACCGGCGAGTGACGCGACGCTCTGGCGCTTCGTGCAACAAGCTTGGATCGGGTGGAGCCCGCTCCCCGGTAAGCTCACCATCGACGCGGGCATCTTCCTGTCGCCCATCGGACCGGAGAGCATGGCGACGTACCAGAACGCTCACTGGTCACACTCGATTCTGTTCTTCGCGCTGCCGTTCTACCATGCTGGCGCGCGTGTTCGTTGGACGCCCGTGCCCGGTCACACCATCCGTTTTGGCGTACGCAATGGTTGGAACAACGCGTTCGACAACAACTCCGAAAAGACGCTGGGCGTCGACTACGCCTACTCGGCTCGCCCTGGCTTGCTCGTCGGCGGCTCGTACTTCGCGGGGGTCGAGCGACCAAGCGGGGCTCCCGAGGGGCGGGCTTGGCGGCAACTGCTCGATGTCTGGACGGTGTGGCAACCCATCTCGCGGTTGACGCTGCTCGCAGAGGCCGACGGCGGCATGGAGCCGAACGCCTTCGGCACCTCCGGTTGGGCCGGTGGAAACTTGTCGGCGCGCGTCGCGGTTGCGCCCTGGCTGTTCATCGCTGGCCGCAGCACCATCTTCTGGGAGCGCCGTGCGTCGCGCGACGGGGTGACCGCAGCGGCCATCGCCATCCCGGCGGGGCGTATCACCTCGCAGACCCTGACGCTCGAGGCGATCCCGGCCCTGGGTCTGTCGTTCAAGCTCGAAGGTCGCTACGACGCGGCCGACGAGCGCATCTTCTTCGCCGGGCGTGTCGCTGGTGACGGCTCGCCGTCAGCTCCGTTCGTTGCCGACTCCCGCGATCAGCTCACCGTGACTCTGGGAGCCTCCGCTTGGTTCTGAGAGGATTCGTCGTCGCGCTCTGCCTCGCGACGCTGACCCCCTCCGCTCGAGCGGCTGGTGGCGCTTGGATCTGGTACGACCATCGCCAGAGCCTGCCGGTGACCGACGGATGGCCGCGAATCGCTCTCCGCGTGATGACCGACCTCCGGGCCGACAGCAACGCGGGCGGGCTCGACATGTTGTTCTTGCGCGTCGGCCCGATCGTCTCGGTCACGCCGTGGCTCTCTTTGGCGGCACACCTCTCGACCGCCGCCGATCGCACCGAGGCAGGTGCCTTCTCCACGCAGTACCGGCCCGAATTCGACGCCGTGCTCGTCGCGCGGGCGGGCGCGTTCACCATCTCGGATCGCAATCGCTTCGAAGGGATCCTCGGCGTACCCGATCCGCTTTTTCGCTACCGCAACATGCTGCGGGTCGACTACGCCGCGTTCGCAGTGATGGGGCCCTACGCTTTCAACGAGGTGCTCCTGCGAAGCCGCGGTGAAGCGTTTCACGACAACCGCGCATCGCTGGGAATGCGCTTTCACCTCGGCGCCAACGCGACGATCGACGTCGGTTACATGTTGCGCAGTCGAACGCTGCCCGGTGGCGGTGTATGGGAGCACGACCATCTCGGTCTCGTGTCGGTCGTCGTGCTGACGGGGGGATAACGAATCACAATGGCTCACGTCTCGCACAAGCTCAACGGCGCCTTGGAGGGCGCGCTCGCCGGTGGCGGCGATCCCGCGACCTCGCCGCTCTATGTCTTCGGACCGTTCTTGCGCCTTCTGGCCGCGAGCGGCGTCGGCGCCATCGCGTTCGGCACGCCGATCTGGATGGTCGTCGCGACGGTCGTCGTGGTCAGCCTCATGTACCGCCACGTCATGGAGTGGATCCCCGACGGCAGCGGCGGCAGCGGTTTGTGCGAGGAAGAGTTCGGTGGCTGGGCCGTCAAGGTGAACGCCGCCATCACCGCCATCGAGTACACGCTCACGTTCCTCGTGAGCCTCGCGGCGCTCGTGACGTTCGTCGCCGACCGTGCCGGCGGTCTTGGTCACTGGGCGCGCGTCGGGCTCGCCGTGGGCCTCACGTTCGTGGTTGGCGTTGTCGTCAATCGCGGACCACGCATCGCAGCTCGGGTGTTCGGGCCGGCCACCGCGGCCGTGCTCGCGCTCCTGTGGATTCTGGTCGGCGCGACCATCGCGCAGCGTGGGGTTCACTTGCCCTTGCTCACGCTCGAGGCGTTCGCCCCGGCGAACCTGCACACGACCCTCGGCGGCTACGTGCGCTTGCTCGCGCTGATGACCGGCATCGAGGTCTTCGCGAACCTCGTAGCGGCCTACGACGGCACGCCTTCGGAGCGCTCACGCAAGGCCTTTGGCAGCTTGCTCATCGTCATGGTGACGACCTTGGTGACGATGGTGATCGTCGGGCCGGCGATCCTCGAGATCGCGGACCCCATGCGCGAGGACGTCTCGGTCTTCACGCAAACGATGGACCGCTTGCTGCCGGCGCCGCTCGCCTACGCCGGAACGCTGGTCGGCATCGTCGTGCTCTTGTCCGCTGCGGCGGCCAGCGCGCAGGGACTGCAGAACCTGGCCCTCGGGCTTCGCCATCGCCACTACGTCCCCGCGCAGTTCGGTCAGCGCAATCGCTTCGATGTGGCCGACCGGCCGGTCATCCTCCAGGTGCTGCTCGTGTCCGCGTGCTTCGTTGCCTTCGGTACGCACGAAGAGACGTACCTCGCGCTCTACGCCGCGGGTGTGTTCGTGTTGCTGGGCCTCACCGGGTGGGCCTCCGTGAAGCGGCTCGCTAGAGAGCGCAAGAAGGCTCTCTCGATCGTCGGGACGGCTCTCGCCGCGGCGGTAACGACGGGCGCCGCGGTGCTCATCTTCGTCGAGCGCTTCGTCGAAGGTGCCTGGATGTACCTCGTCCTCGTGCCGCTCGTGTTCGCCGCGTTTTCGTATTTCAGACGGCACCTCGGCGCGCCGACACCACTCAAAGAGCGCCTGGGGCGCATCGTGTCGGAGCAGAAGTCTTTCGTGCCCGTCGCCGCGACCGCGTGGCCGCGCGCCGTGCTTGCCGTCCTCGACGGCTCCCAGGCGAGCGAGACGGCAGTCCTTGGCGGCGCACATGTCGCGCGTGCCTTGTCGAGCCCGTGGGGAGTCGTTGCGCTGGGGCCGCCCCCCGAGCGTGCGGATGCGTACCGCGCGGTGCTGCAGGCAGCTCTGCAACCGCAGCACGGTGTGCGTGCCTGCCGCGACGAGAAGGAGCTCGCGTCGCTGGTCGCCGCCGATCAGTTCGACCTGCTGGTCGCCGCGCGCACGCTACCGAACGCGCGTGGCTTGGCGCGCACGAGTCGCAGACCGATCTTGGTGGTGCACGGCGAGGCAGCGGCCGGCAACCGCTATCCTGAGTTCTCGCGTGTCATCGTTGGTCTCGATGGCTCGGTCGACGCAGAGGTCGTGCTCCCCATCGTTGCCCGCTTCATGAAGGTCGGAGCGAAGGCCATCCTGGTGTCGGTGCCCGATGGCGACGTTACCGAAGCCGCGTTGCGCGACTATGCCGAGCGCGTCGCCGCGTCGCTGCGCGCACATGGTGAGGTCGAGCTAGCCGTGGGAGGCTCGGGGCCCGCCCGCACGCTGGTCGAGAAGGCAAAGGAAGATCCCGCCGATCTCGTCATCGTCGCGAGCCATGGACAAGGGGGAGGGGAGCGCGCCGCGAGCGTGCCCCTCGGCAGCGTCCCCGAGCGCCTGTTCACCGAGCTCAACTGCTCGATGCTGGTCATCCCGGTGCACGCCGCCGAAGCGAGCACAGCGAAGGCTTGACGCTATTGCAGATCGAAGAAGTCGACCTTGCCGGTCTCGAGTGCGTACTCGGCGCCGACGACCTTCAGGGTGCCCGCGGCGATGCGTGTCTCGAGTACGCGGCTGCCGTGACGCAGCTGGTTGGCGGAAGCGCGCACGTTGGCTCTAACCGCGCTGCGCACCAGTTGCGCGTCGTCTTTGCTGGTGTTGACCAGCTCGGCGACGCCGGGAGAGATGCGGTCAACGATGTCGCGAAGGTTGTCCGAGAGCGCGGGCTTGCCCGAACGCAAGGCGTCGATGGTCGCGACAATCGCGCCACAGAGCGTGTGACCCATCACCACCACGAGCTCGGTGCCGAACTTCGCGGCAGCGAACTCGACGCTACCGACGATCGACGGCGCAACGACGTTGCCAGCGACGCGCACCACGAACAGCTCGCCGAGGCCGCAATCGAGTGCATAAGCAGCACAAAAGCGCCCAACGCGCGAGTTCACGTAAGCGATGTTATCAGCCAACGTGTCGGGTACT
>JBDHVB010000147.1:0-14644 GCA_039809465.1 Myxococcota bacterium
GGCCCGTGGGCCACCCAGATGCTCGGCGACCTGGGCGCAACGGTCATCAAGGTCGAACAGCCAGGGCGACCCGACGATACGCGCTCCTGGGGGCCGCCGTTCGTGGAAGACGGGTCGGGTGACGCCGCCTACTACCTGTGCGCCAACCGCAACAAGTCTGCGATAGCGGTCGACTTCGCGAAGCCCGAGGGAGCATCCCTCCTGCGCACCATCGCCATGCAGTGCGACGTCGTGGTGGAGAACTTCAAGACCGGCGGGCTCGTGAAGTACGGTCTCGATCAGGCAAGCCTGCGCGGAGCGAACCCCAAGCTCGTCTATTGCTCGATCACTGGCTTCGGCCAAGACGGGCCATACGCCGGGCGCGCGGGTTACGATCTGCTCGTGCAAGCCATGAGCGGGCTCATGAGCATCACCGGTGATCGCGAGCCGATGAAGGTCGGCGTCGCGGTCTCCGATCTGTTCACGGGGATGTACGCGGTCGTGTCGATCCTCGCGGCGCTGCGCCAGCGCGACGCGACGGGCGTCGGGCAACACATCGACCTCGCGCTCCTCGACAGCCAGATGGCGGTGCTCGCTAATCAAAGCATGAGCTTCATGGTGAGCGGTGTCGTGCCGCCACGCACTGGCAACGCCCATCCGAACATCGTCCCCTACCGCGACTTCGCGACCCGCGATGGCCGCATCATGGTTGCTGTCGGTAATGACGGACAGTTCGCGGCGCTCTGCGAAGCCTTGGGCATGCCGAGCCTCGCGCGCGACCCGCGCTACGCGGACAACCGGGCACGCGTGCAACACCGCGACGTCCTCGAGAAGACCTTGAGCGAAGCGTTCGCCCGGCACACCAGCGCCGAGGTCCTGCCACTCCTCGAGAAGCGCGGCGTACCGGCCGGGCCCATCAATGATCTCGAGGCTGCTTTCGCGGACCCGCAGGTCGTCGCGCGTGGTCTCGTACGGCACGTCCAGCGCAACGGCGCGGCGGTACCGAGCGTCGGCTTCCCCGCGCGCTTCGACGGCGCTCCCTTGGACCATGGCGCGCCACCTCCCACGGTGGGCCAAGACACCGACCGCGTCCTCACCGAGCTCGCGAAGCTCACGCCGGCCGCCATCGCCCGGCTCAAAGCCGACGGTGTCGTCCAATGATCCCCCGCGCAAGCTCACCGTGTCCGCAATGGCGGCCACAGCGATAGGCGGCTAGGAGAAGTCCAGGACCGGCCAGTCGAACGAGCGCGCCAGCTGCTTCAGGCGCAGATCCGGGTTGATGACCGAGGGCTTGCCGACCACCGTGAGCATCGGCAGGTCGCTCATCGAGTCCGAGTAGGCGAGGCACTGCTCGAGATCGAAGCCGTTCTCCGCGGCATACTGGCGCATCCAGGTGGCCTTGGTGGCACCGGCGAGGAGAGGCTGCTTGATTTTGCCGGTGGCGTAGCCGTCGACGTACTCGAGCTCGTTGGCGACGAAGACATCCATGCCGAGATGACGGGCGACGGGCTCGGCGAGCAAATCCAAGGCGCCGGTCACCAGGACCTGCACGTAGCCCGCGGCGCGCGACTGGCGGACCATGGCGTAGGACTGCTCGAAGATGCCGGGCTTCACCACGGTCTCGAACATCTCCTCGGCCATGAGCTTCAGGCGATCTTCGCTCTCGCCCTTGTAGCGCCGGTAGAAGAGCTCGTTGAAGACCTTGCGCGAGTAGGCATCGGCGACCGCGAAGAACGGGACCTGCGCAAAGGTCGAGGCCGTCTTGACGATGCTCTTCAAGAAGGTCGGCTGGTTACGCGCGAAGTAACCATAGGTATGGACGATGTTGGTCGAGCACAGGGTGCCTTCGAGGTCGTAGAAGGCGGCCGCGCGGCGCGGTTGGACGAGGGTCGGCTCGGTGGCCTTGAGGCCCTCTTTGACGGGGCGTTTGGCGACGCTGGACATCGGGCCGGGGAGGTACCAGTGGGGCCCTCGGTTCGCAAGGGCGGACGCCTTCCGCCTGGGGACGCCGTGTGTTACGGGGGCGCATCTGGAGGCCTCCCATGGCGCGCGTCGTTCACTGTCTGAAGCTCGAAAAAGACCTGCCAGGGCTCGATTATCCCCCGGTGAAGGGCGAGCTCGGCCAGCGCATCTACGAAAACATCTCGGCCGAAGCGTGGAAGCAGTGGCTGCGTCACTCGACCATGGTCATCAACGAGATGCGCCTCAACCCGTCCGAGGTGCAGGGCCAGCAGGTCTTGCGCGAGCAGATGGAGAAGTTCTTCTTCGGCGGCGGTGTGCGCCCCCCGGAAGGCTACAAGCCGCCATCATGAGCGCCATGAAGAAGCCGCAAAAGCACCTCCAGGTCTGCCCGAAGTGCACGGCTTACATGCAGCCTCAGTCACCCATCGACACCAAGGCACGCGCGCACAACTGGAAGGACGAGACGTATCACCGCGCCTTCGGTGGCGTGGAGCTGCGCAAGTTCGTCTGCGAAAAATGTGGGCACATCGAGGTCTATCAAGTGGATGACCTCGCGGGCATCAAAGAGGACATCTAAGCTCGCCCGCCGCGGTGCAGCCCGCGGCTCAGTTCGCCAAAGCCACGATGGCCGCCGCCGTGCCGGAGACGACCTCGGCCATGGCCGCGTAGTCGAGCATGTCCGCCGTGTCTTCGGGGGTGTGGTAGCGCGGGTTTCGGAAGAAGGCGGTGTCGGTGATCATGACCGCAGGATAGCCGTGGGCGCGGTAGCTCTTGTGGTCCGACCAGTCGATGCCCTCGACGAAGGACGGGCCGTTGATGGAGCGGACGTCGAGCCGCGTGCCGCCTTGCATCGCGGACTTCACCTCGCGGGTCAGCGGCACGACGCCCAGGTCCCCCACCACCGCCACGAAGTTACCGCGCGTCGGATAGATGAGGCCGAGGCCCGGCAGCGGGAAGCTCTGTGACTCGGCGACCTCCGTGAAGGTGCCGATCATCTCGAGCGAGATCATGGCCACGACGTTCGCCTTCGCTTCGGCGAGCGAGCTCGCGTGCACCATGCTGCCCTGCATGGGCGTCGCGAAGTGAGGCGGCTCCTCGAGCGTGTAGGCGACCAGCTCCACAGTTCTCTTTAGCGGACGACCTGCAAGCAGACGCGCCAGCTCGATGAGCCCCGCGGTGCCGCTCGCGTTGTCGTCGGCACCGGGCATCGGTCCACAAGCGTCGTAGTGCGCTCCAACCACGATGCGCTCGTCACTCGTCCCGCGGATGGTGGCGACGACGTTGCGGTAGTGGCCGTCGTCGTAGACTTGCTCGCGCACGTCCGCGATGCCGGCGTCGCGGAGCTGCTGCGCGATGTAGCTCGCGATGACGTCGAGGTTCTCGCGGTGCTCGGTGTCGTGAGGTTTCGCGGTGATGAAGCGCACGTGCGCCTCGAGCTGCTCGCGCGAGACCGTGCTCTCCTTCTCCGCGCGCGACGTGAAGGTGGGTTGCGCGGTGAAGAGGGCGATGGCCCCCAAGAAGAGCCCCAGGACGACGGCAACACGAAAGAGACGCATCATCAGGGGATGATGCGCGCGGCTTCGAGGCCCGAGTCAAATGCTTCCGCCAGCAAGGGCAGCCGGCCGGTATCGACACCGGCGTAGACGACGCGAGGATTGGCGCGGCGGGCGTTCGGGTCGAAGAAGAGCTTGCCCGGGAGCGGCACCGCCATGGCGTGTCCCAAGGTCTGCACCGTCACCCGCTTCACGAGCGAGGCGACATCGCGGCCGACGATCGCCGCGACGTGCGCCAGGCACTCACGCGCCAAGGTGACGCGGTCCGCGACGAACGCCCGGACATGCTGCCAGCGGCCAGGCTCGAAGGCGATGTAGTGCGTGAGCACCGGCGGCGCCTCGCGATCGGCGTGATTGACCCAGGTGAAGCCGACGTGCTCCGGCCGCGCGTCGTGGACGTGGTTATTCCAGCAGAGCTGCTCGCTTTCGCGGAAGGTCGCGAGCTCGAAGGTGATGGTCATCCACGGCGCGTACGCGTTGCCGGCGAAGAGCGCGGCGTCATGGGGATAAATCCACTTCAGCGCCTTCTTGGGCGCGGCATAGACCACCGACTGGGCGCGATAAGTGCAGAGGCGCTGCGCGGCCAGGTCGAGCACTTCGAGGAGCACGTGGTCCGAATGGGCAGTGAGCCGCCGCACCATGTGGCCGTGCTTCACCTCGACGGTCGGTGTGCGCTCGAGCAGACGCTCGGCGAAGTAGGCCAAGCCCTCGGGAGGCGAGAAGGTGCGCGAGCCCTCGCCCAGATATGGCCGGCACAAGAAGTAATGCAGCCCCGCGAAGGCGCTGATGGCGCGGGCCGGCGCCGCGTAGTCCGAGCGCAGGAGCACGTCGAGGCCGTGCGCGAGATCGGGCGGCAGGTCCACCTGATGCTCGCGCAGCCAGGCCGCGAAGGTCATGCGGTCGAGGGCCCGCGCCGACGGTGTCGCGAGGCGCGTCGGTAGCGGGAAGCGCTCGGTGAGCCCGAGGATCTCCCGGCGCGCCTTCGCGCCCGCGGCGTCCGCCCAGAACATGCGCCAACCGCGGCGGCGCGTACCGCCGTTCGCGAGCACCGACTGCTCGTACATCTCGGGGGGCACGTAGTGCTGGCTGTCGACGAAGGTGTAGCGCCCATCACTCTCACGCCGAGTCAGGCCCAACTCCCCGTAGAGCCCCAAGACCTCGGCCCCGAAGTTAGGCGTCGGGTCACACTCGTAGTGCGCGCCGAGTGGAAAACGCGAGCTCTCGCCCCGCTCGGAGCGCGCCGTGCCGCCCACGACCGCCTCGCGCTCGAAGAGCGTCGTCTCTCTCGGCGCCAGCGCATGGGCCGCCGTGAGGCCCGCGATACCACCGCCCACGATGGCCACGTCGAGGTCGCGTGGCCGGCCGCCGCTCGGGTAGAACTTCCCACGCAGCAGTCTGCTACCGCGGATGAGCTGGCCATGCGCGCCGGTGCTGGCGAGCAGGCGCGGCGAGGGAAACGCCGCGGAGGGTGGCCGCTCCGCGTCGAGGCGGCCGCTGCCGAACGCACCGAGCTTGCGCAGCATGTCCGGCGTAATCGGCGCTTCGGCCGTCGGAACTGTGAGGAGCTCCTTTGGCCGCGCCAAGTGGCGAAACACGAGCCCCGCCCCCACGTCGAGCGCCGGGCCGAGCGTGCTGAGCTGCGAGAGCTTGCCACCGAGCCGCACTCGCAACGCCAGCGCGCTCATGAACAAGAACGACACGAGCGCGGTCGCGATGCTGTAGGAGTCGGCGTTGCCGTCGAGCACGACCAGCTCGGCGATGCGGGTGCGGTCGAGATCCTCGCCCCAGCCGAAGTCGGTCCCCAAGCCCACGAGGTTGTCGGCGGCGAAGAGCAACACCGAGTTCAGGCGACGCACGCAGCGTCGTGGCCAGCGGACGGTGGCGCTCTCGTCCAGCACATCCTCATCGGGCG
Source organism: Myxococcota bacterium (assembly GCA_039809465.1). GTDB lineage: Bacteria > Myxococcota > XYA12-FULL-58-9 > XYA12-FULL-58-9 > JALHOP01 > JALHOP01. The sequence continues at coordinate 5,407 of JBDHVB010000147.1, forward strand.
CATCGGCGAGGCCGGCGTCGTACCAGCGCATGTCGTGCCGCAATGCGCGCGCCACCACGTCGGCGTCTTCGGGCGACGCGGCCTCACGGGCGCTGATGATCGTCATATCGTCCGCGATCGCGGCCACGGCTCAAAGCCCCATGCTGGCAATGGTTTGGAGCGCGGCGGCACGCACCCCGGCGTCGGCGTCGATGGTGAGGCTCTGCAGCGCGGTGATGAGGCTCGGATTCGAGCTGGTGAGCAGCAAGGCGGCGAGATGGCTCACGGCGTCGCGGCGATAATCGGTGGGCGCATCGCGCAGCGCCGCCAAGGGATCATAAAGGAGCAGGAGATCGCGGGCGAGCCACGACACGTCGGTCGAGGGGTCGGTGAGATACTGCTTCAGCGCGCTCGTGCACGGCACGACGCGTTGCTTGCTGCACCAGCGGGCGGTCGCATCGAGGGCGGCGCCACGCACGGCGGAGTCGGAGTCACGTCCCAGGAGCCAGAGCGTCGCGTAACCACGCGTCGAGGGCACGGTCGCGAACGCCGAGGCGACGGTCGCGCGGATCTCGGGCCGCGCGTCACGCGTCGCGACCAAGCCGAGCGCCTCGAGCTCGGGCCACTTCTCGCGCAACGCGGTGTCGAAGAGCGCGCGCGTCGCGCCGTCGGCGGGGCTACGTGCCAGTGCCCGCCCGAGCAGACGGTCACGCGGCATGCTGGTGACCTCGGTGCTCTCGCTCGAGACGCGATTCACGAACCACGCGTTGCTGGGTGTGTAGATGGCGCCTTCGCCGTTCCCCAACGGGCAGAACACGGCGCCGCTGCCGGTCTCGATGCCGACCGGCGCGCCCAGCTTGTCACGCGGGACACGCGCGACCTTGTCGGTGGCGCTGTCGCTCGCGAGCAGAAAGCCAGTCTTGCCGACCGACGCGCGTGCCACGCTGAACGGGAGCTTCGCGGCTTCGGCGCACGCGAGCTCCGCGCCGCACCTGTAGATGCGATCACCGTTCGCCATCAGCACGCCGTCGCTGGTGTCGAGGATGATGGCGTTCCTGCCGTCGCGCGCCAGCTTGCCGGAGACGACGTCACCGGTCGCGAGATCGACGCGCGCGATCCAGTACTGGCCCATGAGCCAGGCGCCCTGCGGGTTGACCATGATGGGCCGCGACTCACCGCCCTTGGCGCCCTTGGGCATCTCGACCGCCATCGTCGCTTCACCCTTGGTGAGCGACCAGCCGCTGGGCTTCACGGTGAGCGTCGAGCTCTCGCCGGCCATCGTGAAGGTCTTGTCCTTGGGAGGCTCGGGGGTCTTGGTTTTGCTCTGCGGCTTGGCGTCGCGCAGCGTGACCTCTTCGGCGGACACCACGACGTCGCCGTAGGTGGGTCGCAGCACGAGCCTGCCGTCTTCGCAGTGGCTGGCGGGTGGCGGCACCACCTTCGCGGCGAGGACAATGAGCGCGACGCCGAGCATCAGGCCTCCTTGAGGATCGCCCTCGAGATGACCAGGCGTTGAATCTCGCTGGTCCCTTCACCAATCGTGCAGAGCTTGGCGTCACGGTAGTGGCGCTCGACCGGGAACTCCGCGGTGTAACCGTAGCCGCCGTGGATCTGGATGGCCTGGTCGGTGGCGCGCATCGCCGCCTCCGAAGCGAAGAGCTTGCCCATCGAGGCTTCCTTGCCGAACGGCTGGCCACGCGCCGCGAGATACGCCGCGCGTTGCACCAACAGACGCGCGGCATCGAGCTCGGTCGCCATGTCGGCGAGCTTCCACTGGATGCCCTGGAAATCGGCGATGGGCTTCCCGAACTGCTTGCGCTCGCTGGCATAGCGCCGCGCGGCATCGAGGGCGCCACGGCCGAGGCCGACCGACAGCGCGCCGATGGTGATGCGTCCGCGATCGAGGATTTGCAAGGTCTGGATGAACCCCTCGCCTTCGTTGCCAATGCGGTTGGCGTCCGGCACCTTCACGTTGTCGAAGGTGAGGATGGCGGTGTCCGACGAGCGCATGCCGAGCTTCTCTTTGAGCGGCTTCTGCTCGAACCCGGCCCAGCCCTTCTCGACGATGAAGGCAGTGATGCCCTTGGGGCCCTTCGCCTTGTCGGTGACCGCCATGATGACATAGGTCGAGCCGACGGTGCCCTGAGTGATGAAGATCTTCGATCCGTTCAAGATCCAGTGATCGCCATCGCGGACGGCGGTCGTGAGCATGCCGGCGGCGTCGGAGCCGCTGCCGGGCTCGGACAGGCCCCACGCCCCCAGCTTCTCGGCGGTGGCGAGCGGCTCCAGGTATTTCTTCTTCTGCTCGGGCGAGCCGAACAGGTTGATGTGACCGCCACACAAGCCGTTGTGGCTCGCGACCGTGAGCGCCAGCGACCCGTCGCCCGCCGCCACCTCTTCGACCACGATGGCGACCTCCTCGGGAGTGAGGCCCGCGCCGCCGTACTCGGGCGCGACCGTGATGCCCATGAGGCCAAGCTCACCCAGCTCCTTCATGAGCTCCATGGGGAAGCGATGCTCGCGGTCCCAAGCACGCGCGTTCGGGATGACGCGCTCGTTCACGAAACGGCGGACGGTTTGCTGCAGCAGCTTTTGATCTTCGGTGAGGCTGAAATCCATGGAGGCGCCTTCTATACCTTCTAAAGGGGCCCCTCGTCAGCACCGCGCACGAACTGTTTGACGTGCGGCTCATCGCTTTGCCGCAGCTCGTCAGGGGTGCCGGAGAACAGCATTTTTCCCGCGTGGAGCATCAGCACGTGGGTCGCAATCGGCAGCGCGACGTCGAGCTCGTTCGAGACGACGATGGTGTGCATCTCGAGGTCACGGCGCAGCGCCACCAGCAAGTCGAGGACGCGGGCCGACGAGAGCGGGTCGAGGCCGGCGGTCGGGTCGTCGAAGAGGCCGACCGCGGGCTCGATGACCACGGCGCGCGCGATGCCACAGCGCTTGCGCATGCCCCCGGAGAGCTCGTCCGGACGCTTGTCACGCGCCTCCCAGAGGCCCACCGCTTCGAGGCGTTGCCGCACCTTGCGCTCTTGCTCGTCACCAACGATGCCGCGCTGCTCGAGTGGGAACGCGACGTTCTCGAAGGTCGTCGCGCTGTCGAAGAGGGCGTCGTTCTGGAAGGCGATCCCCACGCGACGCTGCCACGCAGCGAGAGACCCTTGGCTCTTCAAGTCGATGGTCTCGCCGTCGCAGACGAGCGTGCCCTCACGCATCGGCACGAGCCCCGCGAGCGCGCGCACCAGCATGGTCTTGCCGCCCTCCGGAGGGCCGATGACGAGCAGCATGTCGCCGGCGTCGAGCGCGAAGCTCACGTCGTCGAGGACGGCGCGGCCCCCGAGCACGACGGTGGCGTTCGCGAGCGTGATCACTTACCAGCCATCCGGTCGAGCGCTTGCATGGCCTTCGGGCGCAGGTGCGTGTCGCGCGCGTCGAGGAGATCGCGCAGTGTATCGCGGGCTTCGCCATAGCGGCCAAGCTTCTCGAGCAGCAGGCCCTTGGCGAGCCAGGCGTCGTCGAGAAACAAGCTGTCGTTCGAGCCGAACGGGATGGCGCTCGACATGGTCTTCACGATGCGGCCGTAAGCCGCGAGAGCCTCGTCGTTCTTGCCGGCCTTCTCGCAGGCGCGGCCCATGACCCAATCGGCGTCGTCGGCCCACTGCGTTTTTTGGGCGCGCCCGACGGCCAAGCGCGCGGCGTCGACGGCGGCCTGGGGATCGTTGCACTCTTCTCCGAGCAGCAGCTCGGCGCGGCGGACGTTGGCCTCGAGCGCCAGCGGCTTTCCTTGCTCCGCCGTCACGCCCTCTTCGATGCGCTGGAGAAAGCTCGCGGCGGCGGCGCAGCCCTGCGTGTCCTGCAAGTCGACTTGCCGGGCGATGAGCTCACGGCGCGCCGCGTCCGTTCCAGCGTACGCGATGAGGAAGGGCTCGATGTCGTCCGGGCTCGCGAGCACGCGGCGGCGCTCGCTGGCTTCGAGCTCGTGGCTCTCGGCGCGCAGATCGGCTTCGCGGCCCCTCTGTGTTTGCTGCGTGAGGCCACACCCGCCCGCGAGCAACGCGAGCAGCAGCCACGCTCTCACGAGCGCCGGCGCCGGCGCGCGAGCCACCTGCCGACCGAGATCTTACGCAGGCGCGGCGTGAGCAAGTAGCGGCCGAGCGCCGAGCCGAAGAGCATGCTCGCGAGGTACAAGCCGACGCTCGGGAGCACCGGGATACCCCAGATCTGATAGTCGTAACGCGACAGGTACACGAGCGAGCCGACGATGAGGCCGCAAGCGACGAGCCCCATGAACACGATGACGCCGAGCGCGTCGATGTTCTTGGCGATGGTGTCGAGCTTGGGGTTGTCGACCTGGAGGCGGAGCTTGCCGGCCTCGAGATCCATGAGCACCTGCGAGGCGGCGAGCGGCAGGTCGCGCATCAACGAGCGGGCGCGCACCAGGTTGCGCATGGCGGCGTCGCCCAGCTCCGACAAGGCGAGCTGCTCGTCGACGAGCTTCTTCACGTACGGCTTCACGACGTCGAGCACGTCGAGCTCGGGGTCGAGCTGGCGGATGATGCCCTCGACCGTGATCGAGGCGCGCGCCACCAGCGCGTACTCGCTGGGGACGCGGATGCGATAGCGGGCAGCGAGGTCGAAGAGCTCGCGCAGGAGCTGCGCTGCCTCGACGTTGGCGATGACCGCGCGGTCGCCGAGATACTTGTCGAAGAGCGAGGCGCAAGAGTCACGCAGCCGGTGCAGCGACACCTGCGCGTCGGGCACACCCACGCGGTAGAGGAAGCGCGCCGCGGAGTCGGCGTCGCGCAAGCCCACCGCGACCACCAGGAGCACGAGCGCCTCGCGCATGGCGTACGAGATCTCGCCGACCGAGCCAAAATCGATGAGCGCGATGCGCGCGTCCGGGAGGATGAAGGCGTTCCCCGGATGCGGATCGGCGTGGAACAGACCGTCCTGAAAGAGCTGCTCGAAGGAGGCGCGCGCGATGTTCGCAGCGACGGCGCGGCGCTCCGCTGGATTGGTGAGCTCGGCGAGGCGGCGGCCGCGTACGAACTCCATGGTGAGGATGGTTCCAGTGGACAGATCGTCGTAGACCCGCGGCACCACGTAGCTGCGCGGCGTCGGGCTCTTCTCGAGCTTCTCGGCGAAGCGGCGCATGTTGTCGGCTTCGCGCTCGAAGTCGAGCTCGGCGAGCAGCGCGCTCTCGAACTCCTCGACGATGCCGCGCGGCGTGACGAGACCGCTCTCTTCGATGATCGAATCGGCGAGCTGTGCGAGATAGCGGAGGATGTCGAGGTCGCCCAGCATCTTGGCGCGGATGTTCGGGCGCTGCACCTTCACCGCGACCTCGTCACCACCGAGCGTGACGGCGCGGTGCACCTGCGCGATCGAGGCGCTGGCGAGAGGCTGCTCGTCGAAGTGCGAGAAGAGCTCGGCGACCGGCGCGCCGAGCGCTTCCTCGATCATGCGCTTCGACTCGGCTCCCGGCATGGGCGCGACGTGGTCTTGGAGATCGGCGAGCTCCTTGGCGAAGCCCGGCGGTAGGAGGTCGCCACGCGTCGAGAGGATCTGGCCGAACTTGATGAAGGTCGGGCCCAGCTCCTCGAGCATGGCGCGGAAGCGGCGGGCGGTGGCGGTGAAGCTCACCTCGGGAGCGCCCTCGCCCTTCGATCTACGGCTGCCGCGACGCTGCTCGGAATACTGCGCCAGGCCGTGACGCGCCACGACCGTGGTGATCTGTCTCAGCCGTCCGAGAGTTCGCGCAACCACGTCCAGACCCTATCTCACAACCCCGCGCGGGATTACCATGGGCCCCATGGACTGGCGTGACAACCTCATCGAAGACCGGCAGCAGATCGCAAACCTTGCCCGGACCTCCAAACGCATCGCCGTGCTCGGCATCAAGACCGAGGAGCAGCGCGACCAACCGGCCTTCTACGTGGCCGAGTACATGTCCGACGCCGGGCACGACATCGTGCCTGTCCCCGTCTACTACCCCGAGGTCACCCGCATCCTCGGCGAGCCCGTCGTACGCAAGCTCCGCGACATCTCCCCGCCCCCCGACATGATCAATGTCTTCCGCAAACCCTCCGACATCGACCAGCACGTCGACGACATGATCGCCGTGAAGCCCAAGGTCGTCTGGTTCCAGCTCGGCATCCGCAACGACGCCGCCGCCGAGAGGCTCGCGTGCGCCGGCATCAAGGTCGTGCAGGACCGCTGCCTGATGGTCGAGCACCGGCACGCGTTGACCGCAGCGTAGTTTTACTGACCGCAAGCGCGGGGTGGGCGACCACCCGCCGAATCAACGCTTCAAGAGATCAGCGTACATCGGAAAGGCGTGGGCGAGCTCGCGCACGTCTTTCTTCACGGCGGCCAGGTGCGCCTCGTCTTCCGGCTTGGCGAGGGCGCGGTCGATGAGATCGGCGATCTTCACCATCTCGGGCTCCTTCATGCCGCGGGTGGTGACGGCCGGGGTGCCCAAGCGGACGCCGCTCGTGACCATCGGCTTTTCCGGGTCGAACGGGATCTTGTTCTTGTTGACCGTGATGCCGGCCTTGTCCAAGGCGAGCTCGGCGACCTTGCCGGTGAGCTTCTTGGGACGCAAGTCCACGAGGACGATGTGATTGTCGGTGCCGCCCGAGACCAAGCGGAAGCCACGGTCCGCCATCGCGGTTGCCAAGGCGGCCGCGTTCTTGCGGATCTGCTTCTGATAGTCCTTGAACGACGGCTGCAGCGCCTCGAGGAAAGCGACGGCCTTGCCGGCGATGACGTGCATCAGCGGACCGCCCTGGATGCGCGGGAAGGTCGCCGAGTCGAGGCCCTTGCCGTATTCCGCTTTAGCGAGCACGAGGCCGGAGCGCGGGCCGCGCAGCGTCTTGTGCGTCGTGGTGGTCACGTACTCGGCGTGCGGCACCGGCGACGGGTGCTCGCCCGCGGCGACCAAGCCGGCGATGTGCGCCATGTCGACCATCAGGCGCGCGCCACCGTCGCGAGCGATCTTGGCGAAGCGCTCGAAGTCGATGATGCGGGCGTATGCCGAGGCGCCCGCGACCAGGAGCTTCGGCTTGTGCTCGGCGACGAGCTTTTCGATCTGCTCGTAGTCGATGCGCTCGTCTTCGCGGCGCACGCCGTAGGGCACGACCTTGTAGAGCTTGCCGGAGAAGTTCACCGGCGAGCCGTGCGTGAGGTGGCCGCCGGCGCCGAGGTCCATGGCGACGATGGTGTCGCCGGGCGTAAGGTAGCTCATGTACACGGCCATGTTGGCCTGTGAGCCCGAGTGCGGCTGGACGTTGGCGTAGTCGGCGCCGAAGAGCTTCTTGGCGCGGTCGATGGCGAGGTTCTCGACGACGTCGACCACCTCGCAGCCACCGTAGTAACGGCGGCCGGGGAAGCCCTCGGCGTACTTGTTGGTCAGCACCGTGCCGACCGCCGCCAGCACCGCGCGGCTCACGAAGTTCTCGCTCGCGATGAGCTCGAGACCCTCTTCCTGACGGCGGGTCTCCTGCTCGACCGCGGCGTGGATTTCGGGATCGACGGCTTTGAGCGCGTCCAAACCTTGTGCCACCGAGGTCATGGGCTACTTAGCCCTGGTGCGCGTTGATGTAGGAGACCGCGTCGCCGACGGTGCGGATGTTCTCGGCTTCCTCGTCCGGGATCTCGAAGCCGAACTCGTCTTCCATCGCCATCACCAGCTCGACGATATCGAGCGAGTCGGCACCCAGGTCATCGACGAACGACTTATCGGCGGCGACTTCGTCTTCTTTGACGCCCAACTGGCGGACGATGATCGCTTTGACGCGCGCCTCAACTGCGGTGTTCTCTGCCATGCTTTTCCTCCGGCGTGCTTCTTCCCAAAAAACGCCGGCCTAGCTAACACGGCATAGCAGCAAAGCCAACGGCTAATGGCGTGGATCACCGCGGGTGAGCGGAATGAACCGTACTGGCAAGGTCTTACGCAAGGCCAGGTCGCCGCCGACGCGCTCGAGCACCCGCAAGGTCTGCACCTCGTCTTGGCCGCCGACCGGGATCACCAACCGCCCACCCGGCTTGAGCTGATCGACCAGGGCGTGCGGGATCGTGTCGGGTGCGGCGGTCACGATGATCGCGTCGAACGGCGCGGCCTCGGGCCAGCCGCGGTGACCGTCACCCAATGCGACATGCACCCTGCCGACCTCCAGCCGCGCGATGGCGGCTTGAGCGCGCTCGAAGAGCTCGGGGACGATCTCGACGCTATAGACCTCGCAACCCATGGCCGCGAGGACCAGCGCTTGATAGGCGCTGCCGGTACCGATCTCGAGGACCTTCGCGCCAGGCGCGACCTCGGCCGCGTCGGTCATGAAGGCGACGATGTAGGGCTGCGAGATGGTGGCCCCGGAGCCGATCGCGATGGCCCGGTCGGCATAAGCCAGGTGCCGGTTCCACGCGGGGATGAGCTCGTGACGCGGCACCCGCCGCATGGCCGCGATGACGCTATCGCGCACACCACCGCGCTTGGCGATGGCATCGACCATGGCGTTGCGGGCCTTGTCGGTGTCGGAGCTCACACCCTCAAAGTGCGATCTCCGACCCCACGAAGGAAGAGCCAAAACTGCTCCATGGCGCGCCACGTGGGCGACGCCCAGGGGCTAGCGGCTGGTCTTCTTCTTTTTCTTCTTCGCGATCTCGACCTTCTTGCGCTTGTTGCGCTTCTTCGCCTTGATCTTGCGGGCCATACGGACGCGACGCTGCTTGCTCTTCGAATTCGCCATTTTTACTCACTCTCCTTTACTTCGATCATCGGAACGTAGCTCGACGCGCTCTTCGAGCCGCTTGCCTTCGAGGACATGGGTCTCGAAGAGCTCCTCGGCGTCGTCGGGCGTGAGGCGCGTGTACCACGTCTCGGGGGCCGGCTTACCAGCCGAGAAGATCGCGACCGCGCAACCTTTCGCGCAGTAGTCGAGACATCCAGCCGAGGTCACCCGCACACGCCCTTTGAGCTTGTGCTCCTTGGTGAGCTTCTTCATCCGCTCGAGGAGCTCGGGACTACCACGGTGGTAGCACGAGCCCTTCGCGTCGTCCTTGTCGCGCTCTTTGGTGCAGACGAAGACGATATGATCGAAGCGCGCCATGAGGGCGGGCGCTATAGCAAGCGCCCCCACGCCGTGCAATCGTGCTAGAAACCACGCGCCATGTTCAAGCGCGCCGCCCTCGCCCTCACGCTGTCGGTCATCGCCTGCGCCACGCGCGCCGACGACCCGGCGAAGAAGCCCTTGCCGGG
>JBDHVB010000148.1:0-14551 GCA_039809465.1 Myxococcota bacterium
GTCGTCGCCAAGGGCACCGGCGTCTTGTGGAACGACGAGATGGATGACTTCTCGGTAGCGCCGGGCGTCCCCAACACCTACGGCGTCGTCGGCAGCGAAGCGAACGCCGTGGCGCCGGGCAAGGTGCCCGCGTCGTCGATGACCCCAACCATCGTCTTCGATGGTCCGAGCACGGACTCGCCGGTGCGCCTCGTCGTGGGCTCGCCAGGCGGCCCGCGCATCCCGACGACCGTCGCGCAGATCATCATCAACTACTTCGACGCGGGCGCCGACGTGCAGCAAGCCGTCGCCATGGGGCGCGTGCACCACCAGCACTTGCCCGACGCCGTCTCCATTGAGCGCCTGGGCATCGACGCCGCGACCCTCGCCGAGCTCGAAAAGCGCGGTCACGCCATCAAGACGCAGAACACCTGGAGCAACGCCACGGCCATCGCCATCGATCCGCGCACCAAGACGCGCAGTGGCGCCGCTGACCCGCGCGGGGTCGGCGCCGCGATGGCGGAATAGCTTGGTCGAGGGGCTGCCCGAGGTCATTGGCCGCTATCGCGTTCTGTCGTTGCTCGGCCAAGGCGGCATGGGCCGCGTCGTGCTCGCGCGCGACGACGAGGGTGGCCACGAAGTCGCGTTGAAGCTGCTCGAATCGAGCGACGAAGAGAGCCGCTACATGTTCGAGCGCGCCGCCAAGGCGCACGCCCGTCTCGCGCACCAGCACATCATCAAGGTCGACGACCACGGCGGCGGCGAGCTCCCATATCTTGCCTGCGAGCTCGTCGATGGTCCGACATTGCGGACAATGCTCGACGAGCGTGGCACACCCTTCGCCGCGGCCGAGGCGGCCAACATCGGTTATGCGTTGGCGCAGGCGCTCGAGCACGCACACTCGCAGGGCGTCGTGCACCGCGATCTCAAGCCGGAGAACGTCTTCTGCGCCTTGGGGGGCCGCGTCCTCCTGTCGGACTTCGGGCTCGCGAAGCTCATGGGCAAGCACGCGACCCTGGCGACCAGCCTCTACGGCTCGCCAGCTTACATGGCGCCCGAGCAGTTCGCGGGGAAGCCCGCCGACGCGCGCAGCGACCTGCACGCGCTCGGCGTCACGCTCTTCGAGATGCTCACCGGCTCGCCGCCCTACGACGGCGCCTCGATCGCCGAGATCGAAGCGAACATCATGAGCGGCAAGCGCCGCGCCCTGCCGGACGACATCGCCCCCGAGCCCTTCATACGCCTGGTCGATCAGCTCCTGCTCACCGACCCCAAGGGCCGTCCCGCCCATGCGCGCGCGGTCGCCGAGCGGCTGCGCCACATCCTCGACGGCTTCCAACCCGAAGCAGTGACGCGGCTGACCTACGAGCGCGCCGAGGCCGTCGCGGCGAAAGGCAGCTACTGGCGCCTGTGGCCCATCGCCTTCATCGCGCTGGGCGTCGGCGGGCTCGCCTATTATCTACAGCGCCCGTCCGCGTTAGCGGAGAGAAGGCCGGTCGCGGTGGTCATGTACTTCGACGGCACCGCCGAGCTCTCCATCGACGGCGAGAGCGTGGGTACATCGCGCGAGCCCTTCCGCACCGAGCTCCCACCTGGGCGGCATGTGATTGAAGCGAGGATCTACAACGGGCCGGTGCTGCGGAAAGAGGTCATGCTGGTCGGTGACGAGGCGCAGATCGATTTACCGTGAGGGCCATGGCGGTTCGGCTGGCGGTAATCGGTCATCGGCTATCGGTAATCGGCAGTCGGCCATCGGTAATCGGCCATCGGCTATCGGCTATCGGCTATCGGCCACCACGCTCAGCAGCGGTGCTCCCCCCCCAACTCCTACCCCCCCGACTCCGCGCTCTGCCCACGCGACTGATGAGCCGCACTCGGCGGCGGCGGCACCACCAACACCTTATCGATACGACGACCATCCATATCGACAACCTCGAAGCGATAACCTTCCACCTCGACATGATCCGCGACCTTAGCAATGCGGTTCAGATGCGTGAGCATGAAGCCCGCCACCGTATTGTGCTCGCCGTCGAGAAGATGCTCGTTCATCTCGAGCAAATGCCGCAGCTGATCGATCGGCAAAATGCCATCAACGAGCCACGAGCCGTCATCGCGTTGCACCGCTCCTGGATCTTCCTCGTCATCGGCATCGGCAATGTCACCGACCAGCGCTTCGAGGATATCGTTCAAGGTGAGCAGACCCGTGATCGCGCCGTACTCATCGACCACGATAGCCATGGCCGCGCCGCTCCCCTTGAAGAGCTCGAGCGCCTTCAACGCCTGCGCGTTCTGCGGAATGAAGGGCACCGCTTGAACGGACGTGCGGAGGTCCAGCTTCTCGCGCGCCAGCAGCGTCGCCAAGAGATCCTTCACCTGCACGATGCCGAGGATGTGCTCGAGGCCACCCTGCGCGAGCGGAAAGCGGGAGTGCGGCGAGTCGACGATCTTGCTGCGCGTGAGGTCCTCGCTCTCCTCGACATCGAGGAAGTCCATGACGGCGCGCGGGGTCATCAGCGACGAGACCCGGCGGTCACCCAGCCGCAGCGCCATGGTGACGATCTCCGCCTCGGCTTCATGGAAGTGACCCGACTCGGCGCCCTGCTCCATGAGCTCTTTGATCTCGGCGTCGGTGACCGTGGGCTCCTCGGCGTTCTTCACGGGGAACAAGCGCAGCACGAGGTTCGTCGTGACCGCCAGGAGCTTGACGAACGGCTTGAAGACCTTGGTCGCGAAGTTGAGCATCCCGACCGTCGCCATGGCGATCGACTCGGGGTGGAGGAGCGCGAGACGCTTCGGAACGATCTCACCCAGCGACACCGACAAGAACGTGATGATGGTGACGACGATGCCGAAGCTCACCGGGTAGGCGTAGCTATGCAGCGTAGGCTCGACGTAAGGCACGAGGCGGCCCGCGATGGTCGAGCCACCGTACGCACCTGCGAAGATGCCCGCGAAGGTGATGCCCATCTGCACTGTCGACAGGAACAGCGCCGGGTCCTCGGCATACCGCAGAGCCGCCGCAGCGGCCTTCTTGCCCTCGTCAGCGGCCTGCTTGAGACGCGCCTTGCGTGACGAGACGATGGCCATCTCGGCCATGGCAAAAAAGCCATTCACGAGGATCAGCGCGATGACGACGAAGCACTCAACGATCGCTGCTGACGCTGACGGGTCCAAAGGCCCTTCGCTCCTCGAATCGAGAATTCCGTGACGCTAAACCCTGAGATTACTCCCTCGCCACCTCGCCTCGCAACGGTCGCCAGCCCCCAATTCGTCGCCCCACCCCGCTGTTTGTAGGTGTCTCTACGGCACGCCGGATGCAAGGTACGGGCGCCACCGAGGTGCACCCACATGCTTTTGGCCCTCACCTTCGCCGCCCTGACCGTGCCTGCAGGAACCATCCAGGTTGGTCCAGGGAAGCCGTATAAGACCATCCAGGCGGGAATCGACGCTGCTGTAGACGGCGACACCATCGAGGTCGACGCCGGCGATTACCCCAGTACGGCGGTCAAAATCGGCAAGAGCAGCCTGACCCTCAAAGGTGTGGGTGGCCGTCCTCATTTGTCGTTCTCAGGCAACATCCCGAACGACAAGGGCATCCTCGTGGTCGAGGTGGCGACCGTCCACGACATCATCTTCGAGAACCTCGAGATCTCCGGCGCTCAAGGTGCCTCGGGCAACGCCGCGGCCATTCGCTTCCAGGGAAAGAACCTCACCGTTCGCGATTGCTTCCTGCATCACAGTCAGAACGGCATCCTCGAGGGCAACGGCGCGGTGAGCGGCAGCGTCGTGCTCATCGAGCGCACCGAGTTTGCGTTCAACGGCGTGGCGGACTCGGGCTACGAGCACAACATGTACATCAGCGAGGGCGTTCAGAGCTTTACACTCCGCTATAGCTACTCGCATCACGCCAAGGAAGGGCACCTGGTCAAGTCGCGGGCCAAGGAGAATTACATCATCGCGAACCGCATCATGGACGAGCTGCCTGTCAGCGATGGCGGAACGACGGATCAGTCGAGCGCGCTCATCGATCTGCCGCAGGGCGGGCGGGCCTATGTCGTGGGCAACCTCTTGCACAAAGGCGCCAACAGTCAGAACAAGAACGCCGCCATCTGGTTCGGCGGGGAGAACGGTAACAACGCGCCGCACGAGCTCTACGTGGTGAACAACACCTACGTGAGCGCGACCGCGAGCAGCACGACGGCGATGGTCCTGGGGAAGCGGGCCGCCATCGTGTTCATCGCCAACAACCTGAGCCTGGGCGACGGCGTCACGCTCCTCAACTGGCAGCCGGCGGAGAGCGCGTCAGGGCGCGTGTTCACGGTCGTCAACAACTACGTCGATGACGCGCTCGACAAGCTCGCTTTGTTCAATGGTGCGACGTCCGCAACAGCAGACATAAGCTATAGCGTTTCGGGCAACCAACATCTCGTCGATGCGCTGCTCGTCGACCGCGCCGGCTTCGACTGGCACCTGATGAGCGACTCGCCCGCCATCAACGCCGGAGTCGACCCGGGCACCGCGCATGGCTTCAGCCTCACGCCCACCGCGCAGTATCTACACCCCACGCAAGGCGAGACACGCCCGCAGATCGGTCCACTCGACGTCGGCGCCTACGAAGCCCAGAGCGGCACGCCGATCGGCCAAGAAGAAGAGCCGCAGCCTCCCGAGGACGGTGACGGCGGTGAGATCATCACCGGCCCACCGAGCCCCAACGCCCCCGCCCCGCCGCCGCCGGTCGCCACCAACAACACCAGCGACATGCTGGCTCAGGGCGCGACCCTCAGCACCTGCGCGTCGGTCAGCGGCTCGTCATGGACGATCATCGGTGTTTTGCTGATCGGCTCGTGGGTACGTGCTCGCGCAGGAACACGTCGGTGTCGTGCCAGTATGCTTTAGCGGCCTCCTTCCAGACCAACATCTGAAAGGCGTGCCGTCCGGGATAGGTGCGTACGGCGTGCTCGATGCCGTGCCGCGCGAGCGCTCTCGCGAGTCGCTCGGTGTCGTCACGGATGGGATCACGATCACCGACGCCCGCGGTGACCGGAGGGAACTTGCGCGCCGGGGCCATGGTCGCGTCCTCGAGGATCCACAGCGGGTCCGCGAGGCTCGGGCCAGCCGGGTGCCGCGCGGGGAGATACGCCTCTCCGACGCCGGCGATGCGGCCGTACACCAGCTCGGCGACGTGGCCGTGCGGCGCTCCAGGTGCTTGACGAAAACGCTCGGGGTCGCTGACCTGCAGGATGCCGCAAGCAGGCGCGATGGCCGCGGGGACGATGCCGCTATCGAAGACGCGCCGGGCGAAGGGCTCCTTGCGCGCGTAGGTGGCGGCGATGGCCCAGGCGAGCACTAGGTTCGCTCCAGCGGACTCCCCCGCGAGGATGATGCGCTCGGGGTCGCCACCGTGGAACGGCGCGATCTTCGCCACCCACTCGACGGCGGCGGTGACGTCCTCGAATGCCGCGGGGAAGCGATGCTCGGGTGACAGGCGATAGTTCAACACGAAGGTGAGATAGCCGCGCCGCGCGAATTGCACGCCCGGCACCCAGTGCGTGTCCTTCGAGAGGATGCGGAAGCTCCCGCCGTGCACGTAGACGACGACCGGCCACGGCCCGGGGATGCGCGTCGGCCTGTAAATGTCGAGCATGTGCGCGCGCTCGCCGGTCGGCAGGTACGGCACGTCGTGCACGATGTCCAAGGCGCGGCGTTGTCTGCGGGCGCGTGGGTGCATCTGCGCGAGCGCCGCGGCGCCGGTGAAGGCGTGGTCGAGGGCCACCGCCGCGATGCGATCAGCGAGCCTGGTCAATGCATGATCCTGTTCAGGTACCAGCGGTTCCACAAGTCGAATGGCGCGCGCAGGTGGATGACGTCGCCGCGGATCTGGCGGTCGGCGACGCCGATGTACTCGAGGAACTCGGCGTGCTCCTTGAGCGGCTTCACCCCGAGGTCGCGCTCGGCGTCCTTCAAGACGACCTCGCGCCGCGCATCGATGAGGTACTGCATGAGCGCGTGCTCGGGCGCGGCGTAGGCACCGCGGTAGGTCACGCCGCGCCGCAAGTCGAACTCGTTCCAGATGCCGTGAAAGACCGGCTCGATGTCGGGCCACGCGCCTTGGAGCGCCTGGTCGACGTCGAAGACACCACCGTTCGCCTCCATTTGGCCCAGGACGCGCTGCATGAGGTACGGGTGGCGGCCGGTGACGAACTTGATGAGCTCCAAGCCCTCGGGCGTCACCTCGGGCATGCCAGCGTGCACCAGGGCGTCGGCTTCGCTGTTCTTGAGCACGCTCAAGGTGAGCGGCCGCGCCATGCGTAACGGGCTCGTCTTCTCGCTGATGAACTCGCGCAGCATGCGTCCGCCGGTGAGGACAGCGGCCACTGGAGCGTACTGCACCCTGGCGCTGATGAAGTCGTTGAGCGGCATGAGCACCATGTCGAAGGTGCGCGTCGTCAGCTCGTCGCAGTTGTCGAGGAAGAGCGCGGTGCGGGCCCAGGCGGGCGTGCCGGCGATGCTGTTCCAGAGCTCGTCGCAGGAGCGGTGAAAGAGCCCCCACGGGTCCTTCTCACGTGGGAAGTCGGTCTTCGGAAAGACGGGAGGCCTGCTGTTGCCGTAGACGCGCGGGTCGCTGATCGAGCGCGTCACCGCCTCCCAGAGCTGCTGCGCGAAGTTGCGCGAGGCTTGCAGCGGCGTTTGGCCAGGGTTCACGCGCGCCACGTCGAGGACGATGGGGACGAGCTTCGCGGCCTTGGGGTTGCGCAGCCACTGCAGCTGATTGGCGCCGTAGAGCTGCTGCAGCACCGAGGTGCGGCCGAGCTTGGGGCCGCCGCAGACCGCGAAGATGCGGTTCGACGCGAGGCCCGAGGTGAGCGAGCGCATGGTGATCTCGCGGCCCACGAACAGGCCCGCGCCGCTCACCGGCCGGTGATAAACGTAGAAGCCCACGCCGTCAGCCCAGGGCGCTGGCGACGGCTCGGAACAGATCCGCGCCCAGGATCTCGGGGCCGAGATCCTTGGCTTCGGAGAGCAGCGTCTTCACGCTCGCTTCGTCGCCGCCCTGATCACGCAAGGCGAGCGCCAAGGTGTACAGGTAGAAGCCGCGCTCTTTCGCTTGTCCGCCAGAGCGGGCATTGTCGATGAGGAGCTCGAGCTGCTTGATGCGGTCCTTGCGGGCGCGCTTGGCCTCGTCGGGCTGACCGGACTGCTCGGAGATGCTCTCGATGAAGCCGAGCGCCGTGACCGAGTGCGAGGTGGGCGTCTCGGGGTAGCCGACCTTGCGCAGCTCGAGCAGCGCCTTCTGAGCGCGGCCTTGATGGTAATAGCAAAGCCCCAGCGAGGTGCGCGCGGCGGCCGACCAGAACGGATGCTTGCGCTTGGCCGCCTCTTCGAAGCGGGTCACGGCGGCGACCAGGTCACGCTCGCGGAACAGGTGGTCGAGGCCGATCTTGTACGAGGCTTCGACCGCCGCCTCGGAGTCCGGGTGCTCGCTGACGATGGTCTCACGGGTGCGCCGCAGCCCCTGCAGGTCGTGCTGGGCGTCGAAGTTCGCAAGATCGCTTAAGAGGTCGTCGAGCTTTGCCATGGTGTGTCCGGCACCCTACCAACTAGTCGAGCCCAAGCTCCTTTTTCAACACCTTGAGGCGCTTGAAGTACTCGTCGCGTTTGTATTTCACGTTCAGGATGTGGAAGTCCTTCTTCATGAGCCCCACGCAGCCGAAGCAGTAATTGCACTCGGTGCAGCCGATGCTGCGGATGAGGTAGGCGCTCTTGCTGCACCCCGTGCAGTCCGTCAGGTACGCCGACGAATGGCAAGACGTACAGCCGGTCGAGTGCGAAAGGTTGGTGCTGTCGCTGCAGCTCACGCAGTGCGTGCAGTGGTGGCAACCGGTCAGATCGTCCGAAAACATGCAGTGGGAGCAGGCGCGCACGTTGGTGCTCGCGATGCAGCCCATGCTCGGTTGCTCGGCCTCGTAGGCGCGCTGGAGCTTACCGAGCTCGCTCAAGAACTCTGTGCGATTCATGGCGGTGGGACCGTAGCCCAAAACCTTTGGCTGCGGCAAAGAGTTGCGGTCTCCCGGCGCAGGAAGGTAAACGGCCGCCATGGCAGATGAGCGACGCGACCACGAACGGATCGATATCCGCATGCCCACGCGGATGTGGCTGAACGAGTCTTACAAAGGCAAGCCGATCCAGTTCGAGGGCCACTGCCGCACGCGCAACCTCGCCATCGGCGGGATCTTCCTCGACTCGAGCTACCTGCTGCCCATGGGCTTCCCGCTCAACCTCGAGGTGCAGCTCGAGACCGGCGACGTGCTCGTCGCCCGCGGCGAGATCATGCACACGGTCAGCGTCGAAGAGAACGCCGACGAGTCGGGCATGGGCCTCATCTTCACCCACGTCGACGCCGAGAACCGCGAGCGCCTGCTGCGCTTCTTCGTCTCGGACCGCATCCGCGACTTCTACGAGGACCGCTTCATCGTCGAGTTCCCCCACCTCGCGAACGTCCTGTCACTGCAAGACATCGCCCTCGTGCTCAACCTCTGGGAAGACCGCGATAACCGCCTCAAGGCCTTGAAGCAGCTCGAAGGCGGCCCCCAGAAGCCGGCACCGGTAGCCAAGCGCAAAACGCGGTAGTATTTCGTTCTCGTAGATGCGCGTGAAAATCCCCGAGCTGCACCTGCCGCTCGAAGCAGCCGCCGACCCCATGCCCGAGCTCCACGCTCTCTTGCGAAAGAGCGGCTTGGGGGAGGGAGACCTGCGCAGCGTGCAAGTGTTGCAGCGCGCGCTCGATGCCCGCAAACGGCCGCCGCGCTTTGCCTACACGGTCACCGCCGATCTGCACGAGAAGGTCGCGGGCCGGCTGATGCGCGGCAAGAAGGCGTTCCCGTACACGCCCCCCGAGCGCTACCGCTTCCGCATGCGCGGTAAGCCACCCGATGGTCCGCGCCCTGTCGTCGTCGGCGCGGGGCCCGCTGGGCTGTTCGCGGCTTTGACCCTCGCGGAGGCGGGCCTCGCGCCGATTGTCCTCGAACGCGGACACGCCGTCGAGGAGCGCACCCGCGCCGTGTCGCGTCTGTACCAGCGCGGCGAGCTCGATCCCGATTCGAACGTTTGCTACGGCGAAGGCGGCGCTGGCACCTACTCGGACGGCAAGCTCTACACCCGCGTCGGTGACGCGCGCGTCGATCGGGTGCTCGAGCTGTTGGTGGAGCGCGGCGCCGATCCGAGCATCCGCATCAACAACCGGCCGCACCTGGGCACCGACAAGCTGGTCCGCTTGCTGCGTAACATCCGCGCGCATCTCACCGAGCTCGGCGTCACCTTTCGCTTCGACACCGCTTTAGAGGACTTCGACATCGCCGGCGGGACATTGAAGCGCTTGAAGCTGCGCTCGGGCGAGTGGCTCGACGTCTCGCGCGTCGTACTCGCCACGGGTCACTCGGCGCGGGAGATCTGGTACAAGCTCGCGGCGAAGGGTCTGCCGCTCGAGTGCCGCCCGTTCGCGGTGGGCTTCCGCGTCGAGCATCCGCAAGCGCTCATCGACGAGGCCCGCTATGGCCAGCCGTCGGAGCGCGGCTATCTGCCGGCCGCCGATTATCGCCTCACCTACAACGAGGACGAGCGCGGCGTCTGGTCGTTCTGCATGTGCCCCGGCGGGGTCGTGGTCACGACGCCGACGCATCCGGGTGAGCTCTGCATCAACGGCATGAGCCATGCCTCGCGCTCCGGCAAGTACGCGAACAGCGCGCTGGTCGTGTCCGTCGGCCCGGAGGACTACGCGCGCGCCGGTCACGAAGGCGTGTTCGCGGGTGTCGAGTTCCAGCTCGACGCCGAGCGCAAGGCGTACGCGGCGGGAGGTGGTGCCTTCGTCGCGCCCGCGAGCCGGGTCGCCGACTTCGTCGCGGGCACCGTTTCAGCGGACATCCCGGCGACCAGCTACCGCCGCGGCTTGACGTCGGCCGATCTCACGACACTCTACCCCGCGCCGGTCATCGAGGCGCTGCGCCGCGCGCTGCAAAAGTTCAACCGCAACATCCCCGGCTTCATCACCAACGAGGCGAAGCTCATCGGCGTCGAGACGCGCACCTCCGCGCCGGTGCGGGTGCCACGTGACGACGGCACCATGCAGGCGATCGGCGCGGACGGCCTCTATCCCGCGGGTGAAGGCATGGGCTACGGCGGCGGCATCGTAAGCGCCGCGGTGGACGGCATGCGCGCCGCGGAAGCCGTGCTCGAGCATAGCGGCGCCGTGCGCGAGACTGTATAAGCTGGGCGCGATGCAGCCTATTCTCCTCTTTGGTGGTCAGTCGGACGAGCGCCTCGTGGCGCTTGCTTCGGCGCAAAACGTCCTCGCTCAGGTGCCCGCGTTCGTGCCCTGGTTCATCGCGCCCGATGGCTCGGTCACCGAGGTGGCGGCCGCCGAGGTCGCGGCGCATCAGAAGCCCTTCGAGGTGCAGTTCGCGGCGTCCGGCAAGCCCTTCGCCGCGAGCGTCGCCGAGGCCGCAAAGAGCGCCAATGGCCGGCCGATGTTCCTCTGCCTGCACGGCGACGAGGGCGAGAACGGCACCATCCAGAAGGTCTTGGAAACGGCGGGCGTGCCGTACACCGGGTCCGACTCCAAGGCCTCGGCGGCGTGCTTCGACAAGACCGCGACCAAGCGCATCGTCGGCGCGGCGGGCGTGCCGGTCGCCGAGCAGATCACCTTGCGGCAAGGTGACGCCGCGGCCGTTCGTTCCGCGATGGCGGACTTCGTGGGCAAGCACGGCAAGATCGTCGTGAAGCCGATCGCCAGCGGCTCGTCGGTGGGCCTGCACATCGTCGACGGCTCGTCGGACCTCACGAAGGTCGCGCAAGCGGTCGCGACGTCGGGTCACGCGTACATGGCCGAGATGTTCCTCGAGGGCCGCGAGATCACCGTGGGGGTCGCGGATCGCAACGGCACGGTCGAGCCTTTGTGCGCCTCCGAGGTCCTCGTGCAGAAGGGCCGCGCCTTCGACTACCAGGGCAAGTACCTGGGCGACGGCATCACCGAGGTCACCCCCGCGAAGCTCGACGCCGATGACGCCGCGAGGTGCCAGGAGCTCGCCGTCAAGGTGCACCGCGAGCTCGGCTGCTTCGGCTACTCGCGCAGCGACATGATCTTGACCAGCAAGGGCCCGGTCTTCCTCGAGACCAACACCCTCCCCGGCTTGTCGAAGTCATCGTTCGTGCCGCAACAGCTCGCGCACCGCGGCATCAAGCTCGCGGACTTCATCGCCGAGCAGCTGCGGCTCGCGACCACGCGCTGACCTCGCCGGCCAGCGCTTCGAGCTCGGGCAAGAACGGCTTCATGCGCGCCGCGTGACGCATCCACTTGTCCGGCTTGGGCTTCGACAAGGTGTGGGTGGAGACCGGCAGGGCATTGGTGGCGGCGAATCGCGCGATGTCCTCGAAGTCGATGTCCGCCATGGCGGCGATGCGCCTGACCGCTTCGGCGGGCGTCGCTACGAGCTCGTCATAGCGGACGACACAGATGTTTTCAGGAGGCACCTGCGCGAGGTCGTCGAGGGCGACGCGCATGGCGGAGCGCCACTGGAAGGCGGCGCAGACGTCGATCGGTTGGTTGCTGACGCTCTGATAGCCGTCGGGGAGGAGCATCGACCACGGGCCGCGAAAGCCCGGCAGCGACGGGTAGGTGATGAACTTTCCGGACTCCCAGGCCTCGATCATGCTGGAGAGGGCTTCGCGCGGCTCCCGCACCAGGAGCACGAAGCGCGCGCCAGGGAACACGGCGAGCATGAACGGCACGCGTAGCATGTTCTTCGGGGTCTTCTCGACGAAGCGCATGGTGGGTGGACGCGCGGCGGGTGATCTGTCGAGGTAGCGCACGCCCTCGGCATCACGCGCGCCCAGGAGAAAGCCGGTGCGTAAGGTGAGGGCGGTCTCGCCGTCGGCATCGTCCGCGGTGAGTCTGTTCGAGCGGACACGGCCATCCATGGGGTCGAGGCCGCCCAGCTCCTCGATGACGCCGTGGCTCTCGCCGCCCAGGCTGTAGACGGAGCGCGAGCGGGTGAGCAGCTCGTAGAGCAAGGTGCTGCCGGAGCGCGGGGCCGAGAGGATGACGAGCGGGCGGTCGAAGAACTGCGTCTGCTCGACCAGGCGGCGGGCGCTGCGTAGATCGGCGGGGTTGTAACGGCCGGCGTCGCTCACTTGAACGGCTTGAAGGAGTGCTGGAGCACCTCGGCGCGCACCAGGGTGTCGAGGACGTCGTTGATCTGGGCTTCGCTGAGCGACGGTACGCCGGAGCGGACATCGTGCTGCGTGAATGGCTTCTTTTGCATGCGTAGCCAGCGGGCGAGCGGCTCGAGCTCACGGGTCAGCTCGAGCTCTACCGGCTCCACATCGGTGGCGGAGATGACCACGAGGTGCGGGCGGCCCAAGGGCGTGTCGACCTTGGCGCCGGGCGCGAGCCGCAGGTGCATGGTGAAGGACGGATCGGGGCGGAAGAAGCGCAGCTCGCCGGGGATGACCCAGTCGACCAAGAGGTGCACGCGATAGCGGTCGCCGTCGTTGTGGCAGCTGTGCTCGCGCTGGTTGTTTACCTCCCAGAGCTCACCGTACGGGAGCGCCTTGGCTTCACCGCCGATGGTGAACCAGGCCGCGGGGTGCGTGATGACGGGGAGGTGCACGCGGTGCGAGTTGGTGAGCGAGAAGCCGGCGTCCGAGTGCGGGTGAACACGGCCCTGTGGCGGGAGGCGCGCGAACAATGCGCGGATGGGATAACCGCCGCCGTAGTGGGTGTGCAGGCGCCGATAAATGGCTTGCAGCTCGGGCTCGAAGCGCGCGTGGGCATCGAGGGTGGTGGGAGTGTCGTGGCGGTAGTCCTTGTCGAACATCAAGAGGATGGTGTTCGACTCGCGGTGCGGCCGGTAGACGTGTTGGCGCCAGGCGTCGGCGAGCCAGTCGTCAGGAGTCAAAGCCTCGACCTTGGCGCGGAGCGCGTCGGTCGCGTGTGAGGCGATGAAGGTGAAGCTCCCATCGAAGTCCATGAATCTTCTTACACCAACGGAAACTGCTCGGCTCTTGCGACGTAGAGATGAGCAAGGAAGGTCGTGTTGTGCCTTCCATTCTTTTGTGGTCCGGTGCGCCGAAGGTGACGACGGCGGAACCGACACAGCTCGATCTACTCATGGAGCGCTACGCCCAGGGCGATGACGCCGCGTTCGAGCCATTGTACGACGGCTTGGCGCCTCGTCTCCGCGGGTTCTTGAAGCGCTCCCTGCATGATTCTGCTTTGGCGGACGACTTGGTTCAACAAACGTTCCTACGCATGCACCGCACCCGAGCGAGCTTCGAGAAGAACGGCGCCGTGCTGCCATGGGCGTACGCGATTGCTCGCCGCCTGATGTTCGACGCGCTGCGCTCGCGCCGGCGCAAGCCCGAGATCGCGATATCGAAAGAAGATCTGCTGCGCTCGAGCGACAATCCCGAAGCACGCTTTAGCGACCGCGAGAGCCTCGCGAAGCTGCAGGCGAAGCTCGCCAAGTTGCCCGAGGAGCACCGCGTCGCCTTCGAGCTGGTCCGTCTCGAAGGACTGTCACTCGCGGAAGCGGCCGAGGTGGTGGGAGTTACGCCCGTCGCGATGAAGATGCGCGCGCATCGCGCTTATGTGGCGCTGGGGCTGTCGCATGGGGAGGGCGAATCATGAGCTTGCCGGCTTCCCTGAAGGCGAAGATCGCGGCCGAGACGCGCGCCAAGCCGTCGCCGACGCGGCAGGAGCAGGCGTGGCGCACGACGATGGGAATCGCGGTCGGTGTCGCGGTCGCGGCTATCTTCTTCGGAAGCGGCGCTGGTCCGACGATGGGCGAGCGCGCGCCGATGTTCGTTTGGGTGACGGCGTTGGTCCTCGTGGCTTTGGCGGCTCGGACGTTGATCGCGGGGGTGTCGGGATCGTTGAGGGGGAGTGTTGCCGCATCGAAGCGGATCGCGGTGATGCCGTATGTCGTGCTGGGGGCAATCGTTATTGCGTATGCTGCTGAGGAGTCTTTGCCGCATAGCTTTGCTGGTGATGTGCCGTGCGGGGTGAAGACGATGCTTTTGTCCGCTATAGTGGGGGGGGCGGCGATATTTGCGAGGCGCGGTACCGAGCCGATCCGGCCGGGAGTGAAGGCGTTGTTGTTGGGGAGCTTCGCGGCGGCGGTGGGGGCGACGATGGTGTTCTTGGCTTGTCCGTTGGAGGAGCCGGTGCATTTCCTCGTTGGGCATTTGGGAGGGGCGGTTTTGGTTGGAGGGGTGATTGGGGGAGTGGCGGTTAGGGTGATTGGGACGAAGTAGTTGAGTGGGGACTGCCGATGGCCGATGGCCGATTGGCCGATGGCCGATGGCCGATGGCCGATGACCGATGAGCCGATAGCCGATGGCCGACTGCATTTGAGCGCCTCGGCCTTGGGCGTGTTCCGTCGTTGCGCTTCGTCGCGCTCTTTCCGCTTTGACCTCCTCGCGAGGCCTATTCGCTTCCCGGAGGGTAGGCAGCGGTCGATGTCGCGGTCGTCCTCGGGCTCGTCGCGGCTCCGGAGGCGGGGAAGGCTGGTTAGTCGGC
>JBDHVB010000149.1:0-14306 GCA_039809465.1 Myxococcota bacterium
TCGTGCTGGTACAGCTGGTTCAACGGCACCACCTGGTCCGACGCGGCGCAAGCCGACGACGGCCAGTTCTGCGCCACTGGTAATGCGAGCGCCGTGCTCAACGCGAACGGCCTCGGCGGTGTCCTGTGGCGCAACAACTACAACGCCATCGTGCGCCGCTTCGACGCCGCGACCGGCGCGTTCGGTCCGGTCATCGACCTCGGCAACAATCAATCCGGAAAGCGCGAGCTTTACGTCGACGATGCCGGTAACTTGTTCGCGCTCCGCGCCGACGGGTCGCTCAACGCACACGTGACCCGGCTGCCCTACGACACGGAAAGCGAGAGCACCTATGGCTTCCAGATCGAGGGGGCGTGGAACACCAGTAACTGCCCGCCGACCATGGCGGTCACGCCGTCCGGCAAGACTGCGTTCTTCTTCTGCAAGGCGACCGCCGTACCCTACGTGCAGACCTGGGATGGCGACCCCTCACACGCGCGGGATGCCGCGGTGCAACTCGACGCGACCAGCGCCGCGCGGCGCGCCCGGCTGGTCAACACCAACGAGGACTTCGTGCTCGTTCACAGTCTCAACTCTTTCGGCACGGTGTACCGACGCATCGCGACCGGCAATGTCTGGGAGACGAGCGACACCGTCGTGCCCGGCCTCGCCATCGTCGCGGATAACGATGCGATGGTGGGTATCGATCACGGGTCGACGGCGGTCTACGTGACGTCCGACGGCTACGCCGGCCGTGTGCGCTAAAGCGTTACTGCTAGCTGGCCTCGCGCTCGCGCAAGAAGCTCCCCAGCACTTGCGCGGGGTCCGTGTCGGTGCGGACCTCGCGGTAGTCGATGCCAGCTTCGCGTAGCGCGCGTGAGGTGCGGGTGAGGAACTCGCGCATCTCCTTGACGTAGGCGTTGCGCAGGGTGCGGGGGTGGATGAAGAGGCGGCGGTCGTCTTCCATCGACACGAAGGTCGACGGGTTCTCGTAGGGAAAGTCGATCTCGACCGGGTCGAGCAGGTGCACCAAGGCTACGTCGTGGCGGCGCGCGGCCAAGCGGCGGAAGGCGTCGAACAAGCCTGGGTTGGGATCGAACAAGTCGCTGATGATGACGAGCAGCGAGCGCCTGCGGCTGCGCTGGCCGAACTGATCCAGCGCGCCGACCAGCGAGGTCTCGCCGGAGGGCGTGAGCTGCGCGAGCAGGCGCATGACCTCGACCAAGTGCGCGCTGGTGGCCCGTGCCGGGAGCTCGTCGCGCACCGTGGTGCCGAAGGTGACGACCCCGCTCGCGTCGCCCTGGCGCAGCGCCAGATAGCAGAGCGCGGCGCCGAGCTTCTTCGCGTACTCGAGCTTTGCTTCACGGCCATCACCGGCGAAGGCCATGGATGCCGAGCCGTCGATGAGCAGCTCCAGCGTGATGTTGGTCTCGTCCTCGAACTGCTTGACGTAGTAGCGGTCCGTTTTAGCGAATGAGCGCCAGTCGATGTGGCGGATGTCGTCGCCCGGCGTGTAGAGCTTGTGCTCGCTGAACTCGATGCTCGAGCCGCGGCGCAGCGAGCGGTGCGAGCCGGCGAGGGCGCCGCTGACGATGTTGCGGGCCGACAGCTGCAGCGTCTCGATGTCGGCCAGGAGCTGCGGCGACAGCTCGAAGGTGGAGCTCACACCACGCCCTCGAGCACCTTGGCCACGATGTCGTCGGCCGTCACTTTCCGCGCTTCGGCGTGGAAGTTGGTGAGGACGCGATGGCGGAGCACCGGGTAGGCGAGCGCCTTGATGTCGCTGCCGTCGACCACCGGGCGGCCCTCGAGGATGGCCCGGGCCTTGGCGGCGAGCACGATGTGCTGCGAGGCACGCGGACCCGCGCCGTAGGTGACGAACTCCTTGACCTCGGCCGGCGCCTGCGGGTCATCGGGGCGCGTCCGGCGCACCAGACGCACCGCGAGCTCGATGGAGGGCTCGGAGATGGGGACGCGCATGACCAGATCCTGAAACGCCAGGATCTCTTGCGGGCCCAGGATCTTCTGCACGGCCGCGTGCGGCGCCGACGTGGTGCGGCGGACGATCTCGGCCTCCTCGACGGCGGATGGATACTCGACGTGCAGCATCATCATGAAGCGGTCGAGCTGCGCTTCGGGGAGCGGGTAGGTGCCTTCTTGCTCGATGGGGTTTTGCGTCGCGAAGACGTGGAAGGGTGCGTCGAGCGGATAGGTGCGGCCACCCGCGGTGACGCGCTGCTCTTGCATCGACTGCAGCAGCGCCGCCTGCGTTTTGGGCGGCGTGCGATTCACCTCGTCGGCGAGCAGGATGTTGCAGAACACCGGGCCCTTGATGAAGCGGAAGGCACGGCCGCCGCTGGCGTCGCTCTCGAGGATGTCGGTGCCGGTGATGTCCGACGGCATGAGGTCGGGCGTGAACTGGATGCGGTTGAACGATAGGTCGAGCACGTCGGCCAAGGTCTGGATGAGCAAGGTCTTGGCGAGACCAGGCACGCCGACGAACAAGCCGTGACCACGCGCGAACAGCGTGATGAGCAGGTGATCGATGACCTCGCGCTGGCCGATGACGCGCTTGCCGATCTCGCATGGATGCGGTCGCGGGCGGCGCGCAGGGCGGCGACGCGCTCGCGGTCACCTTCGGCGGGTACGGGGTCGGCGGAGCTTCGTGAAATCGGAATGGCCATATGCTTCAACGCTCGCTCAAACTGGTTTCAATGCCAAGTGGAGAGCCGCCCCGAACACCGTGAGCGGCACTGATACTGCGAGACCCGATCGTGCGAGCCAGCTTACCATCTCATCGGTGCGGCTGGGCTTGAACGGGAGCCGGAGCTCCGGCGGCATGGCCGCCTCGGTCGCGACGAACTCCTCGGGGATCCGTCCCGAGCTTATGTTGGTGTCGATCATGCGCATGCGCACGCGGCCAACGACGTCCCAGCCGGCCGGCGCATCGGCGACCACCTCGTCGGCGAGGAGCAGCAGGCCGCCAGGGCGCACGCCGCGGGCGAGCGCCTCGAGGACCGAGCGCTTGTCGGAGTCGTCCCAGTGGTGCAGCGCGAAGGAGCAGAGCACCAGATCGTAGGAGAGGGGGCGGGTGATCCGCGCCAGCACCTCGGGATCGCGAAAGTCCTCGCAGATGGCCGCGACGGCCCGCGAGCCGACGGCGCTCTTGGCGGCCTCGAGCATCCTGGGCGCGCTGTCGACCAGCGTGACACGCGTCTCGGGGTGGCACGCGGGAGCGACCGCGACGATGGCCGAGCCGGGCCCGCAACCTAGATCGAGGACGTCACGCGGGCGCATGTCCAGCGCGCGCACGGTCTCGAGCATGGCGTTCAGGCACGGCAAGTAGCCCGGCACGATGAGTGGCCACATCGCCGAATATGCATCGGCGATGCGATCATAGCGCTCCATGGCAAAGTTCTCGCCCGCCCCTTGCTTGCTAGTCAATGCAAACGGCCGCGCTCACTTCGACGTGGCGACGCCGCGCTTTTGCTCCTCGGCTTCGAGCGCGTCGAAGGCTTGCTTGGCGTGCTCACGCACCGACTCGACGGTTTGCTGGGTGAGTGACTTCGCCTTCTCGAGGCTCGCGGCGACGATCTCGAGTGGGTAGGCACAGCCATAGCCGTAGGTGCTGCGCTTGCGGCGCTGCGGGCCGATGCCGTTGGCGTCGTACCAGAAGCGCGTGACGACGACGCCCTTGGCGACCGCTTGGTTCGACGAGACGGTCATCGACTGCACCGCTATCGCGTCGGTGCGCGAGAGCTCCTCGAAGTAGTTCGAGACCAAGCTGCTCACGGTGGTCGCGAGCTGAGCGCGCACGTCCTCGACGACGTTGGCGAAGGTCTTCTCCGCCTGGAAGGTCGGCTGCGAGTAGCCGACCGCGCAGAAGCGGCCGTCCTTACGCTTGCCCCCTTTGCCGATCCACTTGGGGACGCTGTTGGGCGAGCTCGCGACGGGCTCGTTGCTCTTCTTGCTCTCGAACGTTTTAGCGGACACGTTGAAGGTCTCGGCAGCCTTGGCCTTGGGGATGCACGCCCAGCCGTAGACGAAGCCCTTCTCGCCGTACGGGCCTTTGCCTTCCTCGTCGGTCCAGTACTCGAGCTCGGCGGCGCCATCGACGGTGGCGACGAGCTCCTCGTCGACGTGCACCACGCGGGCGTATTGCACGTCGTCGCCCGCGAGCGTCGCGTCGTCGATCATCGCCTCTTCGACCTGCGTGCCGATGATGCCGGCCAGGTTCTGCACGGCGCGCTCACGCGCGTTGATCTTGGGGTAGGGCGAGTTCTCGAACCCCGCGCCCGACACGCCCAGGCCACAGACGTGCTCGGCGTCGCCCTTCATCGAGCGGACCCACGCGGGCACTTTCGCGTCGCTCGCGGCGGGCGCCGCGGCTGCGGGCTTCTTGCCGGTCGATGTACAACCAGCGAGCGCGATCAGGGCAAGGAAAGACATGGGCACGACACACTGGGGGAAGTGGTCTCGCATCGGACTCGAAGAATACGTTAGTTTCCAACCTCGTCACAGTGACAAACGGACGGTCAAAGGACGGTTATGCACACGCGCTTCTTGGTTTTGGGGTTTGGCTTGGTTGGTTTGGTGGGTTGCCGCACCACGAAGCCGGGTACGCACGTCGAGGTCATGGACGAGAGTGGCTCCAAGGTTTACGTCGCTGGCGCCGCTGGGCCAGGCATGAACCAGGGGCTTGCTTGTGACACCGCGGTGAGCCGCTCGGTGGCCGCGATCGCATTGCGCTTCACGCAGGACAACGACGACATCGCGGACGACGTGGCCAAGGAGGTCGGCGTCGAGGATGGCCGCGTGTTCCTCGAGCGCTTCGCCCGCGCCAAGCTCCAGAGCGCCGCCGTGCAGGACACGCGCTTCAATCCCGCCGACCACCTGTGCATGGCCACGGTGCGCTGGACCCCGCCGGTCTTCGTGAAGCAGGCCGTGAGCGAGTATGCCGCCGAGGTGAAGGCTCAGGAATACGCGGCGATGCACCCGAACGACAACCAGACGGCGCCCGCCACGACCCAGCCCGCGCCTGGTGTCCAAGCCGCGCCGCCCGCCGCTTCACCGGGCACCACCTCGACGACTGCGCCGGCGGCCACCGCTCCCGCCCAGCCAGCGCAGCCGACCTTGCCCGAGTGCCCCAAAGAAAAGGGCAAGCTCGCCAAGGCCGACGAGGCCGCGCAGAAGGCTCAGGACGAGCTCGGTGAGTGTCTGCGCCGCACCAACGACAACGTGAAGACGTGCTCGCGCTACCAGCTCTACGTCGATCAAGCGCTCGCCAAGCAAAAGTCGGCGCAAGAAGCGCTCACCCGCTGCATCAGCCGCTGAAGGCTCGGGAGTCGGTCAAGGCGCGGGGCCGATGCAGAGATGGCCCCCGAACAACAACAGGAGAGCAAAGACGAACAAGGCAAGCGCTAGCGCTGCAAGCCAGGCGCGCTCGAGGCGGATCGCCATGACGAGCAGAACGATCACGAGCACCAGGAGCAGCCAGCCGAGACAGCGTTGGTGTTTCGACGGATGTCGGCACAGCCTGCTCGGAGGCGTGTAAGGCGAGCCGTCTTTGCCGTCGATGATGCCGTCGTTGTCGCTGTCGACATCGACGACATTGTCGACGCCATCTTGGTCGACATCGCCGCGCGGCTCTTTGCCATCGATGATGCCGTCGTCGTCACTGTCCGGGTCGAGGAAGTTGGGGATGTCGTCACCGTCGGCGTCGCCTTGGACCTCGTCGTCGTCGGGAAGGCCGTCGCCGTCTTGGTCGCGGTTCTCGGGGAGCGGCACTTTCAGTTTGACGTCGTCGGTCTCGGCCGGGCCGTAGCACTCACCACCGTCGTAGAGCGCCGTTGCCGTCCAGTTGCCGCCAGTCACGACGATGTACTGGTCGTCATAGCAGCCGAATTCGTCGGTCGTGACCTCGTGATAGACCGGGTTTCCCGACGGGTCTTTATAGCGGACGGTGATCTTCTCGTTGGGGCGCGGCGGTATGGTGCAGCCCTTGACGCTCAAGATCTCGCAGGCCGTGGGCTTCTCGCGGCCTCGGAGCTGCGCGATGAAGCGCGCGTACTCCGCGGCGGCACGCGCGTACTCCTCGCTGTTGGGATCGACGCCCGTGCCCACGGGCTTGCCGCCGCGGCAGGGCACCATCTGCTCGTCGATGGTGAGGGTCGTGCGGTCGCGCAGGTTGGCGTCGACCTGCACTCCTCCCAAGCGGACGAGCGTATCGCCACGCGGGACCCAGCCGGTGACGTGCATGCTGTGGCGCGTGCATGAGGGCGCCGTTTGTGGCGGTTGAAAGGTGAGCTTGCCGAAGCCGACCTCGTCGACGGCGAGCAGCTTGCGGCTCGGTGTGAGCGACTTCGACCAGTCGTCGGGCACGCCGTCGACGCGGAAACAGACGAGCGTCGGCTGTGGCTGCGGGTTCTTCACTTGGAAGTCGAAGGTGGTGACGTCGTAGGGGCTGCCGTGGCTCACGTACTCGACGTAAAAGTTGTGCTGCGCCGTGTTGTTGCCGGAGTTCGTGTCGTTGGGAATGTCCTGCAGCTCCAGCTTCACGCAGTTGTGTGGGTCGTCCGCGTCAGCGGGCTCCCACACGACGTAAACGTCTTTCACCTCGTCGGGGCCAAGCTGGTCGATGAAGACGATCTTGTAGAGGTCGAAGGAGATGGAGTCGCCGACGGTGTGATACGGCGCCGAAAGCAAGAAGCGCACACGGATGTCGTAGGCCGTCGCCGGGCCGTGATTGCGGACGCGCGCGTAAATGCGATTCTCTTCACCGCCCCGCGGCTGCTCTTCTCCTGGCGTCCCCGGCTCCTCGTAGGGCTGGTGATCGATCCAGACGTCGGGGTTTTGATAGTAGGGGTCGTGCGGCTCGATGTAGACGTCGTAGTCGTCGGCGGGCGGCGCGTAGTCGATGCGCACCTTGTAGCCGCCGTCGCCCGCGAGCTTGGAGATCACCTTGGCGGTGAGACCGGTGCCGCCCGGGCTCTCTTGTTGGTTCACGCCGAGCGCCGCGTCGCTGACGACGTCGGTGTTCTGTGTGTGATCGCGGACCATGACGGGCGCCTGGCCTTGCGGGATCAGCTTGTTGACGTAGTACATCAGGACGCCGTCTTGCGGCACGGTGGCATCGGCGTTGCCGAGCGTTGGGCTGCGCGACTCGAGCCAATAGAAGTGCGTCTCTTCCTCGAAGGTCGTCGCGCCTTTGGTGAGACCCACGGCGACCGCCGCGTACTGTCCGCTTTCGAGGATGCTCTGATACGCGACGTCGACTTGGACGTTGGAGAGCGGGTTCGCGTAGGGCGGCCGCGCGATGAAGTAGATCTTGCCGCCGCTGCTCGTCACCCAGGTCGCGAGCTGCTTCGACCAGACCAGGGGATGCGCGCCCTCGAAGGGCTTCGCCATGTTGTCCCACTCGTCGACGATATGCGGCTTCGGGAAGTCGACGTTGTCGTAGACGTAGAGATCTTGCAGGCCGAACTGATGGCCCATGCCGTGCGCGAACAGGGGCGTCGCGTTTCCCGGCCCCTGCACCGACACCGAGAGGTAGATGGTCTTGCCGTTCACCTCGTATGGCCAGTTCTTGGTGGTCGCGAAGTCGATGGTGAAATTCGGATTGTTGACCACGAT
This sequence comes from Myxococcota bacterium, assembly GCA_039809465.1. GTDB lineage: Bacteria > Myxococcota > XYA12-FULL-58-9 > XYA12-FULL-58-9 > JALHOP01 > JALHOP01. Next base: position 7,612 of record JBDHVB010000149.1, read on the forward strand.
GATGACGCGGTCGATGTCGTCCTCGGGGTCGGCGGTCTCGCCGTCGAGCACCGTCGGCTCGCTGGCGAGCAGCTTCTGCAAGACCTCGGTCGACATGTCGATCAGCAAGGTCTCTTCACCGGTCGAGTAGGTGCTCTCGGGGTTATCGAGGCTCACCGGTCCGCGATAGAGGGGCTTTACGTGCGTGAGCCCGTAGCTCGTTTGCTCGACCCACGCGGCGAGCTCGTCGACGCGCTCTTGCACCACGGTCATGTCGACGCTGGCGCTGACGTCGGGGAACAACGCGGCGACCACCAAGGTGTCTTGGTCGCCGATGGGGAAGGGCGCGCGCGTGACGATGACACGGCGGAGCGCGACGTTGTTGCTGCCGCGCACTTCATCGAGGCCCGATGCCGGCGCGGTGGGATCGAAGACGTTGATCGAGCGCACCAAGACGTTGAGCGTGCCGAGCTGATCACTCGTGGTCTCGGGCGCCGGTGGCCGCCAGACGATGGGCCCGATGACGATGTTGCCGCCCGGCGCGACCTGGGGGACGGCGAGCTGATTGCCCGCGGTGTTGATCTGCGTGTTGGTGTAGCTCGTGTACATCCCAGCGGACGACCAATCGGCTGGGAACGCCAGCGGCGAGCCCGGGTCCGCCCAATAGACGCGCAGGACCGCGTTGGTCGCGAGGTGCGCTCCGCGGTTATGGACGGAGACGTAGATGTAGTTGTTCTTCTCGTACCGAGGCTGCTCGAAAGCATACGACGTGAGGCCGTTCTGCTGGGCTAGCGCAACGTCGACGTCGGGCTGATGGCGCACCAAGATGTCGGGCGACGACAAGATGTAGATCGGGTCGGTCGGCTGCGTGCCGTCGTCGAATCCGTGATCGCGAACATAGAAATCGAAGGGCTGCGTGGCGTCGGGGCCCATGAAGGCGAGCAGCTGCGCGTTGTTCGAATCGATGACGAAGATGTGGTTGTCGGCGTCGACCTCGACTTTCTGGGGGCTCCCGACCAGCGGCTTCATGCCGAGCGTCGCGTAACGCGTGCCGTTCTGGCGCATGACGAGCACGCGGTGGTTGTCGGTGTCGGCAACGACGAGCTTGCCGTCGGCGAGCACCGCCACGTCGCGGGGCGAGCGAAAGAGCCCGTCGCCCGTGCCGTAGGCGCCGAAGCTCGTGCTCGGTCCAACGGTCGGGATCTTGACGATGCGGTGATGGTCGGTGTCGGCGATGTAGATGGTGCCGTCGGCGGCGACGTCGAGGCCGTACGGATTGCCCCACGATGCGTCTTGCTTGTGCACCGCCCACGAGGTGTCGGCGGGCCCGTCGGCGACCAGGATGCGTTTGTTGCCCGAGTCCAAGAGATAAACTTTACCGTCGGCGCCCACGGCGATGTCGCGCGGCCGCTTGATGTCGACGCCGGCAACGCTATTGCGAGTCGCCGATGCGAAGGCCGCGTCATGGACGTACTGCGCGCCGCTCCAGTGAAAGAGCTGCACTTCGTTGCCGAAGGTGTCGACGACATAGACGTTGCCGTCATCGTCGCCAGCCACGCCCTGCGGCTCGTTCAAGGCTTCGGGGGCGGAGCGGCTCACGACGAACCCGAAGTGATCCCAGTCCGGCGCCGCGGTCAGCTCGCCGATGGTCGCGTACTTGACCCGATGATTCCCGGTTTCGACCACGAGGATGCGCCCGTTCTGAGCGTCGATCCCGAGCCCGGCCGGCGCCTTGAACCCATCTTCCAGCACGAACGGCGCGCCGTACTCCGTCGTCGCCGAGGCGGACAGCGGCAAGCAGAGGATCACGGCGACGCTCAGGTAATGCCTCATTCAATCACCGAACGGAGCTTCCGCGATTGAAAGAAACGGCTGTCGCGTTTCTCGAGAAGTGGTGCGAGCTTCGCTCTGACCGCGGCGTCTCGCGGCGTCGCCCGTTCGAAGTAGTCCAGGACGCGTAGTTGCATAGCGTAGTTTTCGCCTTCGAAGGCCGTGAGCAGCGGGTCGCGCAGGCGTGCATCTTTGACGCCCGCGAGCGCATCGACGATGGCCCCACGAACGCCATCGACGACGGCCAACGCTTTCGCCTTGGCGATGAGCTCGGGGTGTTGCGGGCGCTTCAGCTGCGCCGCGCGTTTGCTCAAATCGTCGCTGGCTTTGATGCGGTTGGCGGATAGCTGCGCGTAACGCGTGGCCAGCGCGGCACGGCCGGCATCGCCGCACCCGACGAGCACGTTGACCGCGTTCTCGGCGCGGCGCGCCCGTTCTCCCGACGCGTCACCAGCGATCCAGCTGGGCTCGAGATGTTTGGTGAGACTCGCGACGTACGGTCCACAGTCGGCTTGTGCCTTGGATAGCAGAGTCATCACCGCTGAGCCGGATTCGCTGGACAGACCGTGGCTTGCTGCCACTAAAGCGGACACGTCGTCGTCTACCGAGGCAAGCGCCGGTGACGGTACGTACAGCAAGGCGACAAGAGCAATGCGTAGACGTTTGGTCATGGCGTTTTCATGTAAGAGTTGCCGGGAGCGTTGAGGTTACCTAGCGGCCGCACCGTGCGCGCGGTCGTTTCGGATGCAGCCGAGAGTCTGCGAAATTGGTTCAGCGCGTTGTCGAGCACCGAAGCCTGAGCCGGGAAAAACACGGTCTGCGGGCTGGCTGAGTCGGGGGCGTTCAGCACGACGTGGCCGAGCTCGTGTGCCAATGTGCGGCGCTCGATGGCCGTATTGGCGCGAATGATGAGAAAGGTGTTCTCGCCGTGGGCAACGGTTTGGTTGCCAGGGCGCCATGACACGCCAAAAGCTCCAGTGATTGGTCCGACATAGAAGACGTCGACGATATCGGCGGTCATGGCGGCGCTGTGCGCATCGTAGATCGCCTGCGCGTCAGTCGCGGGCGGTAAGCTGACATTGTTGTCCGCCATGATGTCTATGCCGCCGACGACGGGGGCATCTTCGAAGATGGTCGCGCCGACTTGTACGATGTGCATGCAGGTCTGTGCCCAAGACAGATCGGCCCGCTCGAGCTCGTCGGCGACATGCTGATCGCTCACCACGGGTCCGCGCCCATCGACGACACCCGCGGCATCGCCCGGCACCATCGGAGTACCTGCGCCGCCGTGACTCATGTCGATGTACGGCTCGCTCGGCTCGCCGGCGTCGTGCTCACCGTTCGCGTTCGTGTCCGTGAAGTCGAACACGCCGTTGCCCGCCCCGATCGCGGCAGTCGCGGCGTTGCCGTCATGGTCGTAGCCGACAGTATCGTCGAAGGGCTCATTGAAGACGTGGATACGAACCTCGATGTTACGGCGTGACTCCGGTTGGCGTTGGCAGACAGGAATGTCGAAAGCGCGCGCCGCCGGCGCTCCGGCGGCTTGATAGGAAGTGCGCACCGAGCCGTCGATGGTGGCACGATGGGTTCTGTCATTGTTCGCGTTGTCCGCTACCGCGGCCCCAAATCCGTCATCGACAGCGAATCCGTCATCGGATGGCACGACGTCGGGGGCCATGAGCATGTGCGAACGCGAGATGAAGATGCCTGTGTTGGCGCCAGACTCGAGAAGCAGCGTCTGGACGGCGGTGTCATCGGTGACGTTACCCTGAGTACGGGTGCCGACTTGCACGAAGCGTGTTTCGAACGCGGCAGGGTCGGTGTTGGCGGCCGCATCCGTGACGCGGATGTAGAAGCGCGATGGGTCCTGCTCGACGAGGTTGTCGGGGTCGGCTCCATTCCGCACGTTGAACGCCGCGTCGTAAGCGTTGTCCCAGCGGGCGATACGCGTCCAAAGGGTCGCGTTGTCCGCGGCAGTGATGGCGTGATCGTTGTTGCCGTCGATCACGAGCTCGACCGATACGATGTTGAGCGCGAGCGTTACTCGTGGCGCTGTGATGCCGCCGGTGCTGAGCTCGATGTGAAGCTCGGCCGCTCCAGCGGTCAGTCCTTCTATGAATATTTCGCTCGGTGGGCTCTCGTTGGCGAGGTCGTAGGTGTGCGGCAGCGTTATCTGAGTGGTCTTGCTCGCGTTCTCGTAGACCCTGAACGCTCCGCTGCTCGCGGATAAAACGACAGAGCCTTCGAGATCGAATGGCTCCAGCTGAATATCGACTTGCACGAGATCGTTTTCGCCCGCGGGCGCCGGTGTTTGCGCCTGGTCCGCCACGTTGTTCCAATCATCGTCGTCGATGTTCGCGAAAACGGTCATTCCTTGAGGCGGAGCTGGACCGTCGTGTGGAGTCAATCCTAGCGCGTACACCGTGAAGGTGTGGGGTGCGCTCTCGCCCAAGCTTGCGCCTTGGCGTTTCGCCTCGACGACGAAGGTGTAGACGCCAGGCTCGATGGTGACGCCGAAGTCTTGGCCATCCCAGTTGATGGTCCCCGACGTCGCGCCCGGCAGGATGTCGCTCGCCCGCAGCGTGTCGGCGGCGTCGTAGACGTACCAGTCGATCTCGTCGACGTCGCTCACGCCCGATATGTCGTAGTCGATGTCGATGGTGTCGCTGCCGTTCTCGAGGTCTTGGTGGCGCACGAGCGTGTCGCTCGTGTTCGCGATGGTGATGTCCGCTACAGCGATGCTGATGGCGTTGAGTTGGGTCGCCGTGTAGAAGGTCGGCGTAAGGATCGCGTCGAGCAGCGTGACGGTGACGTGATAGTGGCCGGACAGCGGCAAGAAGCTCCCGGTGCCGACGCCGTTCCAGTTGAACACGTTGTAGCCGCCTTGGCCGTTCACCAAGACGTTGAAGTCGTAGTCCACGTAGAACGGATTCTGCGTGTCGTCTTCGTGGAAGATGGCGAGCTCGGTGAAGGCGCCGGCGTTGAACTCGGGGTGGTTATAGATCGTAGCGTCGAGGTGATAGAGAATCGTCACGTCGGTTTGGTCCGTGAACTCGACGACGGCGGGCTGCGCGGTGGTCGGCGCGTCGATGCACAAGGGGGCCATGCAGTTGCGGATGACGACCATGGTCGTGGCCGAGCCGAAGAGCTGCGGATTGTCGTCGTCACCGACGGTGAGCTGCACGGTCCAGATGCCCATGCACTCGGGCGGCACGGCGGTGCCGGCGCCGTAGAGCGTCCACTCCGCTGAAGAAGACGGAGCCGGTGGATTGCAGAAGGCGGGCGGTGTGAGCGTCCAGGTGTACGTTTGAATGCCGAGGCCGTTCGCCAGGGGCTGATCGAGCAAGGTGTTGTCGAGATCGAAGCTCCAAGCTCCACTGAGTGGAATGTCGCTGACGAGCGTGCCGTTGACCGTCATATAGGACATCGGCGCGTTGACCACCGCCGTGGGATTCGTGTTCGGGTCGATGACCATGACGCTCTGGAGCGCAGTCGCTTCGTTGTCCTCGCCGTCCCAGACCGTCACTTGGAAGGTGAACTGTCCGCTCGCGCCGAGCGTCGCGTAGCTATTCAAATTGAGCGTTGCCGACGAGCCGTTGATGCCGAGCACCTCGTCGACGCGGCCGAGCGGTTGAATGCCATAGAGCTCCGAGGGCACGTCGACGAGCGACCACTGATACGTGGTGATCGCTGGGGAGATGTCCTTGACTGGCGGGTCGCTGGTGCTGTGGCAGCGCCCCGCGACGCCGACGCACGGTGAGTCGGGATCCTCGGAGTCCGAAGCGTCGAGCGTCAGCGGAAAGTCGGCGGCCGAGAGGGTCGGTGGGTCACCCGCCAAGCTGGCGGCTCCAGCGGTCACGTTGACGACCGCGGTGGGCTGCCCGTCGACGAGGACGTTGATGTCTTCGCTGGTGACGCCCGGCGGATCGGCGCTCGCGCCTTCGTTGTCGGTGGCGGTGAGACGGAAGATCCACGTGCCCGCCATGGCGACCGTCGAAGCGGGCAGATAGAGCGAGGCATCTTCGGAGAAGCCGCTCTGCGGGCCGATGCCCGAGGAGTTGGGCGATTGAATGATGTCCCAGACGAAGGTGAGGGCGCCGCCGTCGTCGTCATCGAGGACACTCGTCGCGACGTCGATGGCGTCGCCGACGTCGATCTCGGTGGCGCCCACGAATTCGATGCGCGGCGGCAGGTTCAACACCTTGAAGCTGAAGGTCGCCGTGTCTTCGCCGGGCGGGGTGGCGTTGGGGCCCTCGTTGTCGGTGGCGGTGACGCGCACCTGCCAGTTGCCGATGTCGTCTTCGTCGGTCGTGTAGGTCGGGAAATTCGAGGCGGTGCCGACGTTGTTGGCGGGCGGGTGGCTCGAGCCGGAGGGGCTCGCGACGATGTCCCAAACGAACGACAGGCTGCCGCCGTCGGGGTCGCTGGTCGGTGTCGCGTCGATCGCGATCACCTCGAGCGCGTCGATCTCGGCGGGGCCTTGAATGCTGATGTCGGGAGGAACGTTGGGAACATCGAAGCCGTGCGTGACGGTGATACGCTCGCCTTCTTGATCGTCGAGGTCGAGCTTGACCACCCAGTGGCCGATGTTGGCGTCGCTGTTCATCGCGAGCGACGGTGAGGAGCTGTTGCCGTTGTTGAACGACACCCCGCCCGATGGCTTGGTGGTCACCGACCAGAAGTACTTGAGGCTGCTGCTGTTCGGGTGGTCGGGGTCATCGCCATGCGCGTCGAAGCTGAGGGTCTTGTTCCACGCCGGCGTCGGCGAATGCGTGATGTTCGCGGTCGGGAGCTGGGTATAGACCTCGATTTGAAACTCGGTGAGCTCGCCGTCGGCGTAGACGTAGTTGAGGAGGCAACTGATGCCGCAGACATGGTTCGGGTCG